>CAYWGR010000029.1:26983-39029 GCA_964458015.1 uncultured Planctomycetaceae bacterium
AATCTTCAGGAATTCGGATCGTCAACGTGTTCATGTAAGACATGGTAACGCACCTATCCTGATTGCCATCCGGCACACCCCCGCTTTCACGCCAGATTGGAGATTATCTGCCCATCTCCGTATCCATGAACGTGCCTCACTTGCTTCCCGCAGCCGAAATCGCTTCTTCCATTCGATCCAAGTCCACCCCCATCTCCTCAAACTGCCCTGCTGCATTCAAAAAGTGCGCTGTGATCCAAAACACCGTCCAGTGTTCGCTATAACCGCCTCGCATCCGAAAAACATCCGAAAGATCGCCCGACTGGCCGAAATTCGTTTGTTGGATCTGCTCCCCTTGGCTGCCGAACGGATCGATCAACTGGCCGCAACTGCGATACATCACCGCCGCCAACCGTTTTAGATCCTTGCGGTGTAGATAATCTCCCATCCTCCAGATTTCAGGCGTATAAAGCACCGCAAAAACATCCAGATGCTGATTCTGCGCCGAAACGACCGTCCAGCCCCGGCTCTTGAAACCATGATCGCGCAGCCGGCCGGCTGGCAAATCAATATCCCAAACCACGGTGTACGTCAGCGCCACATCCATCGCATGTTCGGCCCACTCCAAATACCGAGACTCTTTGGTCATCTCATACGCCGCCAGAAACGCATGAAAACCCGCCATCGCACCCTCTTTATCCTCGCATCGCGCGTCTAGCGTGCCACCCCAGTACGGCTCCGACATATCCAGATGCCGCTTCGCGTAATAGTCAGCAGCCTTTAATGCAGCGTTCCGAAATTCCGCGTCGCCGAACAAACCATAAGCTTTACAAAGCGGCGACACAAAAAACGCCTCGGCCGTCGAAACCGGTCGCCAGTCATCCCGCAAGATCCGAGCCGCGTGAATCTTGCAAGCAGTTTTCAAAAACTGCTTCCAAGCTTTCGTATCCGTGCCGCCATGTTTCCGTGCAATTAAAATCGCCCGGGCAAAATTCTCCATCGCTTGTCCCTGGGAAACCGGATCCTGTTCCGACCATTTTCCCGTCTCGGCCGTATACTTCAACAGAAATCCGTCCTTGTTGAAGGGGCTGCTTGCCAACAGATCGAGCGATCGCGCCGCCATCTTCGCGGCATTCACATCGCCCAGCCGTTTATTCAATGCCGGCAACGCCCCGCCCAAAGCCTCGGCCTGCCCGCACCATCCCATCACGTAATGCGTCCCCTCGACAAAATCCGGAAACATCTCGAATCCCGGATCCTTCTGCCGATCCCGAAAACGCGAACGGGCAAACCGATACTTGTCTCGTACAATCTGGTCGTAACTCGGCAAACCATCAACGCCGTAAGGATGATACAGCTTCATGGCCGTCCGCAGCGGCGTCTGAAAACCGGCCCCTTGCCTGGCGACGGGATACGCTTCCAGCAAAAACTCCTTCTCAACAATCGTGCCCGGCTTCAAACAGACCCAAGCATCGGGATACTCCAGAAATTTCCCCTGCAACGCCTTCACTAAGCTATGCTTGCCGTTCGCAGCGCACGGCCCCGACAACAGCGTCAGTTCCGCGGCATCCTCGCGCGCAATAACACCCAACGACCACCACTGATCCGCATGATTCCCGCCAACCGCCAGGGACGGAACGGTGTGCAGCGCCGCGCCGCGCCACGCAGCATTGTCCTTCCATTCAAGGCTCGCAAACGGAATCGGATAGCGATGCTCTTCAAAAATCGACTCTTCGCCCGCTTTTCCCGCATGAACAGCCACGGCCCCCGCGCCCGTCCGAGCCCCGGAAGGATTGCCGTAATACAGAATACCGGGCAGCAACGGCTTGGCATTCACCGCCCCCGGCACAATCCAACGCACTGAAAGCGTGCATCGCGGCAACTCTTCTTTCCCATGCCAAGAAAATCGCCGCACGCCGCGCACAAGATTGCCTTCCGGACGGTAAGCGTCGCGCAGTTCCAACACACCCTGCGGCAACGAAAGCTTCGCCGACACCACGATCCAATCGCCGGCCTGCTCCACCTTCTCAATATTCTGATGACGCCAAGCATCAGGCCAGCCTTCCTTCCACGCCGTGGCAACCGACCACAGCCCTTCCGCCGGCGATTGAAGCACCACGCGGTCGCTCGCTCGCACTTCCATCCGTCTCTGCGGCCCATCGCCCACCCGCACCGTCAACGGCGTCTGGCCCCGCGCCTGCGTCGAAACCGATGCAGCCAAACAGATGACCGCAAACCATCGAACCACGACCACTCGCCTCGGCATAGCATTCTCCAACGCTGTGGGATGTGTCCGCGACGCACCACACCTCTACTTGCCTCCGTAGGGTGCGTCCGCGACGCACCACCCTTTGCTTTCCCTTACCTCCGCGGGATACATCCCGACGCACCATCCCCCTGCTCTACTTCTTACTCGACAGCCGCTCCAACACTTCCCGCGCGGCCGCCAACTGATCCTGCAAATCCTTCAAACTGTCGCGCTCTTTCTGAACCACATCGGCCGGGGCTCGCTCGACAAAACTCGCATTCGTCAGCTTCTTTTCCTTCGACGCGATAAAGCCCGTCAGCTTCTCCACTTCCTGCTTCTTCCGTGCGATTTCCGCCGGCACGTCGATCAAATCGGCCAGATCTACATAAATTTCCATGCCCGGCAGCACAACGTTCGCGCTCAACGCCGGCGAGGCCACCTCCGGCCCCATGGCCGTCGCTTCCGCATTGGCCATCGAAACAAAATACGGCCCCATCGGCGACAAGAGCTCGGCGACTTGCACATCGCAACGAACCGAAAACTTCAGCGGCACCTTCGGAGCAACGCCCTGCCTGGCGCGGATGTCGCGCACCGCGCGCAACACCTCTTGGAACCGCGCAAACTGGGCCTCGATCTCCGGATCCTGCCGCATCGGATTACACTCCGGCCACGGAGCCAACATGATGCTCTCGGCTGCCGGCAAAACTTCGTCGATCCCGCGCTCCGGCGCAAAATCGCCCAACCGCTGCCATACATCCTCGGTCAAGAACGGAATCATCGGATGCAATAGTCGCAAAAGCGTGTCCAGCGTGTGGGCCAAAACCCGCTGCGCCACAACGCGGTCCGTCTCGTCTTGAAGCCGGTTCTTCACCATCTCCACATAAAAACTGCAAAATTCGTCCCAAGCAAAATCGTAAAGCACCCGGGCGGCGTCCGCAAAGCGATATTCATCCAACGCATCGCTCACCTGCTGCGTCACCGTCGCCAGACGGCTTAAAATCCATGAATCCTCAACCGCCAACTCGTCGTCGGCCACGCGCCCCGGATCGAACCCGTCCAGGTTCATCATCGCAAATCGCGATGCGTTCCATAGCTTGTTGCAGAAATTCCGCGAAAGCTCGAACCGGTCGCTCACCACCGCGCCGCGCGGCAATTCCTTATCCTCGGGCTTTTCGGCCCATTGCGTCGAAAATTCCTTCCCGCAATGCTTGCACTTGATCCGCGGCTTCGTGCGATTCTCCCGCGTCTGCTCGATCAATTTCTCGCAATGCGGACACTCAAACTCCACGGCCATCCGCACGTCTTGCGTTTCGGTCGTCAAATAGGCCAAGCCAAACCGCAACGAATCGGCCCCGAACTTCTCCATCACATCGACCGGATCGACGCCGTTGCCCTTGCTCTTCGACATGCCCTCGCCGTAGCCGTCGAGAATCTTCGGATGAATAAACACGTCGCGGAACGGCACTTCGCCTACATTGTGCAGACCGGTCAACACCATACGCGCCACCCAAAGCGTGATGATGTCGCGGCTGGTGATCAGCACGCTCGTGGGATAGTAGTATTTCAGATCCTCGGTCTGTTCCGGCCATCCCAACGTCGAATGCGGCCAAAGCGCCGAACTAAACCAAGTGTCCAACACGTCATGCTCGCGCGTCAGCGTATGGCCCGGCACCGCGTCATCGGCCAATTCGCCGTCCTCGACGCAGATCTGCCAATGCCCGTGCTGATCGTCCCGCTGCCACGAAACGTCGCCGCGCCCGGCAAACGCCTTCTTCAGTTCGTCTTCCGTAGCCGTCTTGCAATACCACACCGGAATCTGGTGTCCCCACCAAAGCTGCCGGCTGATCGGCCAATCGCGTTTCTCGCTCAACCAATCCACATAACCCTTCGTATAGCGCTCGGGGAAAATCTTCACCCGGCCGTCCTCGACGGCATCGATCGCCAACTGCGAAAGACCTTCCATCTTCACGAACCACTGATCGGTCAACAATGGCTCGATGGCCGACTTCGAACGGTCGCTATGGGCCAATTCGATCTGCCGGTCCTCAACCTCCACTAAAAGCTCCAGTTTCTCCAGATCGGCCACCACCCGATCCCGAGCCTTCAACACGCTCAATCCCTTGTAGGGGCCCGCCTCCTCGTTCAACGTGCCGTCAAGGTTCAAGATATTCACCATCGGCAAATTCTTGCGCATGCCGACTTCGTAGTCGTTCGGATCGTGCGCCGGCGTAATCTTGACCGCCCCGGTGCCCATCTCCGGCTTCGCCCAAACGTCGGCCACCAACGGAATCTCGCGATTCACCAACGGCAACATCAACCGCCGACCGTCCAAGGCCATGTCGCGCAAGACAATCAATCGCGGCAACATCTCCTCGCGACGCTTCCGCACTTCCTCGATCTGGGCCTCGATCTCCGGCTTCTGTTTCGCCGGTGCATCGGCCAATCGTTCTTGCAGATCGGCTTCCGCCCGATCCAACGCCCCGGCCGGATCCGGATGTACCGCCACCGCCGTATCGCCCAGCATCGTCTCCGGCCGCGTCGTGGCAATCGTGATATGCGTCGGCTCGCCCGGCCTTGGGTTAATAACTGGATATTGGAAATACCAGAAATGCCCCGCCACGGTCTCGTGGAACACCTCGTCGTCGCTAACGGCCGTTTGCAGCATCGTGTCCCAATTCACCAGTCGCTTGCCACGATAAATCAACCGCTCGCAGAAAAGGCTGAAAAACGTGTGCCGCACCGCCTTCGCGCAAACCGGATCCAGCGTAAATCGAACCCGTTGCCAATCGCAACTGCAACCCATCTGTTTCAGTTGGCCGATGATCCGCGTTTCATAGTCTTTTTTCCACTTCCAAATCCGCTCGACCAAACCTTCGCGGCCGAGTTCGTGCCGGCTCAGCTTCTCCTCGCTCAGCAACCGCCGCTCGACGACCGCCTGCGTGGCGATGCCTGCATGGTCGGTCCCCGGCATCCACAAAGCCTCATAGCCTTGCATCCGCTTCTGCCGGATCAAAATATCTTGCAGCGTGTTGTTCAACGCATGCCCCAGATGCAACGCCCCCGTCACGTTTGGCGGCGGAATCACAATCGTAAAAGGCTCCCGCAGCGGATTCGGCTCGCTATGAAAATAGCCCTGCTCCTCCCAGAACGGATACCACCGCTCCTGGGCCGCTGCATGATCGTATTGTTTCGGTAATTCGTTCGCGCTGCTTGTATCAGTAGACATAAAAAGTTTTCAGTTTTCAGTTATCAGTTATCAGTTTTCGGCTAGTCCCTAGCGACTATCCACTATCCACTATCCACTAGCCACTAGCCACTACTCCTGCTCATCCTTCCAAAGCTTGTATTCAAAACTATCCAGCAATGCAATCCAACTGGCCTGGATAACGTTTTCGCTCACGCCCACGGTGCCCCAAACGTCGTTCTCGTCCTGGCTCTCGATGATCACGCGAACACAAGCCGCGGCGGCCGCCTCCGAGTTGATCACTCGCACCTTGTAATCCACCAGATGCACATGATTCAACGACGGAAAATGACCGTTCAACGCCTTGCGCGCCGCCGCATTCAACGCATCGATCGGGCCGTCCCCCTCGGCTGCCTCGAATCGCGTTTCATCGCCGACCCGAATCTTCACCGCCGCCTCGGCCTGAACCGATCCGACTTTGTCGTCCACGATCACGCTGTAATGCAACGGCTCGAAATGCGGCTGAAACTTGTTCATACACCGTTGCACCAGCAAATTAAACGAGGCGTCGGCCGCTTCAAACTGATAGCCGGCGTTCTCCATCGAAACCACCTTGGCCAAAATCTGGTCCATCAACTTCGAGTCTTGCGGAATGTTGAACTGCGCGCTCGTGGCCGCCAAGTTCGACCGCCCCGACAACTCGCTCACCAACACCCTACGCTCGTTGCCTACCCGTTGCGGGTCAATATGCTCATAAGCCGCCGTGGTCCGGGCAATCCCGCTCACATGCATCCCGCCTTTGTGCGCAAACGCGCTCTTGCCGACAAACGGCTGATTCGGCCGGAAATTCATGTTCACTGTTTCATACACATACCGCGACAGTTCCGTAAGCCCGCCGATCCCCTCAGGCCGCAGCAGCTCGTATCCCTGCCGTTTCACGGCCAAATTGGCCATGACCGAGATCAAGTCGGCGTTGCCGCAACGTTCGCCGAACCCATTGATCGTCCCCTGAACCAAGGAGGCCCCCGCCTCGACGCCCACCAAGGAATTCGCCACCGCCAAATCGCAGTCGTTATGAAAATGCACCCCTACCGGCGCCGACAATTGCGCCACGGCGTCAGCCGTGATCTTGGCCGCCTCGTCGGTCATGCTGCCGCCGTTCGTGTCGCAAAGCGTAACCAGCCGTGCGCCCGCCTCGACCGCCGCCTGGATGGCTGCAATCGCATACCCATGATCCTGCTTCCAGCCGTCGTAATAATGCTCCGCATCAAAAATTACCTCGCGACCGGATGCCGCCAGATACGCCACGCTCTCGCGGATCATCGCCAAATTTTCGTCCAACGTGGTCCGTAGAACTTCCGTCACTTGGAAAGCCGACGCCTTGCCCACCAGCGTAATGATCGATGTCCCGGAATCCAGCAACGCCTTCAAACCCGAATCCTCTTCCGCCCGCACGCCCTTGCGGCGCGTCATGCCAAACGCACAAACCTTGGCATGTTCAAGCCCCAACTTCCCGACCTTCTGAAAATACTGGAAATCCTTCTCGTTCGAGGCCGGATATCCGCCTTCCACGAAATCGATCCCAAGACTATCCAACCGCTTGGTCAATGCAAGCTTATCCTGGAGCGAGAAGCTGATGCCCTCGCCCTGAGCGCCGTCGCGAAGTGTCGTATCGTAAATTTGAATGCGTCGCATGGGATAGGTCAGGGGGTCAGAGGTCCAAGATAACCAACAAAAAACCCTGAAGCCGTCCTCGGCCCCAGGGCTCCATTACTTCGGTTTTTATGCCGGAAGCCCTACAGCCGAGATTCCCCAATAATAATCTGATCCACGATCGCGCCAACAATGGCTGCGCTCGCGCTCTTCAGATCGACAACTTGGGTAAACATAATTCGGCCGCTGGCTATTTTTTATAAGTATCGAATCTATTAAATCTACCGCCATTGGCTGGGTAAGTCAACGGGAGATCGCTCCCCGCCAGCCCTCGGGCGCAGTAATTTTCTATGGTCAAAATAGATTATTCGTGAAGCGGGCGGGGGTCAAAATAGATAAACTGTGAAGCGGGCGGACTTGCCCGCCGTGTTTCTTGGCAGTTACATACCATTGTCATAGATAACCCATTTCAAGTTCGTTCTCGCAACCGCCAAAATCCGTTACTGCACCTCCTGCCCCCGACTTGCTTGCACCCCCTACTTTCTGCGGATATCATAGAAATTCCGATAAGTTCCCATCTTCACCCCACCCACCTGAATCGAACTATGTCCAAACACATTATCAACATCCCAACTCTAACAAAAATCTCCGCCCTGCTGCTGGCATTCGCCGTTTTTGCCGCGCCGGCCGCTGCCGATCCCAAGCCCGAACTGCTCTGGCCCAAAGGCGCCCCCGGTGCAAAAGGCACGCAACCCGCCGACCAACCCACCATCACTGTCTTTCTGCCCGATCCGCAAAAAGCCACCGGGGCCGCTGTCGTGGTTTGCCCAGGCGGCGGCTACGGCGGTCTATGCTCGAGCTACGAAGGCGTGGATTTTGCCAAATGGTTCAACACCTTCGGCGTCGCCGGCATCGTGCTTGAATACCGCCACCGCGGCCGCGGCTATGGCCATCCCGCCCCGCTGCAAGACGCCCAACGAGCCATCCGAACCGTTCGCGCCCGCGCAGCCGAGTGGAAAATCAATCCGCAACGCATCGGCATCATGGGCTTTTCCGCCGGTGGACACTTGGCCTCTTCCGCCGGCACGCATTTCGACAAAGGCAACCCAAACGCCGACGATCCGATCGAACGTATAAGCTGCCGCCCTGACTTCTTAATCCTCTGCTATGCGGTCATTGCTCTCGGCGAACCCTACGCCCACGGCGGCTCGCAAAACAATCTGCTCGGCCCCAACGCCGATCCAGCCTTGGTCCGAAGCATGTCGAGCGAAAAACAGGTAACGCCCGAAACACCTCCCACCTTCCTCTTCCACACAGACGAAGATACCGCCGTGCCCTCGGAAAACAGCGTCCAGTTCTATCTGGCATTGTGTCGCGCCCACGTGCCGGCCGAAATGCACATCTACCGCAAAGGCCCCCACGGCGTCGGCCTCGCCAAAGGCATCCCCGCCACCTCCACCTGGTCCGATTGCCTCCAAAACTGGCTGCAAGTGCAAGGCCTGCTCAATGTTACGAAGTAGAACCATACTCCAAGGCAAAATTTTAATACTTCCTGACGTTTAGTAATTGGAGTATAATGAGACCATAGAGATAGGAGGATTTTCTCCATGACATTTCCTGTGCATGTGGAATCTTACGAGGGTCAATTTGCGGCTACCTTGATCGGTCAGCCAGAATTGCGGGTTATCGCATCTACCCGTGATGAAGCCATCGCTGCCATGAAATGTCAACTTGCCCAACGTGTTGCGCAGGGTGAATTGTTCTCGGTGGAACTCGGCGCGGTTGGCATCTCCGATCTCGCCGGAAAATACGCCGCCGATCCGTGTCTTCGTGAAATTTGTGACCATGCCTACGACCGCCGGAACGCTGAGGTTCGCGGATGACGGTCTTTGACACCGATGTGTTCATTGAAATTCTTTTAGGCAATCCTCGTTTTGTCGATCGTGCCACGGCAATCCCTGTCAGTCAGCAAAGTATCACGATTGTCACTGTGGAAGAAATTCTCCGCGGCAGACTTCATGCGATTCGTCAGGCCGAGGCAGAAAAAACTCTGATTTCCATCACCCAGGCTTACGACTTTCTTGCACAGTCGGTTGATGACTTTCAGCGATTGATTGTTCTACCTTACTCCAAGGAGGCCGATTCCATTTTTCATGATTGGAGGAAACAAAAAGTACGAGTTTCCACACATGACCTAAGAATCGCCGCAATTTGCACGGCACACGCTGCAATCCTTACATCCCGAAACCGGAGGGACTTTGAACAAATACCGGGACTCAATTTATGCTCTTGGGATTGAATCTGACGATCCTGACACACATATTCGACCGCCTTAGTACTACGACACCGGGGGGCAAGGCCGAACAAAAGCAACGAATCGCCCCCCTTGGCGGCTAGGACAATTCGTTTTATACTTTATGGTTTGTCCCTTGTTGTCCCTATTTGGTAGAGGTCTAAAACCTAAACGCCCATGACACGGATCGCCATTCTCGGAGCTACCGGCTACACCGCTTTGGAGTTGGTTAAAATACTGTTGCGCCATCCCGAGGCGGAAATCGTGGCCGTCACGAGCCGGCAAGAAGGCCAGCCGCCAATCTCGATGATCCACCCCTCGTTGACCAATCGTCTGGATCTGCGTTTAGAAGACCTCAGCCCCGCCGAAGTCGCCGCCAGGGCCCAGTGCGTTTTCAGTTGCCTACCCCACGGAGCCAGCGCAGCCGTCGTCCCCGCCCTGCTCGACGCCGGCAGCCGCGTCGTCGATTTTAGCGCCGACTATCGCCTCAACGATCCCGATGTCTATGCCGAGTGGTACGGCCAGAAACATGCCGATCCCGAGCGGCTCGGCAAAACCGTCTACGGTCTGCCCGAACTGTTCCGCGACCAAATTCCTTTGGCCCGGCTCGTGGCCAATCCCGGCTGCTATCCCACGACGGCCATTTTGGCTCTGACCCCGTTGCTGAAAGCCGGCTTGGTCGATCCCAAGTCGATCATCGTCGATTCCAAGAGCGGCGTTTCGGGCGCCGGACGCACGCCCAAGCTCACGACCCACTACCCCGAGTGCAACGAAAGCATCTCGGTCTACAACGTCGGTCGACATCGCCACACGCCCGAAATCGACCAACTCCTGAGCATCGCCGCCGGTTCGCCCGTCGAAGTCATCTTCACGCCGCACCTAACCCCCATGGATCGCGGCATTTTGACAACGACCTACACGCAACCCAAGTCGAACGTCACCGAAGAGCAAGTCTTGCAAACGATCCGCGATTTTTACGCCGACGAACCGTTCGTCCGCGTCGTCGATCATCTGCCCGCCACCAAAGACTGCACCGGCACCAACTTTTGCGACATCACCGCCCGCGTCGTCCGCGGCCGCGTGTTGACCGTCAGTTGCATCGACAACCTGATCAAGGGCGCCTCCGGCGCGGCCGTTCAAAACTTCAACCTTATGTACGGCTATCCCGAAACCACAGCCCTCTAATCCAAATCTAAGTAGAAACAACAATAATGTAGGGCGGATCAAGCTTTAGCGATAGCTCGCCGACAATGTAGGGCAAGTCGAGCGAAGCAAAGGCCAGCCGACAACCTCAATCCAACCATTTTCTTTCGATTATCAATTAACAATAAAAAATCCTCCCGCGATGGAAGGAGTATCCAAACATGGCGATTAACGTTCCCAAGGGCTTTGTGCTGGCCGGCATCCACTGCGGTCTCAAACGCGATCCCCACAAGCAGGATCTGACGCTTGTTATGTCCGAAACGCCCGCCAGTGCCGCAGGCGTCTACACCCAAAACCTCGTCTACGCCGCCCCCGTCGCCGTCGATCGAAAACGCACTCCGAGCGACCGGATGCGAGCCGTCGTTATCTGCTCCGGCGTCGCCAACGCCTGCACCGGCGAACGCGGCATACGCGACGCCGAGGAAATGGCCCGGCTGGCCGCCAAAGCCTGCGGCGCCGAACCCGACCAAGCCCTCGTGCTCTCCACCGGCGTGATCGGCTCCTTCCTCCCCATGGAAAAAATCAACGTCGGCATATCGACGATCGCCGGCAAATTGGGCCGAAGCGAATCCTCGCTCATCGCCGCCGCCCGCGGCATGTTGACCACCGACACCATCCACAAGCTGGCCGGACGCACCATCACCATCGGCGGCCGCGAAATCCAAATCACCGGCATGGCAAAAGGCGCAGCCATGATGGGCCCCAACATGGCCACCATGCTGGCCCTCGTGATGACCGATGCCGCCCTGACGGCCTCCGACGCCCAAACCTCGCTGCGAACCGCCGCCAACGACAGCTTCAACTGCATGAGTGTCGACGGACACATGAGCACCAACGACACCGTGCTCCTGATGGCCAACGGTGCCGCCGGCGGTGAACCGCTCACCGGCGACGATTTAGCCCAATTCCAATCCGTCCTCAACGAAGTATGCATCGACCTGGCCAAGGCCATCGCTGGCGACGGTGAAGGCGCCACGCATCTTGTAACCATCGAAGTCAGCGGTTGCGCCAACCGAGCTGCCGCCCTCGAAATCGCCAAAAATGTGGCCAATAGCCCCTTGGTCAAAACCGCCCTGCACGGGGCCGACCCCAACTGGGGCCGCATCGTCTCCGCGGCAGGCTATGCTAATGTCCCCTTCAATCCCAACGGCGTCACGCTCCACCTCAACGGCTTCCTGCTCTACGAAAACGGCGCTCCCGTTGCCTTCGACGGAAAAGCCGTCTCCACCTCAATCCGCGACAATCGCGACACGCTCATCCAACTCAGCTTCAGCGAAGGCTCGACTTTTCTCCGCTTCTGGACCGCCGACCTCACCGCCGAATACGTCCGCCTCAACGCCGACTACCACACGTAATTTCCTGCAAACCAACATCCCCTCGCCCGCCCACTCCAGCCGCTTACGGCTTCGCACCAACCTCCCCTCGCCCGCGTGCGGGAGAGGGAGCCGAGATTAGAAGCAATTAGGGATAACCTCCCCTCGCCCGT
>CAYWGR010000030.1:0-38187 GCA_964458015.1 uncultured Planctomycetaceae bacterium
TACCGACCTCAGCTCGAAACCGGCTGGGATGAGTATTGGGTCAGTTTCAACGGCCAGATCATGGACCGGCTGGTTGAGCATAACTTTTTTTCGCCGAACCATGCCGTGTTGACGACCGGTCTGCAAGACGCCGTGCTTGCGCCATTCGAATCGCTGTTGCAACGATTGCGCGGCGAGCAAACCGGTTTCCCGCATTTGATAGCAGCCGACACGATGGCGATTTTAGCGGCCATTTCGGCAACGTCCGAACGCGATCCCGCGGAATTGATCGCCCAGGGACCGCAAGAGGTCGTTGCCGTAAAAGATCGAATGGTGGCCGAGGCCATGCGGTTGATATGGCAGCAGAGCCAAGGGCTGATGACGGTCGACAGCTTGGCGAAACAGTTGCCGATCACGCGCCGATCGTTGGAGCGGCGTTTTCAGGCGGCCGTAGGACACGGCATCCACGACGAAATCATTCGCTGCCGCGTCGAGCGTGCCAAGCGGATGCTCATTGCAACGGATTTATCGTTGAAGGAAATCGCTCAGGCGGCTGGTTTTTCGAGTACCGATAATTTAGGGCGAACGTTCCGCCGTGCCTGCGGCGAAACGCCGCTGGAATATCGCCGACGCCACGACGGCTCTTGAGTACGGGTTTCCGCGTGCGTCGCAAAACGGCGGCAGTTTGTCGCAAGATGCGGTTGCAGGGGACGCATTCATGCGTCATTATAGGGACACTCTGCCAAGTTCACATTTCTTTCCCGCCTTACTGTAGAAGGAATTGGCACGACCACAGTTTCCCACCCCTCAATTTTTTTCCAACGCTCTGTGATGGAGACAGCCATGAACAAACTTAGTTTCTGTTGCGGAAAGCCAAACTGTCATTCTGAGCGCAGCGAAGAATCTCGTAAAATGTGGAAGATTCTTCGCTGCGATCAGAATGACTCCTGGCCTACGGCGTTTCCGCAACTGAAACTACTTAGGCATTTTTCGACAAGATTGCTAATACCGACTGTTGTGATTGCTCTTTTTTGCAGTTCCGCAGCCGCGGCCGATCCTTACGAAATCGCAGTCTACTATTTCCCGAATTACCATGTCGATCCGCGGAACGAAGCTTTATTCGGCAAGGGCTGGAGCGAATGGATTTTGGTTCGCGAAGCGACAGCTCGTTTCCCTGGCCACTTGCAACCCAAAACGCCCGCCTGGGGTTACGAAGATGAGTCGGACAGCAAGGTGATGGCCAAAAAAATCGCCGCAGCCGCTGATCATGGCGTCACGGCGTTTCTGTTCGATTGGTACTGGTACGAGGGCAAGCCTTTTCTTCAAAAACCGCTCGATCACGGTTTTTTAGCAGCGCCAAACGGAAGCCGTTTGAAGTTCGCCCTGATGTGGGCCAACCATGATTGGCTCGATTTCTTTCACGCCAAGGCCGGACAGCCTATGAAATTTATCTGGCCGGGAACCGTGACGGAACAGGATTTTGAGCCCATTGCAGACCACGTCATCGAGAAATATTTCTCGCAGTCGAACTATTGGAAAATCGACGGCAAACCGTATTTCTCCATTTTCGATACCGCCAACTTCATCAAGGGGCTAGGCGGCATGCCCCAAGCACGCAAAGTGCTCGACGGCTTTCGCGCGAAGGTGAAGAAAGCCGGTCATCCCGGCATGCATCTGAATATCATTCTCAGCGGAACGTCGATAAATCGCGAACAGATTACAGCACTCGGTTTCGATAGCGCCACGAGTTACAATTGGGGCATGCACCTTGATATGCCTGTCGTTCCCGCGACGCCGTATCCTCCCTATGCCGAACGGGCGGCGAAGTTCTACGAGGATATTACACGGCAATGTCCCGTGCCATACTATGTGAATGTTACGCAGGGCTACGATGCCAGCCCACGAGCAAGGCAATCCGATCCTTTGCGCAATCAGGGGTATCCCTTTTGCAATGTGTTGACCGACAATACCCCGGCGGAGTTTGCCAAAGCGTTGCGACGCGCCAAGGCATTTATTGACGCCAATCCCAAATTGCCACGCATTATTACTGTTAATGCATGGAACGAATGGACCGAAGGCAGTTACCTTGAACCGGATACGCGAACCGGTATGAAATACCTAGAGTCGCTTCGCGAAGTGTTTCCCCCACAAGACAACAAATAAGACCAACGAACGAATCCAAATAATACGGCGAGAGATCAACATCCACCATCATTGTATTCTACATTGCCACTGAACCTATCTTTAACCAACTAGACCGGCAAATCTGTTTGAAACAGCCGCGTTTCCGGTTAAATCTGGAACATTGGCAATGTCGGCACCGATAGCTCCTTTACAAGCAGGAGGTTTTCCACCATGCGATATTGTTTAACAAGTGTCTTGATTAGTGTATTATGGCTTTCGTTACACGACATATCATTTTCCGCGCCCCAGGAGAACCTGACTTCGCTTGAGCGGCAATTTCGCGAATTGCCAATGGAAGCCAAACGCTTAACAGGACCGCTGTTTTGGCTGCATGGCGAGGAAAGCCGCGAACGTTTGGAAATGTATGTCGGCAAGGTGGCCGAGGGCGGCAACGGTTGCTTTACCGCCGAAAGCCGACCGCACGTCGATTGGCTGGGCGAAGGCTGGTGGCGCGATTTGACGATCTGCCTGGACGCTGCGAAAAAACATGATTTGAAGATGTGGATCTTCGATGAGAAGTGGTGGCCCAGCCAGGGCATCGGCGGCGCCGTTCCGCCGCGCTATGCCGCAAAACTGCTGAAGACCGCGTCCGTGGATCTCGAAGGGCCGCGAACTTATGACGCCGAAGGCTATGCGGGCGAGCATTATGTGGCTGCATTGGCCGGTCGTTTAACGGCCGATGGAAAAATCGAGGGCAGCACCTTGCTGGATTTAGCTTCCAGCATCCACGACGGCAAGCTCTCCTTGCAGGTTCCGGCCGGCAAGTGGAAGGTGATGAAATTCATGCACATCCAAGCGCCGAGTTTAAGCCAAAATGGTCAGTTGAGCATCGACGGAGCGAGCCGTGATTGTGTGGATTGGTTCATTCAGAAGGTCTATCAGCCGCATTTCGATCATTATGGCGCGGATTTCGGCAAAACGATTCCGGGCTTTTTCTACGACGAGCCGGAAACTCGCGGCGACTGGGGCACGGAACTCAACCGTGTGCTGACCGAATGGAAAGTGGATTGGAAAAAGGCCTATGCCGCGTACAAGTTCGAGTTGGCCGGCGAGGAGCAAATTGCCGCACGATATCAGTATCTGGATGCTTTCGCCGAAGCCTGGGGCCGCACGATGTACGGCGGCATGACACGCTGGTGCCATGAACACAGCGTCAAGTCGATGGGCCATTTCATCGAGCATGGCGGCATGTATCACGACCGCGGCTTTTGCGCCGGCGATATGATGCGGTTGCAAGGCTACAGCGATATGGGCGGCATCGACGCGGTATTTTCGCAATTTATCATAGGCAAGCGGGAAGAAGCCGCCGATCATCCCATTTGGCAAACGCCCAAGCTCGGCAGTTCGATTTCGCACGTCTACGGCAAGCAGGATGACGTGGCAATGGTCGAAATTTTCGGCGCGCGGGGACAAGACCTGACCTATTCGGAAATGAAATGGTGGACCGACCACATGCAAGTGTCAGGCGTCAATTTCATGATCCCGCATTCCTTTAATCCAAAATCACCTTACGACACGGATTGCCCGCCGTATTTTTATAACGGCGGTTTCGAGCCGCGATGGCCGCTGTATCGCGTATACGCCGACTACTCGAGCCGGCTGAGTCTGATGCTATCCGGCGGGCGGCATGTATGCCCCGTGGCATTACTTTTCATGGGCCAAAGCGCTCAGGTGGGCCGTTTTGTTCCGCCCGAGGATTTGACAACCGCGTTACAGGATGGGCAAATCGACTGCGATTGGCTGCCTTACGAGGTGTTCGAGCGAAACACCAACATTTCCACCAAGGAACTTCTACTGCATCAAGAGCGGTACAAAGTTCTCGTAGTTCCGCCTGTCGAAGTGATTCCGTATCCTGTATTGGCGAAAGTGAAGGCGTTCTACGATGCCGGCGGCGTGGTTGTCGGCTATGGATTTTTGCCGACGAAATCAGCCACATTGGGCCATTCGTCGAAAGAGATCGTCTCACTGTGCGAATCGATTTGGGGCGAATATCCTGGAAAATACCCGGACGAAAGTCGGATTAAGCATCCAAACCAAGGACAAGCATTCTTCCTGTCCGAAAAACCCACAGCACAGCAATTGCAGCAGCTTTTTGCCGACGCAGGCATTCGCCCTGGGTTGAAAGTTCTCGAAGGTGAAACGAACGGTTGGCTGCACCTTTTGCATCGTCAAAAAGCTGGGCAGGATATCTTTCTTGTTTGCAACCAGAATCACCAAGGGGCTGCACGTCAGTTCAAGTTCCGTGCAAATGCTGTAGGCGAGCCGGAATGCTGGGACGCGATGCGTAACGAACTTACGGCAATCCCCTTCCAACGCATGGGTCAGAACACCGTTGAATTTTCGCTAAGTCTGGAACCTCTGGAAAGCGTATTGATTGTTTTTCAACCAAAAGGACAACCCAGACCGACTCGGATCGATCCAAATACAAAACCGATTCGCGAGCCGATCATCGTACCGCGCGATCCGAATCCGATACCGCCCGAGCCGGTTGTGAAGAAACTTAAATCGCAGCTCGAACTGCCGTTGAGCGGATGCAAATGGGTTTGGTTTCCCGAGGGCGATCCAGCCGCCGGAGTTCCAGCCGGCACGCGGTACTTCCGCCAAACAATTGCCATTCCAACTGATCGGAAAATCAAACAAGCACAGTTTTACATTACGGCAGACAACAGTTTCGAATGTTACGTGAATGGCAAGCCGGTTGGCGCCGGCAGTGCCTACAATCAGGTAATTACGATCGACATGACGAAGCACGTTCAGCCGGGCCTCAATGCTTTGGCGGTTGCCGCGACAAACGGATCAGACCAACCCAATCCGGCGGGACTTATTGGGCGATTCACCGTGGAATTCGAGCAGGGACCGCCGCTCGAAGGACGCATCGATAAGACATGGAAAACGAGCCAACAGAAGCAGGAAGGTTGGACCAATGTGCATTTCGATGTCTCGAAATGGGTGCCGGCGCTCGAATCGGTCGAATTCGGCAAGGGGCCTTGGGGAACCTTCCAAGATCGCCAGCTTGCGGTGAGCCCCGTCGCTGCAGCGGATCCATTCCGCGGCCGATTTACGATTCCCGCGGATATTGACAGGACGAAATGCCGTGTCTTCCTCGAAATGAAAGACTTGCCCGACGATTCCGCCGCCGTCTCGATCAACGGCGCGTATGCCGGCGGCGTGATCGGCCGGCCTGGACGTCTCGATATAACACGATGCGTCAAAACCGGCGAAAACAAGGTGTTTATTGAGCCACTAGCGCCGAAATCAGTGCGGATCGTGATTTATTAAAACAGATTGGATCGCTCATTCTGTCATCCTAAGCAAGGCAAAGGATTTCCCGATGTGCGCAGATTCTTCGCTACGCTCAGAATGACACACTCATGGCTTGGCGCGAAGCTTTAGTAGGCTGATTTCCGGCGGGCAATTCCATCGCAAGGGAACGTCGCCGGAAACGCCGCGCGTGACGTGCATGATCGTCGGCGGTGTATAGAACATGCCTGCGATGTATTTCACGCCATGCCATGACGGAGACATGATTGCTCCCAAAGGCGGAATGCGAATTTGACCGCCGTGCGTGTGGCCGGCCAATAACAGATCGGCATCGTGCGATTGCGCCCAAACAAATTGATCCGGCGAGTGCGACAACACGATGCGCAAAGGACCGGCCGGCGGCGGATCGTCGAAAAATTCCTTGGCCGGAACAATCCACGGCCGTTCATTGCCGATCAGGATGATAGGCGTTTCGTTCACGCGGATTTGTTGCCAGCGGCCGCCCAAATGGATAAGCCCATGTTCTTTCAGTGTGCGCAGCAATCGTTGTGAATCAACGCGCAGATCGTGATTGCCTAAGATGAAATACACGCCGTGCTTGGCGGTCAATCTTCCCAAGGTGTCGGCAATCCACCCAAAACCGACTGGTCGGTCGAGAAGGTCGCCGGTGATGCAAACCAGGTCGGGTTGTAGTTCGTTGCACGTACGGACCACTTCACGAAAAAAAGCCATGCCGATGCGGCCCGTATAGTGCAGATCGGAGATGTGGACGATCGAGAGACCATCGAGCGCGGGGGGCAATCGAGGGACGTCGAGTTCCCATTGGCTGATATCCAACCGCAGCGTTTCATTCCGCGGCAAACGAGTCAGAGGATGATGGGCAATCTCGCCGGGATGCGCTGCGGCGGAGAGCAAATCGATTTTCAAAGGCTTTCGACCGTGAAAACGCACGACCGGCGGCTGTCGCAGTGCAATACGCATCAGAACGAACCGCACCAACGTTAATGGCGCAATGAGCCAGCAGGCCATGACGTATCCGGCAACGCAACAAGCTGTTCCGCTGCCTAGGGAAAGCCAACGCCAGGGCGGCGACGAAAACCATTCGGGATGCACAACGCACCAAACGCCCAGCCCGATCGGAATCAGCGATCCGCAGAGAAACATCAGGACGGTCGTGGATTTAACAAAAGGGCGAGGGAGTCCTGTCGCGTGCAATCGGTTGACCAGCCCTATCCACAGAAAGGCATGGCCCGTTAATGTAAGCAACAGGAGGAGAACAGTCATCATGCCGTGCAACGGATTGCTTTACCCTTGTGCCACCGGGCGCGGCGAATTGATGATCAGTTCAATCGCGCCAAGCAACTGATCGAGACGGAAGGGCTTGTACAGCACGGCCTGGAGACCCGCCTGACGAGCCTTGACGATCGAATGGCCGGGATCCCAGCCGAAACCTGTCATCAGCACCAAAGGCGCCGATTCCATCACTTCCTGTAACTTGACCATGAAATCATAGCCGGTCATGTCGGGCAGCCGAATGTCGGAAATCACGACATCATACTCACCCTCGGTCATGGCTCGAACCATGTAAAGGGCTTCCGCGCCGTCGTGGGCCGTCTCGACCACGCAGCCGTACCGTTCCAGCAGATTGTGAGCCGCACTCCGCACGTGCTCGTCGGCATCGACCACCAGAATTCGACGTCCTCGCAGTAGAGGCCGCTCCTCGACCTGCATCGTCGGCGGCAACGCTTCGGTCGGCGCCATCGTTTGGCCAACCTTCTGAATCACCTGCTTGATATCCCTAGCATGTCGCAGAACCCGCTGAAGCCGCTCGACCACCTCGGGCTCGTGGCCGATATAACGCTCCATCACATTGACCGCGTCGTTCAAGATTTCGTCGATCGGCAGTGCGACCGCACTGTGAATCGCTTCGACGCTTTCGGCGGCGGTCGTGCGTTTCTCGGCAGCCAGCAATTCCAAGGTGTTCAGCGAAGCAGCCACGTCGCGACAGAAAATTTCGAGGAATTGCAGATCGCTTTCGGTAAAAGCTCGCGGCTCGGGGCTTTCGACGTTGAAGGTTCCGATCACTTCATCGTGGAGCAACAAGGGGACCGTCAGCGAACTTTTCGCGCCTCGGGCGCCCGGCAGATAGAGCGGGTCTTCGGTGGTGTCTTCGCACAGATAGCTCTTGCCCGTGGCCGCGACAAAACCAGTGACGCCGTTGTTTTGCGGTTGGGCGAATAATTCGCGCCCGGCGGCCTCCGGATCCATGCCCATCGACAAAAGCGGCTCCAACCGGCCGGTCTTTTGATCGAACAAGCGAACTTCAACCACATCGAACCGCAGCAAGTCGCGGGTGAAGTGAAGAATATTCGATTTCAATAGTTCGATACGATCGCCCACGGCCATGTGTGCGATTTCGGCGGGCGAAAGGTCGGCAAGTTCCATGCCGGCTTGGTGGATGGCCGCCATCTTTTGCTGCTGATGCACTTCGTTCGTCACATTGCGCACCGTGACAATTAAATGCCGCGATGCTCCGCCGCTGGTTTCTCGAACCGGGGCGGCATGAACGTGATAATAGCGGTTATCGCTGCTGCGAAGCGTGGAACTGGTGGCCTGCCCAGTGGCTAGTGCCGTGTGGAAGGGGCAAAAGTCTGGCCCCAGGATCTCGGGACTGCCCAGGACCGTATAAAAATTCGCGCCGATAATGGTGCCGTGCGTCGACCATTCACCCAGCCGGCCATTGCTCCAAATGATCGAATTGTCGCTATCTAATAGGACGACGCCGTCGGGCATCCCTTCAATGATTTGCTCGTTCTGCAGCAGGCGGCCAACTTCCAGGGCCTCTTTGAGATATTCGGACGAGATATAGACGCCTGCGAATTGTTCGCGGGTGAGGTGGGCCAGTGCCCGCATCGTGTTCCCCGCCACCACAAGCTCATGGGATTGGGCAACGTCGGCGAGAAGCTTTTCGGCATCCTCGTGGGTATCGCAAATCAGGAGAATCTTAGGCTTCGCTGTCAATCGAAAGTACTCCGCCGGCCACACATCCTAGCCGCTCGAATTACAACTTCTGATATTATCAACAATTCAAAGGTGCGGGTTGCCGCATGTTTTCTCAAAGATAAACCTGCTGATCTTCACCACAACCTTGAAATGGAAACCGTATTACGTCCTTTTAATCGCTATATTCCGTATTATAGAAGCCTTTACATGAATTAACAACCGGCATCTTCGGGCAAGCGATCTTCCCTAGATGGCATCGACTCGGCAAGGTCGTTGTATTGACTACCGTTTTGCCAAAACTCGCCATTTTACAATCTCCCGGGCTCAGTCGTTCGCTACGGACAGCGTCACTAGCATATCCGGACGCAAGGTGTGTGGTTATGCGAAAAAACCTCAGAGGTGGGGGCACCCGCTCGCTACTGATGTAGTTTATCTTAGGTAAATCGTTCATTCGATATGACTGCTACGACTCACACACAAGTTCGCCATATTCCCCGGCTTGCCACGCAGCTTGCTGGAGACGCTCGAACTTGCAGGCCGATGGCAGTAAAGAAGAAGAATGAATGCGTCTACAAAAGAGACGATTTGAATAGCGGATCTGTAGGATGGCTTGTGGCGAAAGGAGTCGCCTCCGCGGAGTCAACTTTGAAGGGAGGCCGATAGCATGTGGCGTGCCTTTTTCCTGGCCATTGGTTTTTTCGTGATGATTCTAGGCGTCGAATGCCTGGGTGTGGAGCGGGTCTATCTGAAAATGCGAGATAACCCTCCGGCGCCTGTGTCGCCTTTTGACACCGAACCGAAAGAAGGCGCCAATAAGCAATTGGTTCCGCCGCCTTGGGCACCCTGGAGCTTGCTTGCCACAGGAGCGGTCGTGTGCTTGTATTCGTTTACCATCCCGCGACGTGTAGCCGGCAACTAAGGATGCCAAGCTATTCGGTGCGGAGCGGTTGAACGATCTTTCTCGGGCAGTGGTCTTTAAGCGCGGCAGGTGACAAAAATGTTGGATTATCGCACCGAACGTGATTCGATGGGTGAAGTGCGTTTGCCTTCCTTGGCCTATTACGGCCCGCAAACCCAGCGCGCCGTCGACAATTTCTCGATTTCCGGAAAAACACTGCCTACGGAATTGATCCATGCCCTGGGGTTGGTGAAATGGGCGGCCGCTCGCGCCAATCATGATTTGGGCGTCTTGAAGCTCAAAGATTCTGAGAAACAGGCGCTCTTTGAGGCCTGCCGTGAGGTGGTTGCCGGAAAATTCGACGACCAATTTCCCGTCGATGTCTTTCAAACCGGTTCGGGCACATCAAGCAACATGAACGTCAACGAGGTGATCGCCAATCGCGCGATCGAACTCTCAGGCGGCGACCGCTTCAGCCCGCATAAGACAATCCATCCCAACGACCACGTCAACTTAGGGCAAAGCACCAACGATATTTTCCCCACGGCGATCCATGTGGCCGCGGCGCGAACGATCCACGACCGGCTTATCCCCTCTCTTCATGCTTGCAGCGAGGCGCTGGCAACTAAATCGGCCGAATGGATGACGATTTTGAAGATCGGCCGCACGCATTTGGCCGATGCCACGCCGCTTTCGCTCGGTCAGGAGATCAGCGGACTCGCTTGGCAATTAGATGTCTCGACCAATCGCGCCAACCAAGCGATTGAACCGCTCCGTGAACTGCCGGTCGGCGGGACGGCCGTCGGAACGGGCCTGAACACCCATCCCGAATTCGCCGAGCGCGTCTGCGCGCTGTTGGCGGATGAACTGGGCATTACTTTTATGGAAGCAGGATGCCACTTCGAGGCCAACGCACAACGCGATGGACTCGTTGAATGTCATGGCCAACTGCGCACCATCGCCTCAACGCTGTTCAATGTGGCCAATAATATCCGTTGGCTGGCTTCCGGGCCGCGATGCGGTTTTCACGAAATCAAACTGCCCGACCGTCAGCCGGGCAGTTCGATCATGCCGGGCAAGATCAATCCGGTGCTGTGCGAAAGTACGATGCAAGTTGCCGCCCGGGTGTTGGGCAACGATCAAACCATTACGCTATGCGGCGCGGCCGGCGGCCAGTTCCAATTGAACATCATGATGCCCGTCATGGCCGACACCGTTCTGGAAAGCATACATCTCATGGCTAATGCAACCAACTCGTTTACGAAGTTGTGCATTGCCGAGATGGAACCGAATCCGGAAGCATGTGAGGCATCTGTTGAAAAAAGCCTTGCAATGGTGACCGGCTTGAATCCTTATATCGGCTACGATCGCGCAGCCTCGCTGGCCAAGGAAGCGTTAGCCACGGGCCAGACAATCCGCGAGCTTTGCCGCCAAAAAAAGATTTTGCCCGAGGACCAACTCAACGAGGCCTTGGATCCCTGGCGGATGACCCACCCGAAATCATAATGCGGGCATCAGGCATTATTACTTGTCGGCAAAAACCTTCACATCGCGTGGGCGGACGTAGACCTTGCTCCCGCTGCTGATGTGAAGCGATCGGTAACGATCTTGCGTCAGTTCCGCGCAGAGATGTTCGCCCGAGTCGGCCTGCAATTCCAAACGAACGTTAGGGCCGGCCGAATGAATGCGCGTGACCGTGGCCGGCAGCGCCGGGTTGCCGCCGAGCGTTACATCGACATCGAGTTCGTGCGGCCGGATAAAAACCCTGGCCGCCTGCGTTGGTGAGCCGGCATGTTCCGGCGATTCCCAGGCCAACGTGGCGAAATGAACCTTGCCGCCTTCCACGCGCCCGTGGAAAAAGTTCACCTGCCCCAGAAATTTCACGACGAACTCGGTGCTCGGCTTGTGAAACACCTCGTCGGGCGTGCCGATCTGCTCGATGCGGCCCTCGTTCATCACCAGCACCCGATCGGCTAATTCCAAAGCCTCGTCTTGGTCGTGCGTCACGAAAACGCTCGTCAGATGAATCTCATCGTGCAGCCTTCGCAACCACTGCCGAAGCTCCTGCCGCACCTTGGCATCGAGCGCGCCGAACGGCTCGTCCAACAGCAGCACTTTCGGCTCGATGGCCAGTGCGCGAGCCAACGCCACACGTTGCCGCTGCCCGCCGGAAAGCTGGTGCGGATAACGATGGGCCATGTTCTCCAACTGCACCAGTTTCAGCAGACGCATGACCTTGTACTTGATGAGGTTACGGCCAGGTCGATGCCGCCGCGGACGCACGCGCAGACCGAATGCCACGTTCTCGAAAACCGTCATGTGGCGGAACAGGGCGTAGTGCTGGAAGACGAAGCCCACCTGCCGGCTGCCGACATTGCGATGGGCGACATCTTCGTCCTGAAACAAAATTGCGCCGCTCCCCTGGTCGGGTTCTTCCAGCCCGGCAATGATCCGCAGCAACGTGGTTTTGCCTGATCCCGAAGGGCCCAGCAGCGCAACCAATTCACCCGTGGCAACGCTCAAGCTCACATCGTCGAGAGCTTTGAAACTGCCGAATTTTTTACTGATGTTGCGGACTTCAATGCTCATGGTCTAATCCCCCGTGTATCCGATTTCGTCCGGCGCGATCTGCTCGGCGGTCTTCCATTGGAGCACCGATTTCAGCACAAGCGTCACGAGTGCAAGCACCGCCAGCAACGAGGCCACGGCGAACGCCGCGGTAGCGTTGTATTCGTTGTAAAGCACTTCGACATGCAGCGGCATCGTGTTGGTTTCGCCGCGAATATGGCCCGACACGACCGAGACGGCCCCGAACTCGCCCATTGTTCGAGCGTTGCACAAGATAATGCCGTAGAGCAAGCCCCATTTGATGTTCGGCAAAGTGACGCGCCAAAACATTTGCAGTCCGCTGGCGCCCAACACCCGGGCGGCTTCCTCTTCTTCGGTTCCTTGTGCCTGCATCAAAGGAATCAACTCGCGCGCTACGAATGGAAAGGTCACGAACAGCGTGGCCAACACAATGCCCGTGATGGCGAAAATTACATGAATCCCGTGGGCATCCAACCACGGACCAAACCAACCTTGCATTCCGAACAGCAATACGAAAACCATGCCGGAAATCACAGGCGAAATGCTGTAGGGCAAATCAATCAACGTGATAAGAATGCTTTTGCCGACGAATTGAAATTTGGCAATGGCCCAGGCTCCGACGACGCCGAACACCGTGTTGATCGGAACCACGATCAGGGCGATCAACAACGTCAACCGAATGGCCGACAGTGCATCGTGGTCGTAAAGCGATTGCAGGTAGACAGTCCAACCTTTTTCAAAAGCTTGCACGAATACCGCTGCCAGCGGGATGACCAAAAAGAATCCCAAAAAAGCAAGCGCTAGGGCAATCAGCAAAAGGCGAACCCACCACGATTCCGTGGTAACGGCCCGGGCTTTCCCTCGTGCGGTTTTCGGCGGTTTTTTCATGGCAACCGTTTCAGACATCGTGATTCGCGTCAGGCGGCGTATCGCCGGCTCCACCATTGCAAGATATTGATGAACAGCAAAATCGCAAACGACGCCGCCAAAGTGACGACGGCAATGGCCGCCGCCTCAACATAGTTGTATTGCTCCAGTTTGGTCATAATCAGCAAGGGAACGATTTCGACCGACCGGCTGGTTCCGGCAATGAACACCACCGAACCGTATTCCCCCAATGCTCGGGCGAAAGCCAATGCGAAGCCCGTCAACAATGCCGGCAGGATCGTTGGAAGAATGACCCGCAGAAACGTCTGACGACGAGTGGCCCCCAGGCTTGCGGCGGCCTCTTCGATTTCGGCATCCATATCTTCCAACGCCGGCTGCAAGGTGCGCACGACGAACGGCAGACCGATGAAAATCAGAGCCATTACGATGCCCAGCGGCGCATAGGCGACTTTGATTCCCCAAGGGTCAAGATATTGGCCGACCCAGCCGTTGGGCGCATAGACGGTTGTCAGTGCAATGCCCGATACAGCCGTTGGCATGGCAAACGGCAAATCGACCATTGCATCGACGACGCTCCTGCCCGGGAATGGGTATCGCACCAACACCCAGGCCACAATCAGGCCCATCACGGCATTCACCCCGGCGGCGATCAGCGAGGCCCCGAACGTCAGTTTGTACGAGGCAATCGCGCGTTCTTGGGTAACTGCCGTGTAGAACTGCTCCCAGGAGATCGACGTGGTTTTGAAAACCAACCCCGCCAGGGGAATCAACACGATCAAACTCAAATAGAGCAGCGTAAAGCCCATCGTCAGACCGAAGCCGGGCAACACGCTGCGTTGTTTGAAGTTCAATTGCATAGGAAAAGGGATTAGGGATTAGACAGCAGGGATTAAAGGTAAATCAAACGAGGGGATTAGTATATTCCTAATCCCTAATCCCTATCCTCTAATCCCTTCTGCTATCCAATCCACAATCCTTCCAGGCGTACTTGCCAATGGTCGGCATTGCGGCTGAGGTAGTTGATCAGTCCGCTGTGCCGCCATTGTAACATACACATTCTGGGCTGGAAGTAATACCGCATGCCGATCTTGAGATCACAGCGGCTCTCGTGGACCAGTCCCTCGTATCCTTCGGCAATATAGTAACCGAGATCCTTAAAACCCTTCTGGCGGGGGCCAAGCGGGCCCGTCACACACCAAGTCATCACCCCCGTTCGGGCGTCCACATTGGTTGCCACGCCGCAATGCGTGATAGGACACCCGCACGACATCCCTAGCGGTCGGCCGATCAAAATATCGCCCACCTGGATGTCCAACTCCCGGGTAATCATCGGATTATGGGGAATAATGATTTCGCGAGGACCAGGATCTTCGGGAAAATGTTCGAGATAGAAATCAAACTCGCGATTCAAACTATCGCGCCAGGTGGGGGCCGTCGTTGCCGATTGGCCGCGAGGGATGATGTTGATCGGTGCGACTCCGCAGGCTGTCGCGCAACCGCCGCACCCATCAGCCTTTGCCGGCGTTTCGACCGGCTGCGTTCTGCCGATATTGTCGCTCGACAAATGGATGCAGCGACGGATCAAATCGGGCGCACCGGTCAGTTGGACGCGAAATTCGTCGCACGTGCGACAACCGCACAATCCGCAATTCAAACCGGGCAATGTTACTTCAGCCATGCTTACCATAGGATTATTTCCTTATTCACCTCGATAAAATACTTGATTTTCCAGCGACCGCACGACGCCGAAGTGCGACTGCCAACCGATGTCCTTCTTGCCCACGCAAATCGTACAGGTGCCGACCGGAGGATTGCCGCGTAGTGCAAGTTGGTCCGTGACCTCGGGCCCGTCCAAGGTCTCTGTTACAAGCGGATCAATGCCGATGCCGTGCAGGGCGTTGACCTCGCGGATGCGGACTTTCGGGGCCACGTCTTGGATCCTCGCCCTGAACACTTCCCGCTCGGCCTGCGAAACGCGGTCGATCTTCGTTACCACGGCGATGTCGGCCAGTGCGAGCATCGGTCCGACTTTGAGCGGCAAATTCATGCCGCTTGTGGCTTCGAGCACGACCATCCCCAGACCGCCATCGACATAAGGAGAACAGCGAAGACAGAGGCCGGCCGTTTCGACCAGCAGAATATCGCTGCCGTTACGCGAGGCCCACTCCAAGGCATCGCCCAGAACCATCACCAAACAGTGGTCGGGGCATAATTCGCCGGAGTAGACTTTCTTCGTGGGAATGCCAAACTCTTGGGCCAACAGTTCGTCCTCATCGGCGTACTGCACGTCCAGCTTCAAAAAAGATACGCGATGCTCGTCGCGCAATAGTTTGCGCGTCATGTGGCGAAGCACCGAGGTTTTGCCCGTTGTCGCAGGGCCGGCGCAAATGGCTACTTTCATGCTACCTCCAAAAGTTCGTCGGCCGTCAATCGGTGTCCGTGGCGCAGCTTGTCGCGCAAGTTCGAGAGTGCGTCGTCGAGCCGGTTGACCCGGATCGATACGCTGCGTTCTTCATCGCTTGTGGAAAGCACATTGGTGATCGAGCCGCCCTGCATGACGACGCGGAAATCAGACAATAACGCGATGCGCGGATCGTGCGTTACGAAGATGAAAATCTTCCGGCGCTGGCGAAGCAACTGCACGGCCTTCGAGCGGTTGATGCCTGCATTCTCGACTTCATCCAGCAACACCACCGGCGTGCTGCAAATCACCGAAGCATCGGCGATCAGCAAGGCTCGGGTTTGACCGCCCGAAAGCTCCGTCATCCGGTTGTCCAGGTCGATCGGCTCGCCGGTCAATTGGTTGGCGAATTCGATGGCCTCGGCCACGAGATGGCCGGCATCGTTGTTGCTCTCGCGCACGCGGCAATGTGTGGTCAGAAACTCACGCACCGGCAGGTCGGAGAGAAACGTCGTGTGCTGCGTAATCAAGGCAATGGGGTTTTTGGCGGGATTATAACGATACTCAACGGGCGCGGGCTTGTCGTTGATCAATATCCGTCGCCCGCTGGGCGTGTCGCCCCCGGCAAACAACTCGATGTCGTTGATAAAGGTCGTCTTGCCCGAGCCGGTCGGTCCGACAATGCTCACGACCTGCCCCATGTGCATGTCGATCCGTTCGAACGGTTCCTGCTTGCGGTCACGACCACGCCCACGAAGAATGGAAATGGTTTGAATCATTGGAAAATCCTTTTCAATACAAGTTTTCGGTTGTCCGTTTTCAGTTATCAGCAAATCGCAGCCATGAGTTTGGTTGACCCAAACGGATGACGGATTGCCTACAACCGAAAACACTTCTTATTTTTTCGAGATTTGGTCGAAGATGCCGCCGTCGTCGAAATGCTCGGGTTGTGCCTTTTCCCAACCGCCGAACACATCGTCGATCGTGAATAATTCGATGTTGGAGAAGTGTTTCATGTATTCCGGTGGAACCGATTTCACGTTGCGCGGACGATAATAATGCTTCGCGGCAAGCGATTGTCCCTCGTCCGTATAGAGATACTTCAGATAAGCTTCGGCCACTTCGCTGGTGTTGTGTTTTTCGGCGTTCTTCTCGACCACTGCCACCGACGGCTCGGCCAAGATGCTGATCGAGGGCGCGACGATCTCGAACTTGTCGGGCCCCAACTCATTGACCGAAAGATACGCTTCGTTTTCCCAAGCCAGCAGAACATCGCCCATGTTGCGTTGCACAAACGTCATCGTCGAGCCGCGGGCGCCGGTATCGAGCACCGCCACGCGGGCGAAAAGCTGCTTGACGAATTCACGAGCCGTCGTTTGCGCTTTAGCCACGGCGTCGGACTGCTTGGGATCCTTCAGCTTGGCCAGATCACCTAAACTTTGCTTGAGCGAATACCCCCAAGCCGCCAGATAATTCCAGCGAGCGCCGCCCGAGGTCTTGGGATTGGGCGTAATGACCGATACCTCAGGCTTGATTAGATCGTTCCAGTCTTTGATGTTCTTGGGGTTTCCTTTTCGCACCAAAAAAACAATGGTCGAGGTATAAGGCGCACTGTTTTGCGGCAGCTTCTTCTGCCAGCCGTCGGGCAATAGGCTCGGCTTTGATTTCTGGCGGATCGCATCCACGTCGTAGGCCAATGCCAGCGTAACGACATCGGCCGGCAGACCGTCGATCACGGCCCTCGCTTGCTTGCCGGAACCGGCATGGGACATCTTCACATCCACCTCTTGATGCTTTTCCTTGGCCCAATGTTTGGCAAATGCCTGGTTGAATTCTTTGTAAAGCTCGCGGGTCGGATCATAGGAAACATTCATGATCTCGATCTTTTCAGCGGCGCCCGCTTTGGACTCGCCCTTCGGTTTTGACTCGACCGACGATTGCTGGCATCCGATGCAAACCAATGCCGCTGCGATGCTCAGAAAGAAAAGATGACTGCAACGAAACTGCATAACGACCCTCCATAGTTAGGGGAAAAGAATTTGTGGGTTACCCAAAACACTAAAATCCTTTTTTTAGCTATGTGTATCGCAATTGGCATACCAAATGAAAACGTGGAGCTATAGGGGGGGAGGGAAACAACATGGGCAAGATATACAAAGTTGAATTTTTCGGCCGTTATATGTGCTAGACACATTCCGTCGCATATGCTAGATTGCCCGTGTTATAAAGCGGATATACAGACGGAGTTTCAAATGGATGCTCTTCAGCAGCTTCTTCTCGTTGTTTGGCAGGATGCGTGCCGTCATAGCGATATTGGCCTATCGACCGATAGCATTGCCCTGAGCCTGAGGCAACAGCTTCCTATCCGCCAAGTATTGGTGCGACGCATCGATCCCGCACGCTCATGCTTGGAAACCGTGGCCGTGGGCCCCGCGGAACAAACGCAACTGCCCGACGACGCAAGAACCGATTGCACGGCCAACGAAATGGAAGCCATTTTGGCTTGGTGTCGGCTGCGAAAAATCGTCCATCGAGAGAATGCAGAGTCGATTGCACCGGAGCTGGGCCGTCTGCTTTTTAGCAATTTCAACGGAGACGTCATCGCCGGACCGCTCGGCAATTCTTCCGGGCACAACGGCTTGTTGCTTTTGCAGGCGGTCGAAGGCAGCACGTTCGCGCCCGACCATCTTGCGCTGGCGCAACTGCTTTTAGAGCCTTTTTCGGTCTCATTGGAAAATGATTTGCGATTGCGCCAAATGGCTGCGCTCAGCGAGGCGGCCGAGGCCGACAAACGCTCGCTGTTGGCGCGGTTGGGACGAAAAACCCTGGGCGACACCATCGTCGGCGTCGAAACGGGGCTTCGCGGAGTGATGGAGCGCGTTGAATTGGTCGCGCCCTCCGACGCGCCGGTGCTGATCTTCGGCGAGACGGGCACTGGCAAGGAATTGGTCGCCCGTTCGATTCACAACCGCTCGTCGCGTCATCAAGGACCGTTCCATCGCGTCAATTGCGGGGCGATTCCGCCGGAATTGATCGACTCGCAACTGTTCGGACACGAACGCGGCGCGTTTACCGGAGCGGTCGAGTCGCGTCGCGGTTGGTTCGAAAGAGCCGACGGCGGCACACTTTTTCTCGACGAAATCGGCGAACTGCCCCCGGCGGCCCAAGTGCGCATGCTGCGAATCTTGCAAGACGGCTGGATGGAACGGGTCGGCGGGGAGAAACCGATCAATGTCGATGTGCGAATCATTGCGGCCACGCATCGCGATTTGGCCTTGATGGTGGCCGAGGGCCGATTTCGCGAGGATCTTTGGTATCGCATTGCGGTGTTTCCCATCGTGATTCCGCCATTGCGCGAGCGGCGTGAAGACATCGCGCGGATTGCTGCCCATTTTGCCGAACGTGCGGCCACGCGGTTCAGCTTGGCGCCGGTTGCACCTACGCCGGAAGATTTGAAACTGTTGATGTCGTATCCCTGGCCAGGAAATGTACGAGAATTGGGTGCCGTCATCGATCGCGCAGCCATCTTGGGCGACGGGAAACGCCTGGAAGTCGCCAAGGCCCTGGGCGTGGATGCCACCTCGCTCCATAAAGCGGCCACCAGCGGCCGCGACAGCGGCTGGAACAACAATCTCGCCGCAAATGTCACCGAAACTGCCGATTCCGGCCATTTGTTATCGCTCAACGAAGCTATCCAACGCCACATCGAAACCGCGCTGCGCATGGCCCGTGGACGGATCGAAGGCCGTCAAGGCGCGGCCGCGCTCTTAAAGATCAATCCTCACACGCTTCGAGCGAAAATGCGAAAGCTGGGCATCGACTGGAGCCGCTTCCGCGAAGAAGCTTGAATACGAATCGAAACGCAATCGCATAATGGCCAAGTGCTAATCGTTCCCGGCCATTGTCTCCGGCGTCCCAGCTATGGCTTTGCCTGTTCCAATGCAAACCGATAAAGAAAATACTTTTGCGACGAGTTTTGTTGCGTGCGCGTCACCAATACGATGCCGCCGGTCTTGCTGTATTCCAGGCCGATGATTTCGCCTTCCGCCTCGTCCAGGGAATAAATTTTGTCTAGCCGAAAACGGTCGAACGCAGGGCCGTCGGCCACGAGATGTTGCAGTCCCATAACTGTTGCGGCGTAAACCGACCCCGGCCGGTCGGAAACCAGAAGCGTTCCACTGAGAAGCCCCGGAATGGCGATTTCATAATCCCAACTCTTGTTGCGCCATAGGCGAACTGCATCACTGGAGATTAGATCAAGCCAAACATTGCCTGCCGCGTCAGCAAGCACGGGACGACAATGTTGCTGCCGTTCTTCGAGAACGCCCTCGGGCCCTAAGTGGAAAATAGTTGGCGTAAAGCTTCCGCGGATATTTGCGCCACCCGAGATCCACAAGCAGTTTTCCGTATCCCGCAACGTGCCGAAAACGTTCTGTTGCGGCAACAAAGATATTTCGATTTTTTCGCCCTTAACCTCGCCGAGGGCAAAACGTTCCTGCCCAGGATTATTGCGTGGCCAGCCGGCAATGCACATCTTGCGTCCGTCGCCGAGCGGAATAAGACGCTTGACGTGAATGATCTGCTTGTCACCCGTTTTTGATGATTGCCAGGCGGAGTGCCGATGCTTGCCGATCAATACTGAAAGATTGCCCTCACCCATCGCGTACCAAACATTGCCTTGCCGGTCGGCCGCAAAACGCCAATCTTGCTCGGTTTGTCCGCGGCAATCGAATGCAGGGCTGCCGGGGCTGAATACACGGCAAATAGTATCGCGATTTTTTTCCAACAGCGGCACAAAAGGCCCCGAATCGATTTTTTTGTCACCTTGATAGAGATAGGCGTTGTTGTCCGAGCGGAGAAACACGACACCGTCCGTTCCGGCAGTCAACCAACTAGCGACTTGCGGTGATTGATCGGCCGGCTGCTTCCATTGGCCATTCTCAAAACGCACCAACCCCTTTTCGTCGTGGATGGTCCAAATCGCGCCATCGTCGGCAATCGTAAACGCCGGCCCTTTCAAGGAAATCTTCTCGACCGATAACCTTCCGCGATTGTCCGGCGCGCCGGGCGTATAGGCCATGATCGTCGAATTGTCCTTGGAGACGAACAATCGTCCGTCGGGCATCGCGGCGTGAAGCTTAAGATGTTGGGGACCGGGAATCGAGGCAATCCATTTTTCGGAGGCAAGGTCGAGCAAACGCGGCCGCATCGTCGGCCCCATGCATTGCCACCAGATCTGGTTTTTGATCGCTAGTGCCGGTTGAATCGCATAGAGCCCCGTCAGGTTTACGCCCTCATATTGATGCACGGTTCCGTTGGTTTCAATCGCCAGGAAACCGTTGCGGTTGGCGCCGCGCCGTTCGTTATCCACGATATTCGCTTGTACGAAGATTCGGCCGCCGGCATCTTGCCGTATCCCAGTGACATGAGAAAGCTTGAAGCTCCCCAATGTCGTCATCCCGGATCCCGACGCATTGCGCGGGAGCGACCGCAATGCTTGCAACAACGTGCGAAGGCGATACTGCATCTTGAGCCGATCGGCCGATGTCGAAGAGGCGGATTCGTTCAGAATTTTCTCGATTTGGGGGGAAATCGAGAGCCCCATCGCTTTCAGATCGTCGAAAGCGTGCTGCCACGTCTCGGCATGGTCATCGGCCAATGCAGCGATTTTTTCGGAAAAGCGATTCTTCGCTTTCTCCAAGGCGGATGATTTTCCCATTGCCTCGTCCAACGCCAGAATCTGTAATTGGTGTCCGTTCCAGAGATACAGCTCACGGTTGTCGGTAATCACAAGATCCTGAACTTGAGAATTCAAACTGTCAAGCACCAGCGGTTCCTTGGCCCATTGTCCTTGCTGATAAATCCAAAGACGTTGATTGTTCATCATCCAGGCGGCAGCTATTTGGCCGTTGGGGCTCGTGGCCAATCGCACCATGCAGGACGAACGCTCCTCGAGCGGCGTCACGAGCTGATCGAGCCACATTTTTCCGTCGAAGCGAAGGATTTTGTTTCTTCCGACAAACCAAGCCGCGTTGCCAGCGTAGCGATGTGCCGTGGGTTGAACGAAAGCCCCTTGCGTCAAACATTCGCCGAAAAGCTGATGGTTGAACTCGGCGGCATATTCAATCCACTGCTTCCCATCGTAACCCAGCAGCGAAATCCCCTGGGGTGTCTGGCCATTGATAAAACTGAACCACACTCGTCCACTCGGCTCAAACAACAACGGTTGGACATTGCGGAGCTGGGGCATCGGCTGCTTATATTCGCTTTCGATATGCTTCTTGATGTCGTCCACCGAAGAAACCGCGCCGGGCCACCCTCGAACAAGCCATACTCGTCCATCAGGACCAACATTGACGCAGCGTATCTCCTTCGGCAATGATTGCCAGCGAACTTTTTGCAGCGAAATATCAAGCCGCGACGCATCGCCTTCATTAGCTAAGGCTGCGACGCCCCAGAAAATCAGCCCAATCGCGGCCATTGCTGCTCGGTGCATCATCAAGTGTCTCCTCAACAATTCCATAGGCGCGCCATCTACCTCTGAAAAGGTAGTCTTTTCGCTTGTGTTGTCAATTATACAGATAGGACGATATCCATTCACCGAAAAGTTCCCGATTTGTTTATTTTACCCACATTACAGGTCCGCATCGGTATTGCGATAAAATAACCTTATCTCTATACTACCCCCCCGGTTGTATCTGCGACTTTACGATGGGGCTCATCACGGTTGCCCCATCCTAAAGACTCCGGTGCGTTTCACGCACCCTACCGGCCGACATCAGCAAGGAGGCTGCAATGTGGCGGCAACATTTTTTGGCGGCAATTCTCGTGCTTGGAACGGCAGTTTCGGCATTTGCGCAACGGGTTGCATCGTCGGAAGACGGCACGTCGGCATGGCGGCGCATCAGCAATGCCACGGCGCGTAACGCCGAACCATCGCCTACACGTGCCGAGGAGCCGGCCCCGCCGGTCAAGCCGGAAGTCGCGGCAGCCGCGTTTGCCGAACCCGCTTCTAAACCGATGGCGCGTGCCACCGGCGGAGGCGGCACGCTGCCGAACGACGCCGGCCAGATTTGGCGCGAATACGACATTAGTTCCTATACCGCCCGGGTGACGACCACGAAGCGGCCCGAACAAGCCATTGTCGATTGGATCTTGCGCGAAACAGGTTACGAAGCATGGCATACCGAGCCCTTTGGCATCCTAAGCGCCGGCAGTCGAACTTTGCGAGTTTATCACACGCCGAAGATGCAAGAGGTCGTTGCCGATATCGTCGATCGTTTCATCAGTCGAGAGGCGGCCGCCTACACATTTTCACTCCGCGTCGTAACACTGGACAGCCCCAACTGGCGCACCTCGGCTCAACACTTGCTCAAACCGGTGCCTGTTCAAACGCCGGGAGTGAATGCTTGGTTGTTGGCCCAAGAAGATGCAGCTATTTTGATGGGCGAATTGCATCGTCGAAACGATTATCGCGAACACAGCTCGCCGTACTTGGTAGTCAATAACGGCCAATCCACGTTGGTTTCGGCCATGCGCGGCCGGCCCTATGTGCGCGATGTGATTTTGCGTCCCGATACGGCCGCCGGGTTCGATCCGTCGCCGGGGCAGGTCGATGAAGGTTTCAATCTGGATTTCAGCCCGCTGTTGTCGGCCGATCATCGGATGATCGACGCCACGATCAAATGCGATATCGACCAAATCGAAAAAATGCTTCCCGTCATGCTTGACGTGCCTACGCAGGCAATGCCGCGGCAGCGAACGAAGATCGATGTGCCGCAGATCACGCATTATCGATTCCACGAGCGGTTCCGCTGGCCGTTGGAACAGGTGTTGGTCGTCGGCATGGGCATGGTGGCATTGCCGATCCCCGTCGATGGCGCGCCGCTGCTGCCGGGCGTGCCGCTGCCGATTGGTTCTACTCCGGCCCGGGCCGATCTGCTGGTCTTCGTCCAATGCAAAGGACAAACGACATCGACCGCCGCAGGGCAAGGGCTTTCGCCCATTCCGCGATCTTCGCAGCGCGAAACCAAAAACTACCGCGGCAGGTATTGAGAAGCGTCTAACAAAATAGATTGCTCTCGTTTGTTGTTCTCGTTCCGAAGCTCCGGCTTCGGAACGCCACGCTTAACCAGCCCTACGTGATCCAAATCCCCAATCCCTATCACCTAATTCCTATTCTCTCACTTCACTCCGCCGATAAATCGCAGAAATCGGGCTTCCAGCATACGCCAATCGGAGCCGAAAACGGCGGTGAATGTTGCCACTCGCTGCTCAGGAGTGTCGGATTCAAAAGGCGCTAGCGCGGCCGTGCATTGCAGATAATCAATGTATTTGCGAGGCTCGGTTTCGATCAGGAAAAATGTTAGCGCCCAGGCCTCGGCATAAGCGGCCCCCGTTTTCAGTCGGAAAATTTCGTCCGATGCCGTGATCGCTTTGATCAATTCCGGCCGATGGTAAGGCGCGACATATTTCCGAAACGCGGCCAATCGATCTCGATTGACTCGGTCACTCGGCTGGGTGTAGTTATAAGAATCGTAAACACCGGGCGCTTCAAACAGCATGGCCAAACCCTCGACCACCCAGAGCGGTGGACGATGATACCGGCTATGAATGCCCGTATTAAAAGCCATCTGGTGCGTCGCTTCATGGATTAAAACAGCCGCGTTCTTTTTCCATCGGGCCGTATTGGCTTGCCCCATGTCGAACAACGTGATGCGGTTCGTAATCAGCTCGTAATAGCCCAGAATGCCACGGCCGACCGGCTGTCCTTGGGCTGCCGAGATCCGCATGAAATCGCTCTGGCTCCGACATACGACACCTATCAACGGAAACGGCAGCGGTTTGGGATTGAAACCTCGCACCGAGAAAAAATGAACGAACGAGCGGTAGAGATCTTCAAAATGCTCAGGCCATTGGTCACGTTGATCGCGCGGATGGGCAATCAGATAATGCCCCGTGCCACTCACCTCGTAGTCGTTGCCCAACTCGCCAAGCAACACCGCCCGCAACTCAGAAGGTGAATAACCACGGAACGGCGACGACATCTTCCGAACGTTGCTCGCTTCGCTGGGAGCAAAGTCCCAAAGCCGGCCGTCTCGGCCCAACAAATGAATTTTCTCCTCGTTCCAAGCAATCGGCATCCCTTCAAGCGTCTTTCCCGTAAGCGATAATTCGATCATATCGCCGGCTAATACGGGACAGGATGGCAAGACGCCAACGGTAAATACCGCGACGAGAAGAAAATAAAATCGGCGATAGTTGACCATAGTCAGCATGGGGGGCACCTTTACAAATATACTATGCTTTATAGACTCAATCCTGTAATTGCGGGCATCACTTTTGGGACAATCCCATGAACGACTTGCCAGTGCGCTCTTCTCTGCGTAAACGATTGGTCCGCTTTTCCTGGATTCTGGTGATCGGCGGAGTCCTTTTCGCCGGCATTTTGGCCTATCTGCATCTCGTCTACGCAAGGCCGATCGGCGAGGGACCAGCCGGACCGGCAGTATCACGCAAAGCATTCACCAAGCCGTGGACGACCCGCAAGGTGCTTCTGTTGGGCATCGGCGACAGCGTTACCGCGGGATTCGGCGTTCCGACGGCCTATTCGTATTTCAACCGCTTAGTACAAAACCCCGCCGATGAGTTCGTTGACATCCAGGGTCTTTGTCTTTCGGCAGTGCTGCCGAACCTGCGAACGGAAAACATGGCCCTTTCCGGCAGTACATCGCTCGCACATATGGATATCATCCGCGAACGCTTGAAAAAACAGGACGCCGACACATTCGGGCTAATCGTGATGACCTCCGGCGGCAATGATTTGATCCACAACTACGGCCGCACGCCGCCGCGTGAAGGAGCGATCTATGGCGCCACATTGGAGCAAGCACGCCCCTGGATCGAAAATTATGAAGAACGACTCGACGAGATGTTCGATCTGTTGAGAGATCGTTTTCCAGGCGGTTGCATGATCTTTATCGCCGACATCTACGATCCGACCGACGGCGTGGGCGATGCGCCAATGGCCGGCTTGCCCTCCTGGCCCGAGGGCATTACGATTCATCAGGCCTATAATGATGCAATCCATCGCTGCGCCGACCGCCGTCGATGGGTGCATGTCGTCCCGATGTATGGAGAATTCCTAGGCCACGGCATCCATTGCACACAACCTTGGCATTCGTTCTATCGGTCCGACGATCCGCATTATTGGTATGCCTGGAATCTGGAAGACCCCAATATCCGCGGATACGACGCCATACGCCGATTGTTCTTAATCGCCATCGCCGAACATGCCCGAGAAATCCCAGCGGGCATATCGTTGCCCTAAAATTACCATTGTTGAGAAGAACGATGATTCGGCAATCAGGATGTGCTGATCGCTTTTTTCAAACACTTTTAATCAATTCCACGGCCGGCGTATCGTGGTTAATGATGATGCTATTGCATGAATGCGGCCATGTTTTCAGTGGGTGGATCAGCGGAGCACAACTCTTGCAAGTGGATCTTCCGCTGTGGGGATTTTCTCGAACCGATTTTGGCGATAATCCCCTTCCTTTGTTCGTCGCGTGGAGCGGCGCAATCGCAGGCTGCCTGCTGCCGCTTATCATTCTCAGCTTCGTTCGCCTCGCGTTGCCGTGCTATGGTTATTTGGCGAGATGGTTCGCAGGTCTATGCCTGATCGCTAACGGCGCATACCTGATCGGCGGCATATTGCACAAAGGTCGACTGGATGACGGCGGCGTTATCCTGCAAAAAGGCGGCACTGCTTGGCAACTGGCCCTTTTCGGTATTCCGGCCGTTGCCCTTGGCTTGTATCTATGGAACGGCCTAGGGCCGGCGTTTGGACTCGGCCCTGGCCGCGGCAATGTCGATCGTCGTGCTGCCGTTAGTATGGCGGTTGCACTATTCGTGATTGCAAGTGTCGAAACATGGATTAGTCTTCTTTGATTCTGGCCAATTCCGATTCTGCGGCGGCAAGCTGCTGCTCGATCGACTTTAACTCGCTGGGATCGTCCATTTGTTTTCTCGCTCCGGCCAATTGCTGGCGGAGTGCTTGAATGCGCTGTTGAAGTACATGGGTCTTCTTCTTAACCTTCTTATCCATGTTGTCGTCCCTATAGAATAGATGATATAAGTATGTCGTTCTCGATGGAGGAGATGTTTTTGCTAATCACTAACCACTAACCGCTATTCTCCATCCACTTCTTCACCTGTGCCAACGCTTCCGCTTTCGAGGAAAGCTCGCGATCCAATTGTGCATTGCGAAGACGCTGCAAGAGTGTTTTATACTCCGGCCCGGGCAGAATGCCAACAGCCTGGAGATCGTCGCCGGTCACCAATGGGGGCGGATCGAGCACCGCGCGAGGTTGCTGCAACAACTCACGACAAAAGGCAGCAATGCCAGGACCTTCCGGCATCGCCGCTTCGGTAAGCAAGAGCAAATCATCGGCCCCTTCGTTCATAAGCAGGGGATAAAGCTCCGACCATCGCATCGTTCGTGCGTCGGTCAGCGCCGCGTGATGCTTCACAAGCCAAACTACCCGCTCGGTCTCTTTATTCGAGAGCTTCCACCGACGGCAGACGTCCTCGGCTCCCGCCGCATCGACCGAAGGATACAACAATGCAGCCAACGCCAGCGGAAATCCGCACATTTCGCCCAATCGAGCGAGAACGCCAAGCGTTTGCGCAAATTGCTGCTGCTCAAATGCATCACAAGACACAACTTCGGGCAACAGGGCCTCGGCCAAGCGGGTTTCAAGCAGCAACCGCACGCCAACGGCGCGCGAGGCGTCGGCCAGCAACCGCCGCATCTCCATGGCAATCCGCTCTGGACTAACCGCGCGAATTTCCGAGGCCATCTCTTCGATTGCTCGGCGGGCCTCATCATCAAGCGTCAAAGAAAAGGCAGCCGTAAACCGCACTGCCCGCAACATCCGCAATTTGTCTTCCGTAAAACGCTCACGGGCGCAGCCAATCGCACGCAGGCGTTTCTCGGCAAGATCCTCTTGCCCTTCGACGAAGTCGATCACGCGATGGTCGAGCGGATCGTAAAAAAGACCATTGATCGTGAAGTCGCGGCGCGAGGCGTCTTCCTCGGCCGAACTGAAAGCAACGCTGTCGGGATGGCGGCCGTCGCTATACGCGGCATCGCGGCGGAACGTGGTGACTTCAACCGTGCCTGCCACTTTCGGTCCTACAACAGCGATCACGCCAAAAGCCGCCCCGATGGCCAACGTGCGCCGCCGGCCGAACAACATTCGGACTTGCTCCGGCGTGGCGTTCGTGGCTACGTCGTAATCCTTGGGCATACGCTTCAGCAGTTGATCGCGAACGCAACCGCCCGCCCAATAGGCTTCGAACCCAGCTTCGCGCAGCCGGTGGACCACTTCGACGGCAAAACGGCGTTGTTCTTCAGGATTCGGCATCGGCAAATCCATTGTGAACGCTGGACGCCCATTCGGCAAGCGATCCCGACTCGTTGGCGGGCCAATCAATGGTTAAATATGGGGAAAACGTTAGTACGCTTTCGTTTTACTCGCCCAACCCTACCGAAAACTAACCGGCCCTAGAGTCGTCAGGGGGGCGAAAAGGTATCCCATATTCAACGGGCAATCGAGATACCATTTGCCGATAAAGATTCTGAGGAAGTGTCGTGCAAGGAATGCCAAGGGGCTGCCTGCTTTGCGCAGATTGCCCAATTTGTAGGAAAGGATACCGAAATGGCGGCTCGATTCCTGTCGGTTCTTGGTTTTGCTCTTATCACCTTGGGTTCCTCGGCACAGCTTTCGGCCGATTTGATGGGCGAAATTATCCAAGATGTCAAACGTCGCCAGTGCTGGCCCGAGCCTTTTTCGGGCTGGGACCGAGAAACGGTACGAGCCCCCTTTGTGATTCAGGTAGCCAACGGCTGGCGTCGGCAAAACATGCTGGGCGAGTTTCATTTCGAGCCCAACAACGGCCAATTAACCGAGGCAGGTCGCAAAAAAGTCTTGTGGATTTTGACGGTTTGCCCCGAACAACACCGTTTGATTTACGTTCATGCCGCGGAACAGAACTCGGAAACCCTTGCCCGCATTGCGTCGGTACAACAACTATCCAGTCAAATTTCCCCCAACCGTCCCGCACCGGTATTGGCTACAACGATTCCCGACGACGGCTGGCCGGCGGACGAAGTTGATGCCATTAGCCGAAAATACCAGTCGTCGATGCCTTCACCCCGGTTGCCGGCAGCATCGAGTGGCGCTGGAAGCGGCAGCGGTGGCAGTGGCGGCGGCATGGGTGGGCAGTAGCAATCATTAGCCATACTGCGCTTTTTGTACATCTTATCAAGTAACGAGCCGTCACAGACGCTAACACTGCTAAATTTTCGCCAGTCGGCAAGTTCGCTATAGGACTTCAAGCAACGAAGTCGATTTGTAGAACGAGGCCGCTTGTCGGCAACAGACGTAAAAAAGATCGTACTCGTTAGCGACGATCCAACTGGGGAAAGCAGAGGTGTCGCGTGGCAAAATGTTGGCCAAAATTTTGGGCCGTGCCGCTAGCACTACTAGCATGGGTGGCCCCCTGCATTCTGGCGCCGGTATGTTTCACTGCCTATGCCGAGGAAGCAAAATCCTGGACGGATTCCATCACCTCGCCGTTCAAGCAGCTAGGCAAGGCAATAAATCCCGCGCCTAACCCTGCTATCAAAAAACTAGGCCCCGAGGACGACGCCCTTTCGCTAAAAACAGGCACAAAACCTGGGCCTAAACTTTATGTCGCTATCGCCCACTTATACGAGCAGTCGGGCAAGGCCGCCGAGGCGGAACAGCAATATCTTTTAGCTTTGCACGAAAAGCCCGACGATGTGTCGGCGCTGCTAGGCTACGCCCACCTTAAGGAAATGCAGGAAAAACCGAGCGAAGCCATTCAAATTTATCAACGTGCGGTCAAAGCTCAACCAAAAGATGCTTCGGTTCACAACAACTTAGGCATGTGCTATTCGCGGCAGAACCGCTTGGATGAGGCCGTGGCCTCGGTCAATCTTGCAACCCAATTAGAGCCTAAGAACGCGCTCTACCGCAATAACCTCGCCACGTTGTTGGTCGATCAAGGGAAATGGAGCGAAGCTCTTGGACAATTCCGTGCCGTGCATAGCGATCCGGCAGCCTTCTATAACATGGGCTATTTGTTGAACAAAAAAGGCGAATCGCAAGCATCGATGCAATATTTTGCCTTGGCCTTGCGAGCGGATCCCACGATGGAACCTGCCCGACTTTGGGTCGAACATCTCCAAAGAACGACCTCGCAGGCTCGATTGCCGCAAAACAATATGCCATCGAATATGCCGATCCCCCAGGGGCCTGCTCCAACCGAAATTCCACGTGAGACTTATGCGCCGCCTCAAGCTGCTGCGATCACAATGCCGCAGCCTGCCGTGCAGAAAGCAAACAATCCGTACATCAACTACGGACCTCCTGCTCAACAGGCTATGCCGGTAATGTCGTCACAGCCGATGGGCCCAGGAATGCAAAATCCTCGTAATAGTTATGCCGCGCAGCAAGCTGCTCCGGTCACGGTGCCGCAAGCCGTGGTAAAAAACGAAGCCCCGCGGAACAACTATCTGCCGCCGGTTTCCAATACGAGACCAATGCAGCAACTCAACGCAAATGCTCAGCAAGCGACGCCTTCGTGGAACGCGATGACGCCGCCCGAGGAGCCCTCGACGCGGCGTTTGCCGCCGACGAAAAAGACCACCTCGGCTGCCGATGGTCCTTCGCTGCCCGGCATTTCCTACGAGCGCCCAACAGCGCCCTCGGCTCCGCTGCCGCCGCCCTGGACAAACTCTGCAATCCGGCCGTTACCGCGTGTGGAATGATCTCGTTCAACCAAACACCCCCTCTGCCGCAGGACCAAGCCTCCTTTGAAGCAGGATTTCAGGCTCGTTCCAAGTGGAGAAAAACGGGTTCTATCCCGCAAAAGAGACTCTTTTCTCCGCATCGGAGATCCGTCCAAGCAATTCCGGCCCTTGTGGTTGGGCGTCTTAGCGATTATCTTTGATTATTTGGCTCTCTGGGGCTGTAGCTCAGTCGTAACAACGACATCGTTCTGTAAAGTGCTGCATTCCCATTCACAATAAGGACTTATGCCAGAAAGTGACTCTATTAATTTGTCGTTTATTATGCCTATGCGACTTATTTTAACCATTGGTAATGGCCACAATAATGGCCATACTCTGATTTTTGGGAGATACAGCGATGGCCACGATCGAGAAACCATCCGGCAATAATTGAGCTTGTGATTAACGGTTGTGAGACCGTTAATCTACGGCACCATAGCAAATCGGTGTGTCCAGAGGTTGCGCATTGAGCCATATTCGGTATCATTGCTCCAGCCTGTCCAGGATCTGCTTCAGAGCTTGTTCGTAGGGGAAATCCACGTACCGAATCAATTGGCGGCTTTCAATCTTGAGGGCGGCAGCATTTGCGGCAGATTCGGTGGCAGCGATCTTGCGTTGGAATTCGGCGTGGATCGTGCGCGACTTCGCTCGGCCTTCCTCGTAAAGTTTCTGAGCTTTGGTGCTTTGATCGGCAACAACAGCGTCTAGCTCGGCTAACGGTTTGTCCAAAGACCGCCGTCCTTCTTCTACCGCTAAAGCAACGTACTCCCGGAGTTGTCCCGCCCAATAAAATAGCGGCTGGGAGGGCTTCTTTTTGATGAGTTCCGTCAAAGCATCCAGCGCCGAGGAATAAGATCGCTTCTCGAAGAGAATCCAGACATTCCCTTGCAGCGGCAGCCATTGGTCGGGATATTGGCTCTTGATGGCGTCGAATTGCCGTTGGGCCGAATCCCGCTGCTTGTTCTTCATTAGAAGAAGGCCATAGAGCAGCTTCGGCTCGATCTCCTTGCCAGCAGCCCCAACGGCGGCGGTATAATCGCCTTCGGCCTCGGGCATGTTGATGCGGCTCCGGCCGATATCAGCGGCTAGCTTGCGAATGGCGGTTTTCGCATCCTCGCTGAGCCGAGGGGGCCGGTTGTCGGGCAGGAACAACTCCGGCGTTTGCGCGATCTTGAGTTGTGCAAATGCATCTTGCAGATAGCTGAACAATTCGTTCGATTCCAGGCGGTTGTCGTGGTTTTGATCGGCAGAGCCCCTATAACCTTGGGCCACCAGCCAAGCAAACCGCCCATGCCCCTTTTCAGGCCAATCCATGCCTCGTTGACCGGCCGTGCAACTGGCGATGGCCGTGACTGTGCGGAACGGCGATCGGCCGGGTGGCGTTTTGAGCGATCGAATCATTTCAGCAGTAGATGGCTCTTTGGCTAGGTCAGCCCCTTTGCCAGCATGACTGCTGTCCATTAGCAACAACTTGTCCTTAGCAGGACATTTTTCGAGTTCATCGACTAGCCATTGGAGCGGCAGGCCGGTTGTACTCATGCGTTTTGGATCAAATCCCTTCGGTGCCAGATACACATGACCGTCATTCGTATAGGCATGGCCCGAGACGAACACCAACAGATGATGGTCGGAACCGGTCCGCCCGAGTCGTTCGGGAATACTCTTTTGGAGGTTGCCGAGGGTTTCATCGGTCAACAACAACGCTTGGTCTTCGGGCACTTGGTAACGACCGACCAGCGTATCGCGGAGCAGCGTGGCGTCGGCCACGGGATATTCCAACCGGCTGAGCGACGATGGGTAATCTTGGGTTCCGATAACAATCGCCCAGCGTGTTGGATCACTTGTCCGGCGAGCGGCCAAGGAGATGGCCTCGGCGTTCCGCCGGTCCAGGGATTGATGGGTGATTTCCACGGCATCGCCCCGGCGCAAGTCGCGCACTTCGGCTGGTCCGCCGCTCAAGGTGACCGTGCAACTCGCGCCAATGTTATATCGCGTGGGTTTTTTCTCACCCTGGCGAATTACATCCAACGCCTTCCCCTGGACGGCGTCAATGATTCCACTATCGTGCAGAATACGATGCGCAGCGATGCGAACGATCCGAGTGTCATGGGCCACCGTGGCTTTGTCGCCCGGCATGAGGTCGGAAGGTTTTAGGCGTCGTTCGTCGATCGAAGAGAGATTGTTGATCGAAATCTCACAAGGATCGGCCAGCGGCAACGTCAACATTTTCTTGCCAACTTCCAAAGTGAGCTTGCCCGACTGAACCTCACGAATGATTCCTTCGCTCGTAACACTGCGTTCAACAGTCAATTCAGCGGCCTCGCGGCCCGAGTCTCGGCCGATATGGCGCACCGATGCCCAGTCATTCGCTTTCAAATCCGCAACAGTCATTGACGAGACACTGCCATTGAACGTGATCTTCAGTTCGGCGGGGACGGTCAGGACGAGATCCTCTTCTTTGCCCTGCCGGTTGGGAACCGCCAAAACAATCCGTTTTTGCTCCGCTTCAACTTGCTTGATACGTCCACGACAGACAACCGCCCGATAGGCATGGATTTCCAAAAAACGTCGGCCTGAGGAATTCTGCTCGTATTGGACGCGCACAAAATCGTCCGGCAACACCTGATCGAGCGGCTCGGGCTTGTCGTTGATAAACACCTTGTCGTAGCGAGGCGTAAGCCGGATCTCTTCAAGCCGTTCCTTGTCGTCGGCCACTTTCACGGCGATGCGATAGTCTTCCGGGTAGACGTGGGTGATCGTTCCTTGGACCGGTTTTGCTGCCGGGGGCGGTGGCGGAGCCGAGGGTAGGAGCATGGCGATGCAGAGCACAAGCGAGAGCCCCATGGCCGTCATTGCTACATAGCGCATCCGCCGCTTCTGCTTGGCTGCGGCTGCTTGGGCGGCCACGGCCGTCGGATCCGGCCGTGGAGCAATCACCAACGCCGACTTAGGCCGCAAGTCCCATAATGCCTCCTCGGCCGATTGGTAGCGTTGCGACGGATCCTTGGCGATCATGCGTTGGACCACTTGCGCCAGTTCGTCAGGAACACCTTCCAAGACGCGATGGATGGGCAACAGATTGCGATCGGGCGCGGCGTGCCACATCATCCAGGCGATCTGTTTATCGCGACCGAAACTGCCGAGTCCCGGAAACAACGTCTCGAACTGCTTGCCGCACATCAACTCGTAGGCCGAAAAGCCCAGTGAATAGAGATCGCTGGCCGGTCCGACCGAGCCGAATTGCGGTGAGAGCATTTCGGGGGCCATGTACTTGGTGGTGCCCTTTAAGAGACTCCCGCCTTCGTCGTTGGCGCGGCGGGCGAGTCCGAAATCACCCAGCTTCACCCGGCCTTGTGCGTCCGTCAGGAGATTGCTGGGTTTGATGTCGCCGTGGATGATGCCGTTGGAGTGCAGGAATTGCAGGCCGCTTAGACTGCACGCCAAGACCAGCCGCAAATAGTCGAGATCAATCCCGTCGCTTTGCGTGGCCGGTTGCAAGCTCCCCCGCATCAACTCCAAAATCAGCCAGCCCTTCGAGCGAACGAGGTCGTGGATCGTCAAAATGCTTGGATGCTGGAGCGAAGCTAAGAGTTGGGCCTCCTGCCAGTAACGTGCCAGTTGCTGTTCGTTGGTCAGAAACTGCTGATGGATCTGCTTGACGGCTACCTCTCGGCCCAGTTCGCGGTCGCGGGCGCGGTAGACGACGGCGAAGTCGCCGCTGGCGATCGTATCGAGAAGTTCGTAGCGCCCAATGTCCATTCTAACCTCCGCTCAACAATACCAAGATCGCCTCGTCCAGTTCCTTGTCCTTCGTGCGGCTGCCGGTCAATCCGCGTTGATTGCCGCCGGGCTCGGCCCGAAGCATGTCCAAAACGCTGCGGTAACACTGTTGCTCTGTTTTATGGTCGCCGCGCGTGTATGCTTGGCGGGCCTCGCGAAGTTTTAGCTGATAAGGCTCCAACTGTTTGGAATTGAGATCTCCCAGGCCAAAATAATGGTCGGTGAGTCTCTGCCGCATCTGGGCCTTCATGCGCGATCCCGATTGGGGCGAGGATTCCACATCCATTAGCACCATCACAATCGACAATACGACGCTGATCGTGAGCACACCCACCATCACCAGCGGATTAACGGATCGTTGATTTTGCTCTGCCTTTTTCTCCGTGCCGCCTTCTTCCAACCGCAACTCGGGCAGTTTGCCGTCCGTGGCCAGTTTCAGGGGCGATTCGGCAGCCTCGGCCGCGATGAATCGGGCAACTTTACTGCGTTTCACAGGCGATACCGGCACGAGCGGCGTTGGAATTGCCTGGACCGACAACGGTGCTGCGGGACTCGTGGGTTCACGAAGCTTTCGAGGCGGTTTTACAGCAGCAACGGGCTGGGAAGAACCCGCCAATACGGAAACCGCTTCCACCGGCGTCTCGTCGGCCACGGCGTCTTTCGGCACCCACAATCGCCCCTTACAGTGCGCGCAGTTGACGTATCCACCGGCCTGACCGTTGGGCACTTGCAGAGGCGTTTTACAGCGTGGGCAGTCGATCTTGATGGCCATTTACATGGATAATCCGAAATACAGGTAGTTAAGTAAAAACGGTCCGACGATAATCAGCACCGTGGAAACCATCACCAATACGCCGGGCAGCAGCATGTTCACGCCCGCCTCACCCGCGACAAGCTCGGCCCGCTGGGTGCGTTTGATCCGCAACACGTCCGCCTGGGTCCGAAAGATCCCGGCCAAGGGCGTGCCAAGGGTCTCACCTTGCAGGATCGAATTGATGATGCTGGTGATTTCATCGTCGTTCAGACGATTGCGCATCGCCACGAAGGCTTCCGAGCGTGTCTTGCCCATGTTCATGTCGGCCAATACCCGGCCAAACTCTTGGGCGACCGGATGGCCCTCGAATTCTTCCACCGACTGGCGCATGGCGTTGATGAAGGTGGAACCGGCTTGCATCAGCAGCGTCAGTAGATCCAACAGAAACGGCATCCGGCGTTTGATTTGATGGAGCCGGGATCTCGCCCGATCGGCCAAACGCCGTCGCAGGAGCCATACCGTCAGGATGACCGCCATCACGGCCGGAACGAAGCCGTTTTCGCCAAACCACAGAAAGAACACATAGACATACACGGGTGTCAGGAACAGGGAAACTAACTGGATCTTGCCGAGATATTCTTCGGCCAGCCAGAATCGCGGCAACCCTGCCACCTGGATCTCGCGTTGGACGGTCGGCAGGCTTTCCGCAAAAATCTTGCGGTTCAACCGCCCCAGCCCTTGGATCGCCGGTTGGAACAGCCGATAGAAAACATCCGTCCGGCGCAGTTCATTGATCCGGCTGATGTCGTACCGCCACTCCGCGCCTTGCTGAAGATCTTCGCTTGCCAGAAGTCGAATAATCCACCAAGCCGCCACGGCAACGGCCAGGCCGATGACGATATTGCCGGTCCACAGGATTCCTATCTTTGATGCGATCTGCGCGAATAACATGGGTTAAATATCGGGGTTAAGGATCACGCGAGCCCAGCCATACGCAATGATGTTGAGCACAATCGCGGCTGCCAGCAGCACTTGGCCCAACATCCGAGTGAACAGGAGTGTCGTATTCACCGGATCGACGAAATAGTATGCAACGAGGATCAGCGCCGGGGCCATCGCCATGTAAACGGCCGATTTTCGAGCCTGAGCCGTCTCGGCCAGAATCTTCCGTTCCAGCCGCTGCAACTCCAATACGGATTGGGCGATCCGCTCGACGGTTTCATTCAACCGTCCGCCGCTTTCGTGACTGGCCAGAATCGCGGCGGCGAACAGGGCAAAGTTTTCACTCCGCAGCCTCTGTTTGGCCTCGGTTAATGTGCGATCCAAGGGTTTGCCCAATTTGTATTCTGCTGCGATCTGATGGAACTCGGCGTTGATCGGTTTCGGGCACTGGGAGGCCAGGATCTCCATCGACTGGGCCAGTGACAGGCCCGCGCGCACGGCGTTGGCCAACATCACCATTGCGTCGGCCAATTGATCCTCGATCTTCTGCCGATGCCGTTCCGCCATCCGCCGCAACAGATACCATGGCGCGGCAGCCAGGAATACAACCCCGAGCGTCGCAAAGATCAAACTATTAAGCCCCAGCCAGAACCCGAAAAACGCGCAGCCGATCAGGATCAACCAGATGAGGAGGTATTTTCGGAGGTTTTGGGTGGAGGCACGCAGGCGGCGGAGCTTTTCCACAAGATCGCGCTCGATGGCATTGAAACCCAGCGCAAGGTAGCCGCCGCCCGAATAGCTAGCAATTGCCACTGCGAGCCCTATTGTAATACTGCCCAGCCATACGGTTACGTCGGAATTCATAGTCAGTTGTCGATTCTCTGGGGTGTTGCAGCGGATATCGCCAGTTGCTCGCCACGACCGTACAAGAACTCCATGTCCAACAATTCCTTCTCCACCAGCGAATCAATGAACGACGGCAAATAGCCGGTCGCCCGCAACGATGCCGCGTTGCGATAGTTGAAAATGTCATGCAAAACAATCTGATTATCTTCAGGATCGTAGCGCAACACCTCCGTGATCTGGGTGACGATCCTGGCCCCGCCGGGCAAACGGCTGATGTGGACGATCAGGTCCAACGCCGACGCCAATTGGCGATGGATTGAACTGATGGGCAGATCGGCCGCCATCAATAGGAGCACGTCCAACCGCTCGATTACCTCGCGGGCGCTGTTGGCGTGGACGGTGGTCATCGAACCGTCATGGCCCGTGTTCATGGCCTGGATCATGTCCAACGCCTCGGGACCGCGACACTCGCCCACGATGATCCGGTCGGGCCGCATCCGCAAAGCGTTCTTCACCAGATCGCGCACGGTGTACTCACCGGCCCCTTCGATATTCGGCGGCTTCGTTTCCAGCGTCACTACATGCTCCTGGTGCAAACGTAGTTCGGTGGTGTCCTCGATCGTGACGATCCGCTCCTTGAACGGAATAAAACTGCTCAAGATGTTTAACAGCGTTGTCTTGCCGGTGCCTGTTCCACCGCTTACTAAAATGTTCCTGCGGTCGAGCACACACGCCCGCAAAAAGTTAGCAGCCGCCGTGGTGACGCAATTCATCTCCACGAGATCGTCCATCCGCAGACGCTGGATGGGGAATTTTCGGATGGTCAGCGTCGGTCCCTTGCAGGCCAGCGGTGGGATGATCGCATTGACGCGCGAGCCGTCGGGCAAGCGGGCGTCCACCAGCGGCTGACTCTTATCGATCCTGCGTCCCACTTGGGCAACGATTCGTTCGATGATCGACTCCGTCACTTTGTCGGAGATAAATCGCCGCCCGGACTTCTCGATCACGCCGCCCCGTTCAACGTAGATCAAATCGTTGGCCACGACCATGATCTCGGTGACGGTAGGGGCTCGCAACAGGTCTTGCAGCGGCCCGAAGCCGAAAATCGTGTCCTTCAAGTCCTTTTTCAGAGTCCGCAGAATTAGATATTTGCGCAACTCTTGGTGCAGATGCGGGCGCACAAGCGGAAACACGCTGTTGAATCGCGTCTCCACGCGATGCACCTGCTGGGTCACGTCTTGGCAATCCTGCATCTCCAATCGTTCGCGAACAAACTGTAACAGGCCGTGCAACTCGACTTCCCGCTCAGGCACCAACGTAGCCGGTACGTCGAACTCGTTGCTGGTCAATGAGGCCAAGTCGAAAAACTCCGAGCCGGTCTCCATAATCAACTGGTTGATAAGATGATCGCGGAGCACCAGTCCGGTGATCTCTTCCAACAGCGCTTCATTCCCGACACCGAAAACCCCCAGGTCGCGGCATACGTCCTCGATGTTGTTTTCCAATAGCAGAATGCTCTGCGAATCGCCACGATTGGCCTCGAACTCGTAAAGATCGAGCCGCTCCAATAGCTTGCGGTGGATGCGCAGTTCCAACTCGGCCATGATCGAGCGGAGATGTGCCTCCAATTCGGCGCGAGTGACAACGGCGGCTTTCTCGGCCTCGAACGTAAGCGTATAAGGCCAGATGCGAATCTTGGTGCCCGGTTCAAAGGTGGCCGACTGCCCGCCCAGCACCTCTTCATCGCCATCGACAATGGCCTTGGCGATTTCATTGGCCAC
>CAYWGR010000031.1:0-38033 GCA_964458015.1 uncultured Planctomycetaceae bacterium
CCAACTGCCTGTGCCTAGGCGGCGAACTCAAGCTGGGCGATTTCGGCTTATTGACCGCAGCTAGCCTGACCGTTTCGCGTCTGGGCACGGTACGATACATGCCGCCCGACGGCCTTATGGACGCTCGGGCCGATGTTTACGCTGCCGGGCTGGTGATCTACGAAATGTTGACGGGCTTGCCCGTCGAACGATTTCCGAGTCTTGGCGATTGCACGGCCCAAATCATAGCCAGTCCACAGCTTGCCGCTCTAAACCGGCTCGCCTTGCGCGTATGTGACCCAGATCCCAGCCGACGTTTTCGTAATGCGAAAGAAATGCTGGCCTCACTGACCGACTCCCAAAAACCGCCGGCCCGGTTGCGTCGCACGGGATGGCTTGCCGCAACAGTGGCGCTGGCGATAGTCGCCATTTTGGTTCTCGCCGGAATGCGTCAAACCTCACCAGTCAGCGCAAATTTCGTCACCGAACCGTACGAGGCCACCGTCTATCTCGATGACGAGTTGCTCTGCAATTCCGACGGCCTCCCCTATCGCACTCCCTGTACGATCCACGATATCCCGGCCGGCACGCATCACGTGGTTTTTCAGTGGGATGAAGAGAGCGGCATTTCCGCTCCTCCACCGGGAATCGACGGCAAGGTGGACGCCGGCGCCATTGATTTTGCCAAAAATCGGCAGATCACCGTTCGACCAACAGCGAAATAAAACCGCGGATAATCGAAAGTGCCGCAAACCTGCAACCACGCAATTGCCGGCGGTCGTTGTCTCGCCGGCACTTTCACTCTTATGTGGACCTATTTAGCCGGAAAAAAAGAATCCGTTACCGTGAGTTCCGAATTCATGGATCACAAAAAGCAGGAGTTGGCAATCCCTGCGGATTGCACCGCTGCTAGCCGCCGGCGGCGGGCGGCTTGATCTTGAAACTTTGCTTGAAGGCCACATCGAAATCGTAGATGTCTTCGAAATCCACCCGGGTGTCGGCGGGCGTTTTGCGCATTTGGCCGATGCGGATCAAGTTGAAGACGATCTCGCCGAAATCGCCGGTCTTGCGGATGCCCCAGTTGTTCAGCACCGTCTTGGCCATGTAGCCGTACTGTTCGAGCGCGTAGCGGCGGATGGCTTCGCAAAGTTCCTGGCCGGTAACGTGCCGTTCAGTGGCGGGCTCTTCCTCTTCGGAAACCGTTTCAACCGTGCTTTCGGCCCCCATCTCCAAAACATTCTGTGCGTAGTTCAAGGCCTCGAAGACGAAAACGTAAGCCTCGAACGTATAGCGGCGATCTTCGCGGAGAAGCTGAGCGATAGGATGAGAGGAGTCGAGCATCGGAACTGCAAAAAGTTTGGTTTAAGACTGTTTGTCGTCGGAATTTTCAGGAGGTACAACGTCGTCGGCCGGGGGCATTTTATCGCCGTTGTCGATCGGCAGCTCACCGCCGTTTTCGATCGGCACTTCGGCGGGCCTTTCCTCGCGGCCGGAACGGATCATCTGTTCGTAGGTTTCGTATTCGTAACGCAGACAACACTTCAACCGCCCGCAACGCCCCGAAATCTTCGTGGGATCGAGCGTGGCTTTCTGAAGCTTCGCCATACGCATCGACACGGGCGGCATTTGCACCAGATGCGTGTTGCAGCATACCGGGCACCCGCAATCGCCGTAGTCGGCCAGCAATTTCGCTTCGTCCCGGACGCCGATCTGCCGCATCTCGATGCGCGTCTGAAATTCGCCGGCCAGCAGCCGGACCAACTCGCGGAAATCAACCCGGGTTTCAGCCAGATAATAAATCACGATCCGCTCGCCGCCGAAAATGTGTTCGGCATCGACCAATTGCATATTCAAGCCGAGCCGTTCGATATGCTGACGGCAAATCTCGATTTCCTGCCGGGTTTGCTGCTGCATCCGAACCATTTCGTTGCGATCCTCGGGCGTCATCTCGCGAAGGATCTGCCCACCGCCTGGATCTTTTAGCCGGCCGAGAACCTCGGGCGTGGCCTCGCAAAGAACCTCGCCGACCTCCAGGCCGCGCTCGGTTCGGGCAATCACTAGCGCGTTACGCCGATATTCACGACCACCGACGGTCGTGAAGACCCCCAGGAAACGCATCGCGCCGTAACGTGCAACGTAGTCTGGCATTAGATAGGTCGTTTGAAATACAATAAAGGCAATCGTGGTCTCTGGAACCCCTCTATTTTACCCGATTCACCCGACCACCGGAATACCTTTCCCGGAGATATCGCATGAGCACCTTGCGAGAGCGGCTGCCGGGCGATAAATGAAATCGGACGGGGATCGTCTCGCCGAATTCCCGCCACCAACAGCGGCCAAATTCGCTCGCCATCAGATCAAGCACGTTCCTGGTATCCCGCAACGCAACAGGCAGCAACGTCCGCAATCCCCCCGGCAATAGGCCCTGGAACCCGTAGCGAGGCCACGTGTAGTAGCCATTTTCGTCCCCGTTTCGACCGGCAACGGCTTCGATCCGATCAACGTCGAGCAGGGCGGCATTTCTCGCCTGTCGAAAAAACATCTGTAAACCGAGCCCCTGACGCCGCATGGATTTGAATCCGATGCGAAATCCATCGTTCAGCAACACGACGGCCGACTTGGTGCGATACACATAATAATAACCGCGTGCAGCCGAAGACGGCTCCAACAATTCCAGATACAGTCGGCTATCCGATGCACCGACTTCGACCCGAGCAACATCCGACGCGCCGGCGAGTCCGGCATATTCATGGACATGAAGCTCGCGGCCGAATAGTTGTCGGGCAATGCGTTCAACGGCGCGTTGTTCGCCTAGCAAAAAGTCGACTTCCGCGCGGCTGCGGGCGCGCCACGGCCCGGCAGGCAATGCGACGCCTTGGGCCGAACCCATCGCACACTCCGCAATCAGCCCCAAGCCATTGCCCGCTTCGGAAGAAACGCTTGAGACCAATCAGCGTAGCAACGAGGTGTGACAGATGTTTGTCACTGGAACGCGCAGGCCATTACAAGATATTGGAAACGGCCCTGCATTTCGCGCGGTTAAGCCGATCGCCAAAACTTGCGGGCGTGAAACGATATTTCGCTTCACAACGCTTCTACTGACACCCAGGGCCGATCATTTTTTGTAAAACGTCACCAAAAAACGTCATTCTGAGCGAAGCGAAGAATCTCTCCGTGGTTTTATTGATGTTTGCTTGGATAATGAACAGGCCAGTCAACTTATTTGGCCCAGTTTTCGGCCTTCCGATGGTCGGCCTCGGCTCATTAGCTATGCAAAGGTCATTAGGTAAACCATGACACGCTAACGAGATCCTTCGCTTCGCTCAGGATGACGGCCCTTTCATCGCACGAAAATTTCCCTGTCCAGCTTGAAAAACTGATTGGCCCTGAATTCGTCGCCATCTTGCTTCTTCATGCCCGACATGGCAAACTATCACTGCTCAGGTAAATCATGTCGGATAGTACCGGGCGAAAAAGCTCCCGTTTACCGGGCTTCCCGCCGATCAACCTTCGGTCGGCGCCCGGCCTCCCAACTTCGCGAAACCATCAACCATATCGCCACCCATGCAACCTTGGAAACTTGCGAATACGAATTACGGCTTGATGAAGCAACAGCAGTACGAAGTGGCCGTGTTGCCATTGGGGGCTACGGAGCCGCACAATCTGCACTTGCCCTACGGCACCGACGCTTTTGAAGGCGATATCGTGGGCGAAAAAATCTGCGAAGAGGCCCATCGCCGCGGCGCCAAGGTCATCCTGCTGCCGACGATTCCCTACGGCACGGAAACCAACCAGTCGAAATTCCCTTTTTCGATGAACCTTTATCCCTCAACGCTCAAAGCGATTATCAGCGACTTAACCGAGTCGCTGGTGCGAACAGGCATCCGCAAAATCGTTCTTTTGAACAGTCATGGCGGAAATGATTTGAAATGGGTGTTGCGCGAGTTGCACGGCTGCACGCCCGCCCAGTTGTTCCTTTGCAACTGGTACACCGTATGCAAAGACCTTTTCGGCGAGATCTTCGAACGGCCCGACGATCACGCGGGCGAAATGGAAACGTCGTTGGCGCTGGCGTATTTTCCAGAATTGGTGGCTCGCAACGAAGACGGCTCGCTCGCTGCCGATGAGGGCCTGACGGCCAAAACACGATTCGACGCAGTCAATCGCGGCTGGATCTCGATCACGCGCCCTTGGCACTTGCTGACGACCAATGCCGGCGCGGGCAATCCGCACGCCGCGACGGCGGACAAAGGCATCCGCCACATGGAGATAGTCGTGGATCGGCTTGCGCAGTTTCTGGTCGAGCTATCGGCCGCGGAAATCGACGAACGATTTCCTTACGGAATGGATTAGAACACGAAGACGGCGGCAGAGTAACCGCAGAGTCGCACACCCGGCACCAAAGTCAGCGTTGGTCGCGGAGCCTTGCCATTCTATCGAAATTTCCTACTATCTCTTTCGTCGGTGCCAATCAATTGCGCAAAGCAATCCAACAATCGCCGCAATTGTAACTTTGATAGCATTCCAGTATTGGTCTGTCTCCTGATGAGGAAAGTCTGTGGGCAACGCGATACTCAGTGGAAACAATGCTATTGTGTAGCCCACCAACCAAACGCAAATAAGAACAATTGTCTTCCGAGGCGTTATCATCCTTCGATGGTTCCACTCTAGAACACAAAAACCGCCGCAGAAACCACCGTTGTCCAAAGGCCGTCCTTATCGCCTTCGGCCGTTTGCACGCAAGCGCGCGTGTTAATGATCTTGCCCGACATATGATAGATCTCTTTCCGCTTATCGTAAGCGGTCTCGGGATCGAACTCGATGCCCAAGGTTGTGGCGAGCATCGTGGCGGCCATGTCTTCCACAAGATCGCGCAGCCGGGGCTCGGTGATGCCGTAGTCGTGATGCTCGGAGATGTATCCGTATTGCTCGCCCTGTGCGGGAACAGCCAAACCAACGCCCGCCCCCACCATGCGCGAAGGTTCGTTGGTCGAAGCCTCGGCCAGAACCACATGAACGATCTGGCCCGCGCGAAGTTTGTCCAGGCCTCGCGGTTTGGTGATCACTTTGCAATGCGGCGGGAAAATACTGGATACGCGAACGAGATTGAAGACCTCGATGCCCGCGTCACGCAGCGCCAGCTCGAAACTTTGCAGTTTTGTATGATGCTTGCCCACGCCCTTGGTGAAAAACACCGACTTCGGAACAAAGACTTCTCCCATGGCGATCTTCTCCTGGGCATTATTCATAAAACGGTATTGCAACGCCACGCATCACATGAAGACACTAAGAAACACGCAACTCATCGTTACAATACTACGTCGAACATTGATAAAGTATAGGCCAGACGGCTCGGCGTTCGAGAATCTTGATGTTTTCGCCAAATCGAATTCAACCCCGCGCGCCGCAAGGCATGATTCTCTTGGGGGAACACATGCTACTTTTCCGCAATGTGAAAGAGCAGCTAGAAATTTCCAACCATGTCCTTCCCTAGAATGCGATAACGTAACGCATTCCCCCCCTTTTCGCAAGGGTTTCCAGCCTGTTGCGATTCAAGTTGCGCGTCACCACATGCTGGCGGAAGATCGGAAAAGCCTTGCTGCAACCGCGAAGTGAAAACGTGGCTTGGCAACGCAAACCGCGCAAAAAAAACACCGTGCCGGCAAGGGGGGGCTGCCGGCACGGCATTAAAAATATCTTCTAATGTTACTACCAAGCGAAATGCGCAAACGCCTTGTTGGCTTCGGCCATGCGGTGGACGTTCTCGCGTTTGGTCATCGCCGCGCCTTCGCGGTTGTACGCGGCCAAAAGCTCGGCGGCCAACTTCTCACTGGTCGGACGGCCTTTCTTTTCGCGAACCGATCCCAAAATCCAGCGAATCGCCAAGGATTGCTGCCGGGTGCGGCTCACTTGCATCGGCACCTGGTAGGAAGCACCGCCGACGCGCTTCGACCGAACTTCAATGTTCGGCTTGACGTTTTCCAACGCCTGCGTGAACACATTGATCGGCTCAGTGTCCTTGACCTTCTCGCGCAGAATCTCGAGGGCGTCGTAGAAGACGTTCTCGGCAACGCTCTTCTTGCCGTCCCACATCAGACAGTTGGTAAACTTGCTCGCCAGGATCGACCCGTATTTCGGATCACCTCGAAGCGTTTTCTTGCTGGCAGTTAAACGACCCATAGTAAAATTGGGAATTGGGGATTGGGGATATGTAGATTGGAATCAAAGAGATTGCGGACCAGAGACTTGGGACGATTATACTGCTAATCCCCAAACTCTAATCACTAATCCCTTAACTTGGTCTTTTCGCTCCGTAACGACTACGGGATTGCTTACGATCTTGAACGCCGAGCGTATCCAACGCACCGCGAACCACTTGATAACGCACGCCAGGCAGGTCGCGGACACGGCCGCCGCGCACCAGCACGATCGAGTGCTCCTGCAAGCTGTGACCTTCGCCGGGGATGTAGACGGTGACTTCCTTCCCGTTGCTCAAACGCACGCGGGTGATCTTCCGCAAAGCCGAGTTCGGCTTCTTCGGAGTCATCGTCTTGACCTGCAAACACACGCCGCGCTTCTGTGGACACTTATCCAACACGGGCGACTTGCTGAACTTACGCGGCATACGCCGCTCTTTGCGAACCAACTGATTGATCGTAGGCATGAATCCCTCTAATTACAGCTTCTCGATGGCGAGAATCCTCTATTTTGCCGATTCTGGTTATTTCTGTCAATGGGGCCTCGATGGCCCTCGACCGCTGCTCTGCATTTAGCCGCAACCCCTTGCAATACTTAAGGTTGCAACATTTCACACCCTGTTATCGCGGCAATTCCGCGTGTTCGCTGCTCGTTACTTGTTCCTGGTTGTCGATCAGGTTGAAGTAGTAGGTCGTGGTTCCTGGAGGCAATTCCGCCGATATCTTGCCGGTCTTCGCGTCCACGGGAACCGCCACGGACTCCCATTTTCGGTCCTGCCAGCGCCCGGTGTCCTTCGTGTAATTCAACTCCGCCTTCACGACAAGCGATCCCACGGGAAAGGTGGCCCAGGCGATTCGTCCGTCGCGGCCGGTCTGTTCGATGGGCGTTAAGCCGGCCCCTCGATGGAGTATCGACTCGGCAAAGGCATGAATTTCTTTCGGATTTTCCCCAGCCCCGCCGTGGCCGTGCGGCATTCGCAGCCGTACGCACAAGGTATGTGGAGGCTTCGGAAGCCGATACGATTTTTGGAGGGAGTCCATCGGATAAGCGAAATCGTTGGTGCCGGTAACCCAAAGCATGGGCATTTTTGCACTAGCCAGATAAACCGACGGATCCCAAAGTTTCAACCATTTGGCAGCCTTCTCGGGCCCTAGGGTTCGCAACTCCGCATCGCGCCACACCGAGTTATCCCCTAAAAATCCGCATCCATAAACCGGCGCGGCAAATTGGAATCGCGAGTCCACGCCGGCCGTGATGCAGGTCAGGTATCCGCCCCACGAAATGCCGGTGATGCCGGTCTTTTCGGCATCCACTTGAGGCCGTGATCGGATCAACGAATGGGCCAAGACGGCATCGGCCACCGCGTGGTAGGTCCATTGGTCTTCGACCGGCTGATCCAATTGATCGAAGCCGCCCCAGCCGGCCGGACCACCGGCGTCATGCCGCTTCCAGGCGCCGTATTTTCCAAGGGGTACGCAGCCGCACGTGTCCATGGCGATGGCCGCATAGCCGCGAGAGTTCCACAGGCGCACCCATGCATCGAACGCCGTGCCGCCGCCGCCATGAACCAACACCATGGCCGGGGCTTTTTTGCCCGGTTCCAACTTCGGCAGGCCCAGATATGCAAAAACTCGCGTCGGCTTGCCGTGCCAGGGCAAACCGTCGTAGAAGATTGCTTTGATGTCGCCTTTGTCTTGCGCGGCATCGTAAACAAATTTCGGCGCTGCCGAGAGCTTGACGAGATCCCACGGAACGGCCTTGTTTTCGGCCGCGCCGAGATTTCCGGCAAGGACGAGCAGTAGGGCATACACAAAGATGACGTGCCTGCTTCTCATACCATGATGCCTTACTCTTCGTCTTCCTCTTCGACTTCTTCTTCCTCCACTTCGTCGATCACTTCTTCTTCCTCCTCTTCTTCCTCCTGAACGATATCCTCGTCAATGAAGAAGGAGTCGAGCGAAGCGACGGCAGTGGGGCTGATCACGCCGGGGCTCTGCGTCATTGCCGGCGGCAAGTCTTCGTCCGCGGCAGCCGCGGCCGGCGACGGGGCCGACTTCCGACTGCTATCCAACAACGGGAAGTGGCGGGCCAGCACGTCTTCTTTCTCGATAGCCAAGCCTTCCAACGCTTGCGGCCGAATGCGAACTTCCGAATGCTGGTAGATGCCGAATCCGGTTCCGGCGGGAACCAAGTGTCCCAAAATCACGTTCTCCTTCAAGCCGACCAGCGGATCGATCTTGCCGGCCAACGCGGCTTCGGTCAACACCTTGGTCGTCTCTTGGAAACTGGCTGCCGAAATGAAGCTGGAGCTTTGAACGGCCGCCTTGGTGATGCCCAACAATTGCGTGCTCGCCGTGGCCATCCTGGGCTTCACGCCCTTCGCCAGCGTCCCGCCGTGGGCCTCGATTTGGGCATTGGCCTGCTCCAATGCTTCGACCGGAACAATCGCACCCGTGGCAAAGTCGCTGTCGCCCTTGTCGGCAATCTTCAAACACTTGGACAACTCTTGATTGGCCGCGCGGAACTCAAACTTGTCCATCACGCTGCCGGGCAGCAAGATCGTATCGCCGATCGACTCGACGCGAACCTTCCGCAACATTTGGGCAACGATGATCTCGATGTGCTTGTCGTTGATTTCCACACGCTGGCTGCGGTACACGTTTTGAATTTCGCGAACCAGATATTGCTGCACCGCTTCTTCGCCGGAGATACGAAGGATGTCGTGCGGGACCAACGGGCCATCGACCAACGCCTCGCCCGCCCGGACAAACGTGCCCGAGTGGACGCGCAAGTGCTTGCCGTGCGACACGAGATGCTCGCGCTCGATGCCGGCTTCGCTCTTTACGACGATCGTTCGTTTGCCGCGGCGTTTCTCGCCTAAAATCTCGACCGTGCCGTCGATCTCGGCGATGACGGCCGGATCCTTCGGCTTGCGGGCCTCGAAAATTTCCGTGACTCGCGGCAGACCGCCGGTGATGTCTTGCGTACCGGATACTTCACGCGGAGTTTTGGCCAACAACGTACCGGCCGAAATCTGCTTACCTTCCGGCACTTCGATGTTGGCCTTTTCCGGCAGATAGTAGAAGTCCAAAATCTTGCCGGATTCGTCTTCCAAGACGATCTGCGGATGCAAGTCGCCCTTGTACTCGGTGACGATCATGCGGACGTGGCCGCCGGGGTCTTTTTCCAAACGAATCGTTTCGCCTTCGATGACGTCCTCGTAGCGGACCTTGCCGCCGACTTCGGCCAGAATCGGGATGCTGTGCGGATCCCATTGGCAAAGGACCGTGCCCGGGCCGATCTCTTGGTTTTCTTCGACCAGCAGATTAGCGCCGGCGGGCACCTCGTATTTCTCGATTTCGCGGCCCTTGGCGTCCAACAACAGAATTTCGCCGTTGCGGGTCAACACGACCTGCTGGCCTTCGTCGTTGCGGACGACCTTCATACGCGTGAACTGGACGATGCCGCCCTTCTTCGCACGAATTTCGCTTTCCTCGACCGCGCGGGCCGCCGTACCGCCGATGTGGAACGTCCGCATCGTCAACTGCGTGCCAGGCTCGCCGATGCTTTGGGCGCCGATGATGCCCACGGCCATGCCCTGCTCGACCAGCGAACCGGTCGAGAGATCCATGCCGTAGCAAAGAGCGCAGACGCCGAGCGACGCATCGCAGGTCATCGTGCTGCGGACTTGGATCTTTTCCAGGCCCATGCTTTCGATCTTGCGCGCCACATCCATCGTAATCAACTCGTTCTCGCGGACGATGACTTCGTCGGTGATCGGGTTGACGATGTTCGTGCGGCTCACGCGGCCCTTAATCGAGTCGGCCAAGCTGACTTCGACCTTTTCACCGCGATAAATCACGCCCTTCGTGATGCCCTGCGTCGTACCGCAATCGTGGCACGTGACCACGACGTTTTGGGCCACGTCGGCCAGCTTGCGGGTAAGATAACCCGAGTCGGCCGTCTTCAAGGCCGTGTCCGCCAAACCCTTGCGAGCACCGTGCGTCGAGCTGAAGTATTCCAGCACGGTCAACCCTTCGCGGAAATTCGCCTTAATCGGCGTTTCGATAATCTTTCCAGACGGCTTGGCCATCAAACCACGCATACCAGCCAACTGACGGATTTGTTCGACACCACCGCGGGCACCGGAGTGTGCCATCAAGAAGATCGGGTTCACGTACCCATCGAACCGATGGTCGTTCTCCAACTCCTGCATCATCTCGGTCGTGATTTGTTCGCGGGCGTGGGTCCAAGCGTCCAACACCTGGTTGTAACGCTCGCCCTCCGTGATGATACCGCGTTGATAAAGCTTCATGATCCGCATAACGCCCTTTTCGGCGTTGGCGATGATCTTCGACTTGTTCGGCGGCGTAATCAAGTCGTCGGTGGCGAAGCTCAGGCCCGACAGCGTGCTTTGGCGGAACCCGATGCGGTTCAAAGCGTCAAGCAAGTCGATCGTTTCGCGCCGGCCGAGGATTTCGTAGCAGTCGGAAATCACTTTGGCCAAGTCGCTCGACCGCAGTGGAATGTTGTAGAAGGGCATGCCTGTCGGCAACATCGAATTAAACAACACACGCCCGACGGTGGTTTGCACGAGCCCCTTGGGCTTGACCCCGCGGTCGCCCTTCACGCGGCGATCGTTCGGCAACCGCACAGTAATGGCGGCGTGGGTGCCCACTTTGCCCAACGAATGGGCCAATTGCACCTCGTTGACCGAAGAGAACGTCATGCCGTCGCCCTTGTCGTTCAGCAACGAGGCGGTCATGTAGTAGCAACCCATGACCACGTCTTGCGACGGACTGATGATCGGCGCGCCGTTGGCCGGACTGAAAATGTTGTTCGTCGACATCAACAGCGTGTGGGCCTCGACCTGGGCCTCGATCGACAGCGGCAAGTGAACGGCCATCTGGTCGCCGTCGAAGTCGGCGTTGAACCCCTTGCACACCAGCGGATGCAACTTGATGGCGTTGCCTTCGACCAGCACCGGCTCGAAGCCTTGGATACCCATGCGGTGAAGCGTGGGAGCACGATTCAACAACACGGGATGGTTCTGGATCACCTCTTCCAGAATGTCCCAAACTTCCTCGTCCTTCCGCTCCAACATCTTCTTCGCGCTCTTAATGGTGTCGGCGTGGCCGAGCTCCTTCAGGCGGCGAATGATGAACGGCTGATACAATTCGAGAGCGATCTTTTTGGGCAAACCGCACTGATGCAACCGGAGCGCCGGACCGACCACGATCACGCTGCGGGCGGAATAGTCAACACGCTTGCCCAACAGGTTTTCGCGGAAACGGCCCTGCTTGCCCTTGATCATGTCGGTCAGCGATTTCAGCGGGCGGTTGCTGCTGCCCAGCACCGGGCGCTTGCAACGGTTGTTGTCGAACAACGCATCGACCGATTGTTGCAACATCCGCTTCTCGTTGCGGATGATGACTTCCGGAGCATTGAGATCGACCAACTTTTTCAACCGGTTGTTCCGGTTGATGATGCGGCGATACAGGTCGTTCAAGTCGCTCGTGGCGAAATTGCCGGAATCCAGCAAGACCAACGGACGCAGATCGGGCGGAATGACGGGAATCACGTCCAGCACCATCCACTCGGGACGGTTGTCGCTGTCGCGGATCGCCTCGACCACCTTGAGTCGATTAATCAGGTCTTTTTTCTTCTGTTTCGAGTTGGTCTCGATCAATTCGGCGCGCAAGTCTTGCGAAAGCTTCACCAGATCCAAGCCGACCAACAGCTTGCGGACCGCCTCGGCGCCCATGTCGGCTTCCCAGCCGCCGGTCGGATACTGAAGCCGGGCGGCGCGATACTCTTCCTCGGTCAACAACTGCTGCATTTTCAGCGGCGTGTCGCCGGGATTGGTGACCACGTAGTCTTGGAAGTAGACGACTTTTTCCAGGCTCGTGGTCTTCATCGCCAAGAGCGCGCCCAACCGGCTGGGCATCGCCTTGAAGAACCAAATATGCACGACCGGGGCGGCCAACTCGATATGGCCCATGCGCTTGCGGCGCACGCGGCTATGGGTGATCTTCACGCCGCAACGGTCGCAGATCATGCCCTTGTACTTCATTCCGCGATACTTGCCGCACGAGCATTCCCAGTCCTTTTCAGGTCCGAAAATGCGCTCGCAGAACAAACCGTCTTTTTCGGGGCGGTAAGTGCGGTAGTTGATCGTCTCGGGCTTCTTCACTTCGCCGAACGACCAGCTACGAATGTCGTGCGGCCGCGCAAGACTGATCTTTACCGACGTGTAATCGTTAATCCGGTCGTAGGTGGTTTCACCAATGCTCACGGGAACACTCCTAGAGTTAGAGGCTAGGGGCTAGAGGCTAGAGACTGGAAAAAACACTCCAGCCCCTAGTCTCTAGCCCCTGTTCCCTCCTAAATGTGCGTTTTTTCCAATTGCATATTCAGCGCGAGTCCGCGAATCTCGTTCGTCAATACGTCGAAGCTGGCGGGGGTGCCGGCCTCGAGCGTGTTTTCGCCCTTGACCATCGACTCGTAAATCTTCGTACGACCTTCCACGTCGTCGCTCTTGACCGTCAGCAACTCCTGAAGGATGTAGGCGGCGCCATAGGCCACCAACGCCCACACTTCCATTTCGCCGAACCGCTGACCGCCGAATCGGGCCTTGCCGCCCAACGGCTGTTGCGTAATCAACGAATACGGACCCGTCGAGCGGGCGTGGACCTTGTCGTCGACCAAGTGGTGCAGCTTCAGCATGTAGATGTAGCCTACGGTCGATAACTGCTCGAACGGCTCGCCCGTCCGACCGTCATAAAGCTGAACTTTGCCGCTCTCCGGCAAACCGGCCGTCTTCAAGACGTTGTGGATGTCCTGCTCCGACGCTCCGTCGAAAATGGGCGTCACCGATTGGAATCCCAACTTCGCGGCGGCCCAGCCCAAGTGCGTCTCCAAAATCTGACCCACATTCATACGGCTGGGAACGCCCAGCGGATTCAGCAGGATTTGGATAGGAGTGCCGTCGGGCAAAACCGGCATGTCTTCGCGGGGTAAAATCTTTGAAATCACACCCTTGTTGCCGTGCCGGCCGGCCATCTTGTCGCCGACCGAAATCACGCGCTTCGCGGCGACATAAACCTTGACCATCTGCAACACGCCGCTGCGCAACTCGTCGCCGCGCTTCATCGAGTTCAATGCTCGATCCTTGGCGTCGATGGCGGCTTCCACCGCTGGCCAAAGCGTCTTGCAGACTTTCTCCACCTCGACCTTGCGCTGCGGACTGCGGATATCCAGCTTCTCGATGTCGAACTGCGTCGCCTGCTCGGCCACGTAACGGTGTTCCTGGTTCTCAACCAGCGGATTGCCGTCTTCGTCCGTGAGCTTCTTCTTCAGAATCTCTTCGATTTCCTTGACCAACGCGCCGAACGCCACCGCAATGCGCTCGTTGCCCTTCGATTCCGCCTCTTTCAAGGCCGTCTCGAACGTCTTGCGCTCATCTTCGGTAAGACTCATGCGGCGAGAGAATTTCTGCGTGCCGATGACGATGCCTTCCACGCCCGAGGGCACTTCCAGCGAATCGTTCTTCACATCCTCGCCGGCTCGGCCGAAGATGGCGTGCAGCAGTTTTTCTTCCGGCGTCAATTCGGTCTTCGACTTCGGCGAGACCTTGCCCACCAGAATGTCGCCCGGCCGAACATAGGTGCCGACGATGACGATACCGTTTTCGTCCAAGCTCCGAAGCTGCTTCTCGCTGACGTTCGGAATATCGCGAGTGAATTCCTCGCGGCCAAGCTTCGTCTCGCGAATTTCAATATCGAACTCCTCGATGTGGATCGAGGTGTACGTATCGTTCTCCACCAGTTCTTCACTGATGATGATGGCGTCTTCAAAGTTGAATCCGTCCCAGGCCATGAACGCGCACATCACGTTTCGGCCCAAGGCCAGCTCGCCGTGATACGTGGCGGCGCCGTCGGCGATCACTTGACCCTTTTCGATCTTATCGCCAACCTTGACGAGCGGCTTCTGGTTTTGACAGGTTCGCTCGTTCAGGCCGACGAATTTGCGAAGCTTGTAAATATCGGGCCCGATTTCGATGTGCGAAGCATCGACGGACGTGACCACGCCTTTGCGCATAGCGCGCACCAACATGCTTGAATTCAACGCGGTCTCGATTTCGAGGCCCGTCGCCACCATCGGCGGCTCCGTGACCAGCAGGGGCACGGCTTGACGTTGCATGTTCGATCCCATCAACGCACGGTTGGCGTCGTCGTGCTCGAGGAAGGGGATCAAACCGGCCGACACGCCGACCATCTGGGCCGGAGCCACGTCGATGTATTGCACCTTGTTCACCGGCACCATCTGGAAATCGCCCTGGTAACGGGCAATGATGGTGTCGCCGACCAATTTTCCGTCCTGAATGACGGCGTCGGCCGGAGCGACGATCGCCTCTTGCTCCTGGTCGGCCCGCAACCATTCGATGTCCTCGGTCAAGCGGCCGTCCTTCAACTTCTGATACGGCGTGACCAAGAAACCGTAGGCGTCCACGCCGGCGTAAATCGCCAAGCTGGAAATCAAACCGATGTTCGTGCCTTCAGGAGTTTCGATCGGGCAAATGCGGCCGTAGTGCGAGTTGTGAACGTCGCGCACTTCGAAGCCAGCTCGCTTGCGGTTCAAACCGCCGGGGCCCAACGCCGACAAGCGGCGCTCGTGCGTCAACATCGACAGCGGATTCGTCTGGTCCACGACCTGCGAAAGCTCGCCGCGGCCGAAGAAGTATTCGATGGCCGCCGAAATGCTCTTCGGATTGACGAGGCTTCGAGGAGTCATATCCTCGAGATCCTTCAAACTCATCCGCTCTTGGACCGTGCGGCGCAGCTTGAGGAAGCCCTTGCGCAGCTCGTCGGAAGCCAATTCGTCGATCGTGCGCAGACGGCGGTTGCCCAAGTGGTCGATATCGTCGATTTCGACGTCCGTCTCGTTGTTGCGCAGCTTCAACAGATACTTGATGGCGGCGACCAAGTCGTCGGCCCGCAGAGTCATTTCTTCTTCCGGAATGTTCAATCCCAGTTTGCGATTAATGCGGAACCGGCCTACCCGCCCAAGTCGATAGCGGTTGGTGTCGTAGAACTTCTCGAAGAACAGCGCTTTGGCTTTTTCCAACTGCGGAGGATTGCCCGGACGCAGACGCTGATAGATCCGCAGCAAAGCTTCTTCATGGCTGGCCGTGTTGTCGTCGGCCAGTGCGTTCAACAACAGAGGAATCTTCGGCTCGTCCATCACTTCGACCTGTTTCAGGCCGGAGGTGCAGATCGTTTCCGCGGCATTCTTCGTGATTTTCTGAGCGCATTCGACCATGATCTCGCCGGCGCGGGAGCTGTCGGCGGGATAGACGATATCGCCGACCGCCAACTTGCCCTCGATTTTCGCGGCGTTGCGGCTGTCGGTGATCTTGACCACTTCGGTCGGGTAGAAAACGCGCAACAAATTGCCGTTATCGCTGTATTGCGGATCCATTGCCCGCAACAGCGTCATGATCGAGAACTTGCCGCTCTGGTCGATGCGGACGGAAAGGCTTTCCTTGCGATTGACGTTCAGCTCGATCCAGCTTCCACGTTCCGGAATGATACGGCAGCTTTGTAGTCGCCGTTCGCCGGTGCCTTCCACCTCGCTGACGAAATCCACGCCGGGGCTGCGGTGCAACTGGCTGACAACCACGCGCTCGGCGCCGTTGATGATGAACTCACCGCCGCCAAGCATAATGGGGATGTCGCCCAGGTATACCTCTTCCTCGACGGGCTGCTCTTTGGTCAAGCGCAGCCAGACCTTGAAAGGCCGGCCGTAGGTAAGGCGCAGCTGACGGCACTCGTCCGGCTCATACCGAGGTTTTCCCAACTCGTAACGTACGTATTCCAAGCGCAGAGTTTTGTCGTAGCTTTCGATCGGGAAGATTTCTCGCAATACGCCTTCGATGCCCTGATCTTGGCGTTTCGACCAAGGGGTATCATATTGCAGGAAAACTTCGTAACTGCGCGTCTGGATTTGTGTGAGATCGGGAATCTGGTAAGGGGGTCTGAGGCTGCCAAACCGACGTCTTTCCTTGGGTTGAAGTCGTCGTTGAGCCGTGGTGGCCATAAGGGATCACCCTCCTCGGAGCGAAAGGAACGTTGAAATTGCTGGTATTCACGAAACGAAAAGCGGGATAACCACGGCCGCCGGTTTTAGCCGGCGGTTCCGCGCTACTGCCTCGGGCCTAGACCATCGCCTTGGCGGCGACGGTCGGCAAACGATGACGACTCTCCAGACGCTTACGCTTACTTGATCGAAACCGTGCCGCCGGCTTCTTCCAGCTCTTTCTTCAGCTTCTCGGCGTCTTCCTTCGAGATGCCTTCCTTGATCTTGGCCGGAATGGCCTCGACCAAGTCCTTGGCTTCCTTCAGGCCCAAGCCGGTCGCCGCACGTACCACCTTAATCACGCCGATCTTCTTATCGCCGAAACCTTCCAAGACCACGTCAAACTCGGTCTTCTCGGCCGCGGCTGCCACAGCGCCGCCTTCACCTGCCGGGGCCGCCATCATCACGGCGCCGCCGGCCGCCGGCTTGATGCCGTGGACTTCTTCGAGATAGTCGCTCAACTCTTTGGCTTCTTTCAAGGTCAAGCTGACAATCTTATCTCCCAACTCTTTCGATAACACGGAAAACTCACGGGTTGCTTCTGCCGTTGCCATGACGGTCTCGATCCTTTCTCACGCTTGAAGTTTTTTAGGAAAAACACTCGAGTACGGTAATCATTGCAAATCGAAAAATTCTATCGTTTTGCCGTCCTGACGCCTTCTTCCTCAATTTGCAATTACAATAATTCGTCGTTCTAGGAAGCCGCCGGTTCCTCGGCCTTCTCTTCCGTTTTCTCTGCGGCTTGCTCTTCGCCTTCGCCGCGCTGTTCGATCTGGCTGGCCAAGGCACCGCCGACTGAGCCCAACTGGCTCACCAAAGCCGCGCCAGGACTCAATATCTGTCCCAACAAGAGGCTCAACTGCTCGGTGCGGCTGGGCCATTTGCTGACCTGCTCGACCTGCTTCGAGTCAAGCCGTTCGCCGTCCATGACGCCGCCGCGGGTCTGAAACGCGGAAAATTTGTCGTCCTTGGAAATCTTGACGATTTCCTTGGCCAAGCTGATGATATCCTCGGAACCCCAGCATACGGCCGCCGTTCCACCCAAGCCGGCGAACAACGGGGCCAGCGGCGTCCCCTCGGTCGCCCGAGCCGCCATGCTGTTCTTCACGGCCAGGATATGGATGTTTTTGCTTCGCAATTCCGCGCGTAATCGCGAATTGGAATTGGCATCCAAGCCGATTACGTTGACCAACAGGGCGTCGTGAACGTCCTTCAGCCGCTGGTGAATATCATCGGTAATCAGTTGTTTTACGTACTTGCTCATGTCAGCTTCGTTTTTCTTGGAGGCGCCATGATCACGATCATCGCAATCATGGATCGGCCGCGCCCTTCATGTTCGACGTCTACGTGAACACGACGCCCGACCGCGACTTTTCTTGGATAATAACTACGCTTGGATCCTTATGCCGGGGCTCATCGTAGCGCATACCGAAATGCCTTTGACATATTGCCCTCGAACGGCGGCCGGCTTCATGTGGACAATGTGGTTGATGAAGGCCGTGATGTTCTCGACCAACTTGGGCGAATCGAAACTCAATTTGCCGACCACCGCATGGACGTTGCCGCCGGAATCGTTGCGGAACTCGACCTTGCCGGCCTTGTATTCCTTCACGACTTTGCCCACATCCGGCGTAACCGTGCCGGCGCGAGGCGACGGCATCAAGCCGCGCGGACCAAGCACTTTGCCCAGCGGGCCGACGGCGCCCATCATGTCGGGAGCGGCGATGCACACGTCGAAATCCGTCCAGCCGCCTTTGATCCTCTCGGCCAGTTCGGGACCGCCGACTTCATCGGCGCCGGCGGCTTTAGCTTCGTCGATCTTGTCGCCCTTGGCGAACACGATCACTCGCAACGACTTGCCGATACCGTTCGGCAGCACGATCGACCCGCGCACGAGTTGGTCGGCCTGCTTGGGGTCGATCCCCAGGCGGATCACGATCTCGACCATCTGGTCGAACTTCGTCGTGTTGAATGTTTTCAGAACCGGAACGGCCTCGGCCACCGTCAACGTTTTCGTTTGGGGCGGCACCTTTTCGAGCATGGCCGTCATGCGTTTGGCTGTCTTTGGCATGGCTATCAGCGATCTGTTATCAGTTATCAGTATTCGGTTTTCGGTATTCCGTGGTCAGCGATCCATCTCGTGCAGGCGTCTTCGCCAAGGTTGTTTGGCGGTCGCCCCATCAGCAACCACTCAACAATGATTCCGTCTTCTAATCCTTCAAGACGTCAATTCCCATGCTGCGAGCCGTGCCCTCGACGAGCCGGCGCGCGTGTTCGAGATCTCGAGCGTTCAGGTCGGCTATTTTCGTTTTGCAGATCTCATCAATCTGGGCTACGGTCACTTTGCCTACTTTTTCCTTGTTCGGCACGCCCGATCCCTTGGCGACGCCGGCTGCTTGCTTCAACAGCGCGGCGGCGGGAGGACTCTTCGTAGTGAACTCGAAACTCCGGTCGTTGTAGACCTTGACGATCACCGGAATCGGCATTCCGCCGGCATCTCGCGTCCGTTCGTTGAACTGCTGCACGAACTGGCCCAAGTTAATGCCGTATCGACCCAAGGAGGTGCCGACCGGGGGAGCCGGGGTCGCCTGGCCGCCGGGAACCTGAAATTTCGCTTCGCCTACTAATTGTTTTGCCATAATAGTGGTCGGTGGTCTTTGGTTAGTGCGAAGCCGCAAGCGGCTTTCTTCTATTCCCTAATCCCTAATCCCTCTCCTACAAAGCCTCGATTTGCCAATATTCCAACTCGACGGGAGTTGAGCGGCCGAAGATGTTGATCATCACCGTCACGCGGCCGTTCGTCTCGTCGATACTTTCTACCTCGCCTTCGAAATTCTCGAAGGTTCCTTCGTTGATCTTCACGCGATCGCCTTCGCGGAACGCGATTTTCAGTTTCGGCGCCTTTTCGCTCTTCTCTTCCTGCTTCGACACGATGCGAGCGACTTCATGCGGCAGCATGGGGCTAGGCCGCCCCGCCGCACCCGTGAAATCGCCGATGCCCGGCGTTTCTCGAACAAGGAACCACGTGTCGTCGTTGATCTCCATGTGGACGACCAAGTAGCCCGGATAAAGCTTTCGCTTGATGACTTTTTTCTTGCCGCCTTTGAATTCCGTGACTTTTTCGGTGGGAACGATGGCGTCGCCGAAAAAGTATTCTAAACCAGCGATGGCGATGCGGCGCAATAACCCTTCACGGATGGATTCCTCGCGGTTGCTTTGCACCTTGAGGATGTACCAATCCATCTTGTCGGATTTTTCACCTTTCGCCGGCGCGGTGGGCGCTTCAACGACCGGCGCTGGTTGCACCGGCGCTGGTTGCTCCACCACCGGGTTCGGCGCAGAGGTAGCTTCCGCCGGATTGGTTTCCGGAGGCAATTCCGTCGACGGCTGTTCGCTGGCCATGTTCAGGTCGTCCATCGCACCCATGTCCCTAAATACCCAAGCCCCATCGCAATACCACACTCCAGAACACGTCATAGGCCGCCAAAACGATGGCCAAGGTGAAAATCATCACCAGAACCACCATCGAGGCGCGGTACAGTTCATTTCGTGTGGGCCAAGATACCTTATTCATCTCCGCTTCCACGGCGATGAGAAAATCGGCGACTCCGGGGACGTTCATCAAACGGTACGTTCCCCAAACGGACGCCGCCAACAATAAACCAGGCAATCCAAATTGCCACATTATTCCCTTGCCAGCCAGTATCGTACTGAGCCGCAATAGGCCGAGCGCGATGGATAGCACCACGGCGGCAAACGTTACCTGCCGCGCGATGCGACCTTGGCTCCGCTTGTAAATGCCGGCACGCACTAACTCGTTGAAAAACGCGCTCATGGGGAAGTTCCACCTCCTCGTTATACAATGGCAGGGGCGGGGGGACTCGAACTCCCAACCGCTGGTTTTGGAGACCAGTGCTCTACCAATTGAGCTACACCCCTTAACGAAATACCTAAGGACTTGCGTCGAATAGCGAATGTTTGACCGGCATTCGCCATTCTCGTAATTCCATCATAGGGATTTCGACGTTTGCCCTTGTTACTTGATTACCTTGGTCACAACGCCCGAACCGACGGTCCGGCCGCCTTCGCGAATCGCGAAACGAACATTGGCGTCCATGGCGATCGGCGAGATCAACTCGACTTCGATCTTCACGTTATCGCCAGGCATGCACATTTCGGCATCACCCAACAACTTGGCCGTTCCGGTCACGTCCGTCGTGCGGAAGTAGAACTGCGGGCGATAGCCGGGGAAGAACGGCGTGTGACGGCCGCCTTCTTCCTTCGACAGGACGTACACCTCGGCCTCGAAGTTCGTATGCGGCGTGATGGAACCCGGCTTGGCAATCACTTGGCCGCGCTCGATTTCCTCACGCTTGACGCCGCGGAGCAGCAAGCCGACGTTATCGCCCGCTTGTCCTTGATCCAGCGTCTTGTTGAACATTTCAACGCCCGTGCAGATCGTCTTCTTCGGATCCGGGCTGAAGCCGATGATTGCGACTTCCTCGCCGACCTTGACGACGCCGCGCTCGATACGGCCCGTGGCCACCGTGCCGCGACCTTCGATCGAGAACACGTCTTCGACGGCCATCAAGAAGGGCTTGTCGGTTTCACGCTGCGGTTCGGGAATGTACGCGTCGATGGCATCCATCAACTCGCCGATGCACTTATTGGCCGCGGGATCCGCCGGGTTGTTGTAGGCCGGCAACGACGAACCGCGAATGATCGGAATATCGTCGCCCGGGAAGCCGTGATGCGTCAACAGTTCGCGAAGCTCCATCTCGACCAGTTCCAACAACTCCGGATCGTCGACCAAGTCGATCTTGTTGAGGAACACGACCAAGGCGGGAACGTTCACCTGGCGGGCCAAGAGGACGTGCTCGCGGGTTTGAGGCATCGGACCGTCGGCCGCGGATACCACCAAGATCGCACCGTCCATCTGCGCAGCGCCCGTGATCATGTTCTTGATGAAGTCGGCGTGACCCGGGCAGTCAATGTGAGCATAGTGACGCTTATCGGTCTCATACTCGACGTGCGAAACCGCAATCGTCACGGTCTTGGTGGCGTCGCGCACCGTACCGCCCTTGGCGATATCGGCGTAGGACTTCGGCTTCGCTAAGCCTTTCGCGCCCTGGACGGCCAAGATCGCACCGGTCAATGTCGTCTTGCCGTGATCAATGTGACCGATCGTGCCCACGTTGACGTGAGGTTTGGTCCGTGTAAATGTTTCTTTGGCCATAGTCTGTGACGTTCTCCCTGCGTTGAATCAATCGAGTCGGTTGAAGGAATTTCCAAATAACCGCGAAAATCCGATAACGACATTCTCGCGAACACTACTCTCATGGCCGGAAGTCTTCATCCCCGGCCACATCTCTGTTATCCGAACCTAGTTGACCGCCCGAAAAAACCATCGCGGTTTCTTTCGACCGGCCGACAAAAGAGCTGCTGATGGGAATCGGACCCATGACCTCGTCCTTACCAAGGACGCGCTCTACCGGCTGAGCTACAGCAGCCAGCTCTGGCACTGCTTTTCCTTACTCCCAGTCGGCCTACACCTCTCAATGTCCACTTTTTCTGACTTTACAGAAGGGGGAGAGGAAAAGAAAAGCCCCGCAAGCCGCCCCTTTCCTCTCTCCCTTCCATCCTTAGTAAGCGGGTGAAGGGAGTCGAACCCTCGTGAGTAGCTTGGAAGGCTACCGCTCTACCGTTGAGCTACACCCGCATCAATAAAATGCCGAATGTCGAAATTCAAATGACGCAAACCAATCGCCACTCAAGTTCTTTCATTCGCCACATAAACGTCGACATTCGCCATTTCCGAATGGGGAGTGAAGGATTCGAACCTTCGAAGGCATTGCCATCAGATTTACAGTCTGCCCCCTTTGACCACTCGGGAAACCCCCCCTGCTTATAAACGCAAATGACGAAATCTAAATGACGAACGCCTCCTCAACGCCTAACGCACGCACCTGCCATTCGTCATTGAAATTTCGACATTCGTCATTTTAAGCTAGCGGAGGGACTTGAACCCACAACCTGCTGATTACAAATCAGCTGCTCTGCCGATTGAGCTACGCTAGCCGGCTAAGCCCATCCACGCGAATCTCTTAATATAACCAAGCGCAGAGTCCACGCAAGGCGGGCACAAGGCAAAAAATCGGCCCCACGAAACGAAAATGGAAAAAAACCACCAAAAACCACCCTCGCGAGGCACACAGCAAGGGCCTACGCCACCGCCCAGGAAACACTCCTTGAACCATGCCACCACACAGAGGGGCTCTCCGACAGCTGCCAAAAAGCCTTTACGATCGCTGCTCTCTATTCACTGTTCCTAACGAATTGGCTGCGTTTTTTCGGAATTTCTTTTTCTTCGACCATCTAGCATGGATTCCTTGATACGAGCCCCACAAAAACCACCCCTATTGAGGGTATTTTCTCGGTAATCAAACCAAAACCACCTTAACACACACAGGGCTGTAAGGCTACCAACCAAAAAACGTGCTGCCGCTCGGTTGGTTTGGATCCGCTCCCGTTGGTCAATAGACTTTGTAAAAACTTCACAATCTTTGGGGTTAGTAATACAGAAGCCCCCCCCTTGTTGCGAATCATGGCCGTGATCCATTCCAGGAAGCTTTGGCGACTTGGCCGAGACGATTCTGTCCAATCTCAGCCGCATTGCCCGCGACATGGACGTTATCGTAGGCATCCCCCGCAGTGGTTTGCTTGCCGCCAATATCCTCTCGCTCTACATGCAGCTTCCGGTAACAAACATTGACGGTCTATCGCAGGTCGCCTTCTGGGAGGCGGCACCCGCTTGATGTCACGTCAACAATCCGTGGATTTTTCCACCCCTTGAAGGTATTCCTACTCGACGAGAGCGTCAACCTGGGGCAAGCCATGCCCCGGGTGCGCGAGCAATTGCAGGCCGCCCACTTGCCGCATGACATCACCTTCGGCACCGTCTATGCCACTCCCGAAAGCTGCCATCTCATCGACTTTCACTTTGACGTGGTTCCTTCGTATCGCGTTTTTCAGGGGAAACTTATGCACCACAACTTACTGAAGCGTTGTTGCATGGATATCGATGATGTTTTGTGTCGTGATCCGACAACCGCGGAAAACGACAACGGACCTTGCTATGAAGAATTTCTGTAAAACACATCCCCGTTATTCTTGCCCACCATACCGATCGACTGGTTAATAACATGCCGCCGCGAAAAATACCGCAACCTGACCGGCAATGGTTGAAAAAACACGGGATCATTTACCAACAGCTAGTGATGTTGGACGAATCCCAAAAACCGCCCCATACCAGCAATAGAACGCATGCGGTCTTGAAGGCAAAAATTTTCACCAAGACAAAGGCAACCTTGTTCATCGAAAGCTGCGAACCACAGGCCCGCGAAATCGCCAGGCTATTAGGCAAACAAGTTTATTGCGAGGAAACGACTCAAATGCACCCCTTGCCCGCTACCCCAAATGAAAAAATTACACTCGACAACCCGCAACTTCGCCACGAACTTGCTGAAATCAAGGCAGCAGAGCCTGGAAGACTGCCCTCCTTCTCCTCCGACTGCGCGCCATGACGCGATTCCGAGGCAACCACAATTGACCGCCGCTAGATTTTTTCTCTAGCCCACGCACGGACGTTTTTCTCCAGCCAGCATTTTAAGCCGGCGATGAATCTCGCGACAAGCTTTTCCTCCAGATTTCCAACATCCTGTGCAATTTCGACTAGTCAGACAATCCGAGATTGCGACATGCTGGGAACCGCAAATGTTATTGACCCGCGGGACTCGCCTTTATAAACTTCCCTCTGCTTAGCAACGCAATAAGGCTGGTCAACAGCAAGCTTAGATTACGACAGAACGCCAATTCCCCGTTGACAAGTGGATACAATAAAGCTCAGGCATTTCATGCGCCATCGGCAGCACATACTTGCCCAAATTGTGAGGAATGCTATGAAGAATCTTCTCCACACGTCTCCCTCAATGGCGGACGCCTTGTCTCAAAAGGAGAGAGAATGGAACCCTGGGGAGTTCGATTATTTCGATTTTGGTTGTAGCGATGGAGGAACTCTCCTCTTTATTGAGAAATTTTGGCCGAAGATGCGCGGCATAGGAATCGACATCGATCCCCACAAGATCGAACTTGCTGTCGACGCCGGACACAATGCAATTGTCTATAATATTCTAAATTTGCCGTCCAAAAAAATCACTCGCTTCGTAATGATGTGTCATTTCCTGGAACATCTGGGCAGCATTTCGGATGCGGTCGAAATGATGCGAAAGGCGATCGATATCGCGGAGGGATTCGTATTCATTCGGCAGCCCTGGTTCGATGCCGACGGCTTTCTTTTTTGTCACAATTTCAAGTTTTACTGGTCACACTGGCAGGGGCATCGGAATCACATGAGCTCCTTAGATTTCTACAGCATCCTCTCCGCAGAACTTGAGAAGGGAAAAATCAAAGGCTTTGACATTTTTGGACACAACCGCGTCGAGACAACCGATGATTCCTGCTTCATTCCACTGAACGCCCCCATCGATGAACATCACTATAATCCCGACAAACATGGTGTCAAACCACCGGCCATCGTATTGCCGATGCCGACTTTCAAGGAAATCATGGTCACGATCAGGATCAGAGAAGATCCCTTGTATGACATGCTGCTGGCCAAGTATGGGAAGCTAGTCCGCCTTTATAGTAGCGAACAAAAAACCGAAATCCCAACCCCAGCCCGAATCAAATCTCTTTGGAAATGGTTTCACAACTCCAAATGATACCATATGTAGCAGTGCTAGCCGTCAACAAAACACAAGCTGTTATAGCTTTTTCTTGACCAAATATTTGTGAAACCAGTTCTGTCGAATGTCACCAGGGCAGCTCAATCTTCTCTTCCTCGGCTGCCTTGCGCAACTTGCTGAGCGCGCGGGCTTCAATCTGGCGAATCCGTTCCTTCGTAACGCCCATCTCCGCGCCCACTTCCTTGAGCGTCAACTCCTCGCCGTGCTGAAGACCGAATCGCCGCACGATAATCTTCTGTTCGCGCTCGTCGAGACATTCGAGCATCTTGGCCACTTTGGCCTCGCGCTGGTTTTGCGCGCCTTCCAACTCGAAGGGATCCCCACGTCGATCTTCGGTCGTGCTGAACATCTCCGCCTGACTCGTGCGAAAACGATCATGGTAGCGGTGTTCGTCGGGAATGGTTCGGGCGAAGTTTTTCATCACCGCCCAACTTGCATAGGTGCTGAACTTATTGCCGCGCGAGTAGTCGAATTTATCGACCGCACGCATCAACGACATATTGCCGTCGCTGACCAACTCGAAGAAATTCTGCGACGGTCCGACATGCCGCTTGGCAATCGAAACGACCAATCGCAAGTTGGCACGAATGATCTGGTTCTTCGTTGCGACGGCCTCGTCATAAAGCCGCTCGATTTGGTCCATCAATCCGCGCCGCGGTCGCGACGGATCCAACTTGGTGCGAAGCCGCGCGGCCTTATACTTCAAATAATTCATCTTGCGGAACAAATGGGCCTCCTGCCTCCGCGTCAACAGCGGCACCTCGTACAAACTCGCTAAATAAGGAGGCAAGCCGCTCGGCAATCGCGATTTCTTCGGCAGCGATTCCGATTCCGGGACAGGCCCCAACACCCGCTCCTCGGTCTTCCGGGATCGAATCCTCGAAAAAACGTCGCTCGTGATATAGTCCAGCGGCAACTCCGTAATCCGTTCAGCCCGAATTTCGGCCACGATCCGATAGATGCTGGTCCGGGTGCGGCAAAACCGCTTGGCAAGCGATTCCGCCGATTCGCCATGCTGGAACTGCTGGTAAATCGCCTGCCGCGTCTCGGGACGCAAGGGGCCGTGACTGTCGGGAAACACGGCGGCCTCGGGATGATCGCGATCGAATTGCTTGAGGGTATAACGAATCGTCTCCGGACTGCGCCCCGTCTTCTGCGACAACCGCTTGGTCACGTCGGCGGGGCAACCGCCCGCATGCGCAAGACGCCGGGCATGTTCGATGATCGTTTCTCTCTCTTCGGGCGTCAGTTGGCTGAACTGCGCGCCGCGACGGACACGCTCTTGATTCCGCTCGACAAACCGCTCGACCGAGCTGCGCAGGAAACCCACGCGCTTGCGGCCGTCCAGCACGAATCGCCGGCTGACTAATCCTTGGCGCCGCCAGCGAGAGATCGTCTTCGTCGAGACATTGAACTGCTTGGCCAGCGTCTCGACGGTCATCACGGGTTCGCCCGCCGCCTCCGCCGCAACGCCGGCCGATTCCGAAACGTCTTCAACAAACAGACGGAGATCGTGGACGGCCTCTTGACCGGTGACACGGAGATCGGGATATGCTTCGGGCCGATAGTTCGTAATCCGATAGCAAAGATATTCGTAGGGATAGGTTCGCGTGGGATCCAGTTCGCTCAATAAACGCTCGGCCTGGGCCACTTGCTCGATCCGTTTGTCGCGTGGAGCAAAACGAACCTGTTGATCGCGAAGCTGCCGAATTGCGGGATTCATGTAGTCGCCATGCATTGCTGATCCCTCCTTCCCTCCAAACCTCATAACTCCAAGGCCACTTTCGGCCGTAGCAGTTGTCTCATAGGGTTTCTTGTGTTGCTGCAAACCTCCTCGTTTGCTCTTCGAGCGTCTAATATATCAAAGGATATCCTTTTTTAACAGCCCTAATTGTTAATAATTCTAATTATTTTTCCTCTTCCTTAAGATTACCACCGTAAAGAACTGAACGCCATTAACTCTATTGGGTGTATTTGTGGGGTATTGAAATGTCGAACTGCCATAAAGGATGTCAAAACCGATGGATTGGTTCGCTGTATCAGTAGTATGGGATTCTCGGAGCGCAATTGTCCTGCTTGGAGGAAACTTCGCCCCGCCCCACTACGAATTCGCCGGCGGTTTTGTTCAGTGGAAAAGAATCTACTCACAACCCCTACAAAGGTGCGGGGGAACCGGCGATCCTACAGGCACCCCAGCCGCCCCACTTTACCGACCGGCTTCGATGCAACCTTTCTGTCTTTGCGATGCCGTTCTTTCCTATCAACTTTACCGGCTTTTCAGGTCGATCTACCGACTACGTGGCAATACGCTTATGTTGTTAAGGCAAATCCATGAAAAAAGCAATCATCCTGTTGGCGTTTCTGACAGCTTCACCAGCCTTCCTTTGGGCGGCAGACGGCAGCTACGCATTTCACAGTGCGCGAAAGACCGGCCAAACGGATCATGTCGTTGTCCTGCTTGAGGTCGGCGGCGAGACGCAATACACCGACGTCGGCAAAGCCAAACAAGAGAAGATGAGCGTCGTCTGCAAACTCGATTATTTGGAGAAGACGCTAGCCATTCCCAACGAACCGGAAGGACTTTGGCAATCGGTGCGCGACTATCGCAAAGTGACCGCAACGGTCAAGGTGGGCGACGGCCAATTCGAGCCCGACTTGCAACCTCAACACCATTTGATCGCCGTCGAGGCGGCCAAACAATCCACATTGCTTTTTTCGCCGAACGGAAACCTTACACGCGATGAATTGGATGCCATCGACATACAAGCCAACAGCCTCCTGCTGGATCGTTTGTTGCCCGACAAGGCCGTGAAGATCGACGATCAATGGACGCATTCCGGCGACCTTCTGGCCGCGATGCTGGGCTTAGATGAAGTCGCCAAAACGACCGTGCAAAGCAAGCTCAAGGAAGTAACCGACACCGTTGCTCGGTTCGAGATTACAGGCCATGTCGAGGGCGCCATCTACGGCGTTTCGACCAACATCGAAATCAAAGGCAAGTATCGCTTCGATCTGCGAACCAATCGGATTGATTGGCTTGGCCTGCTGGTCAAGGAAAACCGGCCTGGCAGCTTTATTGCCGACGGCGTGGACGTGGTTTCGCGACTACAAGTTCTTACCACGCCGGCGGAGACGCCCGAAAGCCTGAACGAGGCCGCGTTGGCCAAACTTACCTTGAAGTCGTCGCCGCAATCGACTTTGCTCGAATACCAATCGCCAAGCGACGGCTGGCAGTGTCTGTATGACCGCCGTTGGTATATCCACCATCAGCGGCCGAAAAGCAGCGTGGCCGTGCTGCGGCTTTTGGATCGCGGGGTATTGGCGGGACAGTGCAATTTGTCGTCAACGCCCAAACGCGACGCCGACAAACCCGTCTCGCTCGAAGAGTTTCAAGACGACGTGAAAAAAGCCCTGGGCAAGAGCTTCAGCGAACTGGTCGATGCGGCACAAACCACGAACGAGTCGAATTACCGCGTCTACCGCGTGACCGCGCAGGGCACGTCCTCCGAGATCGCCATGCGATGGATCTATTATCTCATTTCAGATCCGCAAGGACGTCAGGCGGCTTTTACGTTCACCGTTGAACAAAAGCTGCTCGATCGCTTTGCCGATGCCGACAAGCCTTTGATCCAATCCTTGCGGTTCATCGAGAAAAAGTAAGAGGAAATCGCGAGCGCAAACCGCCGACTTCCTTGATGGATGCCCAGGAAATTACCATCGGGCATGGCTAAACCAAAAACTCGCGTTCACCGGCCTCTCGTTGATCGGTCCACCAACACGACTTGCCCGAGACCCGGTTACGAGAGACCCTTACGGATCTTTCCGTTGAAACAACCGCCAGCCCTCTGCACCAGGCAATTCGCGGTACGATGCCAGAGCCGACTCGGTCCAGCCCGCATAGACAAGATACTCGAACGGGTTGAAATCCTTGGGCACGTGGGCACATCCGACATCGTCTTGGATGATAATCAGCCGAGGACGGAGCCGCTGGACATCCTCGCGCAACTCATCGAGAAACTGCCGCTCCTCGGGCGATGCTTCATCCCAGCGCCGATACAAGGTCTTGTTTGCTTCGATGGATTTCCGACTACCGTTCAGGAATGCGATTGGGAAACAGCAAAAATACCGACTGCCTTGCTTGCGGCCTGTTTGCAGTAACTGCGGATAGCCGGAACTTGCCAAAGCCGGCGAAATAATCAATACCCGATCGCCGGGTTGCGAGTGATCCTCGATCATGAGACGCAATGCCATCGAAAAAACGGACTCGCGCCGCGCAATGCCCCGCTGATCGCACCAGAATGCAACAAGGACGCCCAGGGCCACGATAACGGCGCCCCATGCTCGACGATCCAAGGATCGCTGTCCCCGCAGCGCGAGGATCAGCAGCGGCAGACACAGAAAGCCGGCGAATTCAAAGGGGATTCTGTGGTAACTCCAGCCCTTGTGCTGGAGAAAGAACATGCCAACGCCCACGACAGCCAACACGGCAAAAGCCAGAAGATGATATTGCAGACCCCGAGATCGCCGGCGGCAAAAAGGGACCGCAACAATCAGAATCGCAAGCGAAGCGACCGTGGTGAACGACTTGAAGAAATAGCGGCCCAGCTTTTCCGATTCCATATTGAATGAATCGTAATGGGCAGCGATCAGGGGCATCCATCGGCCGAAAAAGGCCTCGCGCATGGCCGTTGGCACGAAAAGCCAATGCAGCACATAGGCCGCAACCACGGCCGCTAATGCAAGATTTTCAGACTGCCAAAGCAAACGCCAGCGCCGAGAGATCATTAGCAACGCGAGTTCGACCGCCGCGACACAGAGCAGAAAATGCGGTTTAAGCGAAACACCGATGCCCGCCTGAAGGCCCAACAAAACGGCCCATGCCGCGGCAACCGTTCCACCTCGGTGCCGCAAGATGCGCAAGAACAGGTAGGGCATGTAAAGCAACATGAAAAGATATTCGCGTTGCCCCATGTCACCGTGGCTATCCACAAAAAAATAGAGCGCTATCCATGTGAGGAGAACGAGCGAGCGTCCGGCCCTGCGCAAGCCGGATCGGGGATTTTGGATCAGGAAATAAAGTTCCAGGCTCGAAACCACCAACAAGGCGATAATCGTCGCTTGAAATGCAACCATCACCGAGATGCCCAATGTTCGGGCAATCAGAACAGGCACGACGCTGAGGTAAATAATCAACGGCGGATTCGTATCGACAAAATCGCAGTAAGGCACACCGCCGTCCAACAGCGCTTCGGCCATTTGGAGATAGTAGGCGCAGTCGTGATTGATCCGCAGGGGCGAAGTCGCCACGCCCGCCGAGATCGCACCAATCAACAAAAACGCCAGGACGATCAACAGAGCCTCCCGGCGAATCCTGCTCGACGAACCGTCCGAAGTGCGATTGATTACCGTCACGATAAAATCCTATGCGGGGGAATATCCGAGGATTCGACGGCTTGTGAAGGAGGTCGCCTACTTCACCTTGGCATTCGTCGAATTCTTCCGGCCGGTTATTGCGGCGGCAGTTCCTTCCGCGGAAGGCGGAGCAACCGTTTCGGGCGTTGCCGTGAGATCATACAGGGTTGGCTCGGTCTCGGCTTTGCCCTTCTGCATGGTATGTTTTTCCAATCCCAACGCACGCGGCTTGCCAAGGGCGTTGAGCGCCGTCGGGCATTGCGGACGCCATATATGCGGCGTCAGAATCACCACCAGTTCACGGCGAGTCTGTTTATCCGAAGTCTCGCGGAACAGAGCGCCCAGCCACGGCAAATCCATCAAAACGGGAATGCCGTTCACGGAATGCTCGAGTTGGGTGTCGATCAAACCGCCGATGACGATCGTCGTGCCGTTGGGAACCATGACGTTCGTCGTCACTTCCGAAGCCGTTGTTTGCGGCAAGCCGTTCTCCAAGGCGCCCGTGCTGCGCTGCGGATGCACCTCCATGCGAATCATGCCGTCGGAAGAAACAAAGGGGCGTAATTGCAATTGCGTGCCGATCGGCATGAAATTGGCAACTTGCGTGGAGGACGTCTGTGTGATTTGGGTCGTGTAATAACCCAAGTTCTGGCCTAGATGTACCACCGCGCCCTGTTTGTTCAGAACGAGGATACGTGGACAGGCCAATACTTTCGTTTCACCCCGCTGTTGCAGGGCAGTGATGAATCCAGTGACATTCCTGCCGCTCCAACCGAACTTCACGCCGCCAGGATCCGTCGTGTTTACAAATCCGGTGGATACCTTGCCCGTGGAACCAGACGTCCCGGTTGTGGTGGTAACGCCATTGGTAGTCGTTTGTCGAATGCTGTTCGTCACGGGGCTGGCGAGCACGCTGGCGGGCGTGAAACCGGCCGCGGCATTGAGCAAAGCACCGTCGCCGACCACGCCCAAGGCATTGCCGGCATTATCCAAGACGGCATAGTTGACGCCTAAATCCAGATCCTTCGAGAGCGTAACGCTGACAATGACGGCCTCGATCAAAACCTGCGTGGGCTGAATGTCGATTTCCGCAATCACTCGATCAATCGTCTTGAGGTTGATCTCGTAATCCTGAACGACGATGATTTCACCGCCGGCCATCGAGTTTCCACCCGCTTTACCACCGCCGCCGCCGGCCGCACTGCCGCCGCCGCTGCCCGACGGAGCATTCGCCGAAGTGGCCGGATAGCCGGTGTCGCTGTCGGGCGACTGGCTGATGGTGCCTTTCTTGCTCAGAATCGGCTTCACCATCTTGATCACGTCGCCGCTCTTCACATAGTTCAGGTGATAAACCCGAATCGGCAGATCGTCTTCTTCGATCTTGCGGAACTCGTCCAACGTGGAAATATAAATCACGTCCTTATCACGTCGGACCGTCAAACGACACTGCTTGGCGATGATTTGCAAGGCATCGTCCACTGTTTTATTCCGCAGATCCAAAGTAACGGAACCTGTTACGCCCGGCGAAACGAGAATGTTTAATATCTTCGCCTGCCGGCTGATCATCTCCATCACTTTGCTGACTTCCAGGTTGTCGACATGCAGCGTGATCATGGGTTCGGCATTGGCGGATACCCCAGACTGCTCGACAGGACTCGGAGATGTTTTCGCAACCGGCTTTTCCGCGGGTTTCGCTACCGGTTTCGCCACAGGTTTCACCGCGGGTTTTGTTTCCGGCTGAGCAACAGGCGGTGTGGGTTGCGTACTGGGCGCCTCGATGGGCTTGGGCTGGCTAGGCTTGCCTTCGGGCAGCACGGCCTTGGGTGTAGCAATGACCTCGGGCTCGACCATCTGCGCTTGGGCAAACTGTGCGGGAAGCGGCGGCGCTTCCGTGCCATTGGCCGACAATGGCTCCGATTCCTCGTGCAATGTCAGCCTCGCGCCGGCCAAATTCGCCCGATCACTCGAGCTTGAAGCCTGGCTCGCCATAGGCACTTTTACAGACGGCGTGATGTAATCTTTGTCAAAATCCGAAGCCTGGGCAACGCCGGGTGCCTGGGCGGTTGGCGGTTCGGCTCGTTTATGCGTGCGAAATCCCTGAACACAGCCTGCTGTCGTTAGACAGAGGCCGAGGACAGTGATCAGTAGGTATGGCAAACCCAGCTTACGCATCTTACTAACGTTGCCGCTATATTTCCTGGATTACCAATTCTTTGTTAATCTGGGGAGATTAACAGGCCGTTTCTTGCGCGCATTTTGCAACTCAAAATACGCACCGGCGTTGTCCATTAAGAATCGGGTATATCCTTGTGGAACTTAACGAATTTTCCGTTTATAAAAGATGCGCAAACCTTAACGGCATACCACTTATGGTGCACCCAAGCATGCACCTTGTAGATGGGCCAGATTACTTCTGACTCTGTTGGTAGATTGCTTCGATCAGGCTCTGTACGTCCTTGAACTTCTTCTTCGACCCCAGAGCTGTATCGAGCAAACGCCGGGCTTCGCTTTCTCCATGCCCCAAGGTACGGAGCACTTCGTAGGTTTCCGAGACAATGTCGGGTTCAACCTCGGCCGCGTGCGGCTCGATGCTTGCCACCATCAAGGCGAACTTGGGCACTTTGCGGCGCAATTTGGCAATGATCCGCTCCGACATCGCCGGTCCGATGCCCGGCAAGGAAGCCAAAAGCTTGGCATCTTGCTCCTCGATGGCCGTGGCTACTTCTTTCACAGGCCGAACCATCGCCCGAAGGGCTTTTTTCACCCCGACGCCATCCACCGAGCAGAACAGCTCGAAAAATTCCCGCTCCACCTCGCTCAGGAACCCGATCAGCCGGGGGGTCATGCGACCTTGCATCGGATTGCCTTCCAGATATTCAATCGTGTGAAGGGTGATCGTCTGATTTTGTTCCGTCTGTAACTGCCGCCGATTAAACTCGGGGATCAAGACCTCGTATTCAAAGGCGTCGATCTTCAGCGTCAAAGCGTCGTCGTGCAAAGCAACCAGTTGGCCGGTGATTTTGGTGATCATGGAAGTAGTGGTTAGTGGCTAGTGAGGGATTAGGGATTAGGAGCAAGGGAATTGGAATTTGTTACACTAGCCACTGACCACTGGCCACTGGCCACTTTCTTCTCACTCTCCCCTCTACTCTCACCTCTCTCCCGTCGTAAGTTTGTCCTTTAGATAATAATGACACAACGCAATGGCAAGGGCATCAGCTATGTCGGGAGGGTCAGGCACGGCGGCCAAGGACAACTCGCGCTGGATGGCCCGTTGCACTTGCGACTTAGGCGCTCGGCCGTTACCGGTTAAAATTCGTTTGATTTGTGTGGCGGAATAATGCGAGACCGGAATGCCCGCCTGGGCCGCTGCCAGACAGATCACGCCTCGGGCATGGCCCATTAAAATTGCCGTGCGCGGCCGTGCGTAGTGCGAATACAACTCTTCAATCGCCAACACCTCGGGATGCAGCGAGGCAATCACATCGGCGACGCCCTCGTGGATTTCGACCAACCGTTTGGTGAGCGATCCTTTGGATTTACCCCGAACCACGCCCGCCTCACAAAGCCGCAAGCGGTTGCCGTCGATTTCCAACACCCCATAGCCGGTGATGTTCAAGCCGGGGTCAATACCGAGGATGCGAAGGGGCATATTAAAAAAAAGAAACCACGGCCAAAGACAGATAAACACGGATTCACGAACGAAGATGATTGGCAGTAGCGTCGTATTCTTAGATGTGAGAATGAACAGCTTGTCACACTCAACATTTAGTAAAATAGAACACCACAAAGGCCACAAACTCAATAATCATGTACACAGCACTAATTTTGGCCCACCAGGGCCAGCCATTCTTGCAACGCGAAGCACGGTCGAAACCGGCGACTGTCAATAGAACGCTGCAACACCAGGACAATATCACTAGGGCAGCTCCTAAAAATGTAGCCAGCATGGCCGGCAAATTCCCACCAACGGCTGGCCCTCCTCCCCAACCATGCTGTATGCCATCCTGCAAACCAACTGCAAATATCAGTATCCCCGAGACCGCCGAACATACAAAAACCACAAACAAACATCCAGAAATGGCATTTTCGATACCAGGTTCCGGATGTTGCTCATCGCTGGGCTTCACTACTTTCAACGCCTCAACTCTTCCTATTGTCCAGTAGACAGACTGACTCGAAGCATCCATCTCTAGCAGATACCCTCCAGCTATTCTGCTAGAGGATGTGTCGCAAAGTGGTCCAAGTACCTTTGCGTTTTATCACACTCACCTGCCGATTATTTCGCTTTGACACTCCAATCCGTGCCGCCGGGGCGATCTTCGAGCAAAATGCCGATTTCGGTAAGCGTGTTGCGGATGCGGTCGGCAGTGGAAAAGTCCTTCTTCTTCCGAGCTTCGGCCCTGAGCTCGATCAGCAATTGCATCAGTTTGCCGGTCAAGTCGTCGCCGCCGCTGGGCAGTTTTTCTTCCTGCGATTTGCGGAACAAGCCCAAGGTGCCGGCCAATTCTCGCAAAACAACCGTGGCACGGCGCAAAGCGTCGATTTTTTCCGGGGTGCGTTTTCCCGGCTCTTCCAGTTTCTCGTCATCGCAGAATTTATTGAGCGCTCGGACGAGATCGAACAGCGAACCGATACCGCCGCCCGTGTTGAAATCGTCGTCCATCGCTTCAAGGAAACGCGAGCGAATCTCGGCGACCGTCTTTAGCAAAGGCTGATCGCCGGCATCATAATCGCCTTGCTTGCGCGTCGCCGGGGCAGGCAATGTGTAAAAACTTTCACCGGTAATGCGATCATATCGCTTGAAGAATCGGTAGAACGTGTCCATGCCTGTTTCGACTTCATGAAGGCGTTCTTCGCTGTAGTCGATCGGACGGCGATATTGCGTCGAAAGGACGAAAAAGCGAATCGTTTCGCCCGAGAACTTTTTGAGCATGTCGCGAAAAGGCGCCGAGCCTTTCGACTTGCTGATTTTGCCGGCCTCTTGAGCCGCTAAATCGCCTTCGGTAGGCCGGGTGTTGCGGCCGCCGACCTTGCCGACCTCGCTGCTGGCCTGCATCAGGCCGTTGTGCATCCAATACTTGGCCATCGGTTTCCCGTGGCAGCATTCGCTCTGGGCAACCTCATTTTCATGATGCGGGAACATCAGGTCGAGACCGCCGCCGTGGATATCGAACGATTCGCCGAGCAGTTTGCGGCTCATGGCCGAGCATTCGATGTGCCAGCCGGGCCGGCCGGGGCCCCAGGGGCTTGGCCACGAGGGTTCGCCGGGTTTGGCCGCCTTCCACAGCGCAAAATCGGCCCCCGCGCGTTTGCGGTCGGCCATGCCGCCGCCGTCACCCTGCATGGCTTCAACGCCTCGATGGCTTAGTTTGCCGTATTCGTCGCATTTCGAGACCTCGAAATACACGTCGCCCTGCGTTTCGTAGGCAAATCCCTTGTCGATCAACGTCTTTGTGAACTTGATGATTTCGTCGATCGTGTCGGTGCAGCGGGGGAACTCGTCGATCACGTCAACACCCAACGCCCCAATGTTGTTCATGTAGTCGGCCGTCATCTCCTTGGCCAACTGCGCCATCGGAATGCCGCGGCTGTTCGATTCGGCGATCAATTTGTCGTCCACGTCGGTAATGTTGACGATCAGTTTGACCTGATAGCCCGAGTAGACCAAATAACGCTTCACGGCGTCGAAAATCACGGGGCCGACCATGTGGCCGATGTGGCTGGGCTTATAGACCGTCGGGCCGCAAAGATAGATGCCGACCTTGCCCAGCTCGACCGGTTTGAATTCTTCTTTAGTACGCGAAAGAGTGTTGTAGACGCGAAGCATGGGATAAATAAAAACCTAAATTCCAAAATTAAATGTTCAATAGTCAAATTCCAAGGCATCGTCCATTGAAAATTGAACCTTGGAAATTGGATTTTTTACTCTTCCTTCGCCTCCAACAGTGCGACGCACTGGGCGGCAAAGGCTTCCTCGTTGCCGATCAAACCGATGCCTTCGCCGGTTTTGGCTTGAAGTCCGACGCGCTCGACCTCGATCTCGAGGATGTCGGCGATGCGCTGGCGGATAGCTTGGCGATGCGTGAGCAACTTGGGACGCTGGGCAAAGACGATGCAGTCGATGTTGACGATTTTCCAGCCAAGGCCGGAGACGGCTTCCAAGGCGGTGGTCAACATTTCACCGGAATCACGGCCGCGGTTGTCCGGATCGGTGTCGGGAAACATGAGTCCGACGTCGCCCAAGGCAGCCGCGCCGAGCAAGGCGTCGATCACGGCGTGCAACAAAGCGTCGCCGTCGCTATGGCCGATCGACTCCCGATCGTGGGGAATATCAATGCCGCCGAGGCGCAGCGGCCCACCCGGTCGCAGCCGATGCGTATCGTGTCCGATTCCAACCCGCATTCCGTCCGTGGCTTGGTTCCTCCCTATTGGTTCGGAAGCACAAACATCCGAATTGCGGAACACCCCCCGCACACGTCTGAAAAACTGCCCGATCCCGGCAATTTTTTTCGGAGTTGTGCGTTTATTCCGAACTTGCGGGGGATTATACAGAAATCGAACCAAAGTTGGAAGTAGGGAGGGCCGAAAGCCCCCTTCCCCCGCATTGGGAGGAGCCTATAATGAAGAAGTCAGAAAATGCCGAAGCAGACCTTGTCGGCCTACAATAACGGCCGAATCGCAGCGACCAGACCACATTTGCAAAATCCTTGATTGGTTATTTGCATTTAGGAAGTTATGTATCGCATCACCTTCGCTATCGCGTTGTCTTTGGGCATGATCTTCTGTCGCTCTCTCTTTGCCCAAGAGCCCCCGTCGGCGGTCGTAAACGCCGCTGCGATGGAAAAGGTGCTGGTCGAGGTCATTGCGAAGGCTGAAAAATCAGTGGTGGCAATTGCCCGGGTGCGCAAAGAGCAGGCGGGCGAGACGTTTCAGATGGAATTCAAGCCCGATCCCTTCGGGCGAAAACCGTCGCCGCTGGCCCCGCCGCAGCCAACCGATGCGGATTTCATCCCTAATGAATACGGCACGGGCGTCGTGGTGGATCGCGCCGGATTGATTCTGACCGCCTACCACGTGCTGGGCGAGGATTCCGACTATTACGTGACCACTTCCGAGCGGAAAATCTACAAGGCCACGATCAAAGGAGCCGATCCGCGAAGCGATCTGGCTGTATTATCGATCGAAGCGGTGGATTTGTCGCCGATCATGCTAGGCAACGCTGCGGAATTGAAAAAAGGGCAAATCGTCATCAGCCTGGGCAATCCTTACGCCATCGCCCGCGACGGCCAAGTCAGCGCGGCCTGGGGCATTGTGGCCAACCTGGGCCGCAAAGCTCCCACCATGCCGAGCGAATCCGATCCTTCCGGCCGGCCTACGCTGCACCACTATGGCACTTTAATTCAGACCGACGCCAAGCTGAACCTAGGCGCAAGCGGCGGGCCGCTGTTGAATCTGAAGGGCGAAATGGTGGGCCTTAGCGTCACCTTGGCGGCCGCCCCG
>CAYWGR010000032.1:0-37219 GCA_964458015.1 uncultured Planctomycetaceae bacterium
CCTGGTGAGCGTAGCCCTGTGCAGCCAGGGGTTCGGCTTTGAACTCCTGGATCGCATGCTCGGGCTGAACTGCGGTGGCTGCGGCGAGTGCAAAGCTTGCGCCAAGGTCGCCTGTTGTGAAAAAGCTTGCCCGAAGGCATGTGAAAAAGCTTGCCCCAAAGCATGCGAACCAGCTTGCGCTGCGAACTGCGGCGAGTGCAAGAAGTGCCGGGCTACCCCGGTGCGTGACTTGTTCGCGGGTCTGAAAGACTTGTTCGAGAGCAAGGGCACGATTTGTGACACTGGCGCTTGCGGCGCTGAAAAGGGCTGCTGCCCTGAACCCGCTTGCTGCCCGGTCAAGGCTTGTGAGAAGGTCGTTGCTTGCGATCCGTCTTGCGAGAAGCCGTGCAAAGCGCGGAAAGCCCGCAAGGCTCGCGGTTGCGACAAGGGCTGTGGTCCTTGCGACCCGGTCAAGGCTTGCGAGAAGGTCGTTGCTTGCGAACCGGCTTGCGAGAAGGAATGCAAAGCTCCGAAGTGCCACAAGCTGTACCGCCGTCCGGTGGTCGAATTGCTTGAGAGCATTTTCGGTAGCTGCGACAAGTGCGGCAATGGTTGCGAAGTCGGTTGCGAAGTCGGATGTGCCGCCGGTTGCGGTGGCGCTGCTCCGGCCAAGACCGCTCCGGCTGCTGCCCCGGCTCCGGCCAAGGCTCCTGAGCAAGCTGCTCCGTTGCCCGCCGCCCCGAAGGCTGATCCCTCGGCTTCGATTAAGAGCCGTGGCATCTACCAAGCTTCCCGCAGCTTGGTCCGCAACTAAGCATCGCGTCTAACAACTAGAACGCAATAACGCAAGTCTGCTCGGAAGCAATTTCGAGCAGACTTGTTCGCTTTCTTGGTGGTAAAAGTGTGGTAAAACGGATGATTGATGTATCGGAGCAGATCCATTATGATGGGCGGACGACATAAATGGTTTATGAGCAACAATCCGCCCTCAATCACTCACATTCTGCAATTCTCCCATGTCTAGCCCCGCCGTTCAGCCGCTGTTGGCCTTGCTTGCGTCCCATGTGGGAGGCAATCCCTTGCAGTACATGTTCGAAAAGGCGTTTGTTCATCACGATTTGGACTGGCGCTATATGACGTTCGAAATCAGCCCGGAGGCCTTGGGCGACGCCATCAAGGGGATGAAGGCGATGGGATTCCGCGGCGGCCATTGCGATGCCATTCACAAACAAGCGGTGTCGGCGTGGCTGGACCGCGTAACGGAAACGGCGGCATTGGTGGGGACGGTCAATTTGATTTTTCGCGAAGGCAACGAATTGGTCGGCGAAAATACCGAAGGCAAAGCATTGTTGCAGACGATTCGCGGCGTGTTGGATCCGGCTGGAAAACATGTTGTGCTATTGGGAGCGGGGCGAATGGCTCGGGCGGCGGCCGTGGAACTTGCCACGGCCGGTGTTGCCGACATTGCGATTGTCAATCGGACGGAAGCCCATGCTTTGGAATTGCAGGCGATGATGGCCGGCAAGTTTGCAACGCCTATTGCTGTTGTTCCTTGGAGCGGAGATTTTTCGATTCCGCCGGATGCCGATATTTTGATCAATGCCATCGACTTTGGGCGTGGGACGGAAAGCCGATTACCTTTGGTTGTGGACAGTCTTCGGCCGGAGTTGCTGGCCGTAGATATGACGGCTGATTCGCCTCATGTCTGGTTGTTGGAAGAAGCTGCCCGGCATGGGTGCAAAACGGTGGACGGCCTGAGCATTTTCATCGAGCAGACTGTAATCGGTTTTCAGCTCTGGACAGGCGTGGAGCCGAATCGCCAGGTGTTGCGGGAAGCCGTTGAGGAGTTTTGGGAGCTGTAGCATCCCCAGAATGGAGCGAGCGAGTGACGCTGTTGCAACCTTATCTAGCGAGTAGTGCGCATATTGATTCCGATCATCCGGCGGTGATGCGTCAGGCTGCGATTCTGGCTGAAGGCTGCACGAGTGATCTCGAAATCGCTCGACGTTGTTTCGCGTTTGTCCGCGATCAGATTTCGCATAGCTCGGATTTCAAACTGAATCCCGTTACATGCAAGGCTTCGGATGTTTTGCAGCATGGAACGGGGTATTGCTATGCCAAAAGTCATTTGCTGGCTGCTTTGCTTCGCGCGAATGGAATTCCCGCGGGGTTATGTTACCAACGCCTGCTGATGGGAACGGAACCGCTGCAATATGCTTTACATGGCTTGAATGCCGTGTTCTTAAAAGAGCATGGATGGTATCGCGTGGATGCACGGGGGAATAAGCCGGGCGTAGCGGCGGAATTTTGTCCGCCTGTTGAAAAGCTTGCCTTTCCGATTGCGCATTCCGGGGAAGCCGATCTTCCGGAAATATGGACCGCTCCCTTGGAGGTCGTGGTTGAGGTGTTACAGAGTTATGCGACCTGGAATGAAGTGTATCGCCAGTTGCCGGACGTTGAGTTGTGGACAGAAGGCCGCCCTGGCCACGATCGAGAGAACGTTGCATCGTTGCCATCTCCGGTAGTTTGAATTTCTTTGAGTGTAAAAAATGGCGTTGCGCATTCCAGGTCTTTTCATCACCGGCACGGATACCGATGTGGGTAAAACCTACGTGGGGGTGATGATTGCGCGTTCGTTGGTTGCGGCTGGGCATCGCGTGGGAGTTTATAAGCCCGCGGCAAGCGGATGCGTGCAAAAGGATGGGCAGTTGGTTTCCGACGATGCGGTAGCCTTGTGGCATGCGGCAGGATGTCCGGGCGAGCTTGAACGGGTTTGCCCTCAACGTTTTTTGGCCCCCCTGGCTCCCCATTTGGCAGCGCGCGAAGAGGGCAAAACCTTGGATGCCGATTTGCTCCGCTGTGGGCTCGACTATTGGCGTGAACGAGCGGACGTGATGTTGGTGGAAGGGGCCGGTGGGTTGATGTCGCCCTTGGGCGAGAAGGAATATGTTGCGGATTTGGCGGAAGCGTTTGGTTTTCCGTTGGTCGTGGTGTCGCGGAACGTTTTGGGCACGGTAAACCAAACCCTGCAAACACTGATTGCCGCTCGTGCATTTCACGGCGGGCTGCCTGTGGCCGGCGTGGTGTTGAATCAAACGGCAGCGCGATCCGACGTGGATATTAGCCAAGCAAGCAATCGGCAGGAGTTGGCAAAGCGATTACCATGCCCAGTTCTTGCCGAAGCGGCTTGGAATGCGAACGAGTTTACTGTACCGGTGGATTGGTTCGCACTGGCGAGGTGAGAGCAATCGTAGTTAGGCCGTTGGGTTCTTTTGTTTGGCCTTTTGATGCTCGAAAACAAGCGGCGTATCGGGCATTTCCTCGACTTGCCCGTAGCCGGTTTGCAGGGGGGCCGGCAGCTCGTCTTCCATCTTTTTGCCTTGTCGCAAGAGATGGCCGATCCAACCGCCGCTGTCGCCGCGTTGACGAGCGATGTGTTGCCCGCGAATTTTCTCTTGAAGACGCATGATGCCTTCGAGAAACGCTTCAGGCCTGGGAGGGCAACCGGGGATATAGACATCGACGGGAACGACTAAATCGACGCCGCGAACGACGTGGTAGCCGTGTTGGAAATAAGGGCCTCCGCCGATGGAGCAGGCGCCGTAGGCAATTACATATTTGGGTTCGGGCATTTGTTCGTAGAGGCGACGCACGCGGCTGGCCATTTTGTGCGTGACCGTGCCAGCGACGATCATGAGGTCGGCCTGTCGCGGGCTGGGACGAAACGCACCGGCGCCAAACCGGTCGAGATCGAACCGCGACGCACCGGCTGACATCATTTCGATTGCACAACAGGCTAACCCGAAGGTGACGGGCCAAAGACTGCCCTGTCGAGCCCAATAGATCGATTGTTCCACGGTGGACAAAACGATGCCGTCTTCAAAGCGTCCTTCAATCCAAGGTTGAGTCATATTGGAGGGACCCCGTTTCCGCGAGCAATTGCCCTGAAAAACTAATATGATGGGACTTGCCAAGGCTTGTCCCGCTCTCTGATGGTTCTTGCGGGAAAAGCTTTAGTATACCCGACCTTCAGCTCGCTTGGAACCGGCAATCACCCCCTCCTTGCAGGCGGCATTGGGTTAGTTCCACATTTTGGCCCAACAATTCGGAAAACATCATGCGTTCCATGCTGCAGATGCCCTGGTCTTGTTCGGCCAATTTAGGGTAAGGGCAGGCGTGTTGGGTTAAGACAGTGCCCTGTTCGGAGTTCTCGATGGTAACGGGAATTTGTCGCTGGGCCAACAAGGTTGCGAGTCCTTGCATTCTTTCGGCGGGTGTATTGCCGTGAATTTGGCCGGCATAGCCGGAGGCGAGACCTCGTGCGATGCGCCGAAGCGTTTCGCGGCGCAGTTCAGGATCGCCTTTTTCGCGGATTTCCTGCCAAAGTGCCAGGGCCAGGTCGGTGAAATTGGAACCCGTTAATCGCAGACCCTTTTCGGTGAGCCAGTAGCGATGTTTGGGACGTCCGCGACCGTGATGGATGGTTTCGCGTTGGATGCTGTTTTGGGCCATAAGACGCACAAGGCGTTGGCGCACGGCCGTCGGAGTAACCTCCATTGCATCGGCGAGTTCGAGTACGCCTAATGGTCCCGTGATCCTTAAAAGATCCAACAGCCCGTTATCGGAAGTCGGAGCTTGGATGCTCATGTCTGCCCCCCTTTGAACGACATGGACGAGAAAAAAATCAGACTCCCTTCTGTTTAAAAAATACTATGGCTGGCCGGCAATATTTTCAACAGGTCTTGTGAAATATGCCAAATAAAGAGGTGGAGGCAATCTGGACACTTATGCAACAATGAGAGGGGTGTTCTTATCCCATGTTTTCAAGGAACATTGAAATATCACCCAAAGAGGGGGTGTGGCGTGGGGCTGTGTCGGCAGGATTGCAAGCAAGGAAGCATCGGCATGGAAGACGCGGGACAATTTGCCTGTACTTATGTGCAAGCAGGGGCGCAGGATGCCACGGCACTTGGGAATTCACGATAGACTTGGCATTCGGCCAAGGCCTTTTCGACGCGATGATCGAGTTCCTCGAGTTGTTTGAGCAGATCCTCGTGTCGAGCTTCGAGATCCATTAACAATGCGAGGTGTGACGTAGGGGTGTCCATCGAGGGCGGGATCCTTTGTGAAGGAGAACGATCCGTGAGGGAAATGCCACGAATGTTCCCTAATAAAACCATCGGCCAACAGCGGCTAGGCCATCACAGGCGAGGCGTCGAAAAATGCTCAATAAGTTTAAAGCAGGCAAGGATTTATGGTTAAGGAAACCTTGCGTTCGCGGAGCTACGGCATAGGCAGAGAATTTGTCGATTATGCCGGTTGCGAGGTAGTACGGTGGTACGTGCTAGAATTGATTTTCAGGGAAGGATGGTAAACAGAGGGGGGTGGCATTGGCGGGGCATCTGGTAAGAAAAGTGAAATAAGCAGCACCATTGATCGGCTCGCGCGAGATTGGTCGATAAGGGGTGGACAGAGCCCATGCGGTTGTGTAAATTGTAGGGCTTGACGTTGTTCATAAATCACTATGGTGGAAGCACTCGGTAGGTGAGGATTTTAGCCAAAGGAGAAGTGAGTGGTTAAATTGACGTTGCGCGAACGGGAGTCCATTCAAGAGGCAGTGCGTCGTTTCCGCAAATTGGTGGAGCGGAGCGGAATCAAGAAGGAAATGCGTCGTCGCGAGTATTACGAAAAGCCCAGCGAGATCAAGCGGCGCGCCCGGCTTCGGGCAGAACGTCGCTCACGACGCGGCAGCACGATGAGCCACGGACTCTAGCATCTACCGGGCAGACGCTTTCTCATAGTGTTGCAGAGGGTCTGCACTTTCTTGAATAGATGCCCCACGTTCCGTGGCCAAGTCGATGAGGCGCTTGGTCGATAGAAGGGTTTTCCGCGGCAGCCGCCGAATGGCGGCTAGTGTTGGCGATTCGTGATTCATGATGTTTTGCGGGGATCGGCATGAGACGGACTGCGCTCGGCGGTCGTCCCGCGGCGACAAGCCGCGACCGCACAGAGCGTTGTGAGGACGATTTCAGGGCCAGAATCCCGCCATCGCGTGAATCCAGAGATTCACATGAATAGACGGCCATGTTAGGCCGGATGTTCGGCATCTGTTGCTGCTCTGCGCCCCAGACTTCCTTCGCGTCTTGGAAGTCCTGTTCGACCATTTCTCGGTCGGCAAAGGCTTTGCTAATTTCCACAGCGGCCTTGGCAAAAGGATCGGTCTAGAAGAAGGGGGGGGCCAATCGTGCTCTTCCTCGACGATCGGAGCGATCCGCTCGATCCATCGGGCCGCCGGTACGAGTTTGGCGGCACAAATCCGGCCGCGGCACTGCTGAAAAAAAGCCCAAGGAACCGGAATGGGGGGTTTCCCCAAAAATTCTTTTTTCGTGATACCAATTTTCCGCGTCTCGGGGAGATACTACATAGAGCGGCGGTGCCGCCAGCCAATACGAGTTGCCACTCGGTTAGCTTCGATTCGCTCCCGTTGGTCGCTAGACGTTGTAAAAACTTCACGATCTTCGAGGGTATAATCAGACAAGGCGTCTTTCCTGGAAAAAATGACCTGCCTCCAGCAACACCGGTCGGTCCATGCGTAACGAGCACTCCGCACGAGATGAAACCTTCGCCCGTCTGTTCGGGCTGAATCAGGGCCGGGTGTTTGCCTATATCGTTACGCTTTTGCCCCATTGGGCCGACGCCGAAGACGTGCTGCAGCGTACCAGCATCGTGCTTTGGCGGAAAATGGATCAATTCGATCCGTCGGGCGACTTCGTTCGTTGGGCCTGCGGGGTTGCCTATCGTGAAACGCTCAAATATCTGAAGCAGCAAGGCCGCCGCCGACAAGTTTTCAATGAAGCCGTGCTCGATCGCATTGCCCAGGCGCGTGTCCTCCGCAGCGACTTGCTGGAGGAGCGGCATTTTGCGATGGGCGATTGCGTCGAAAAACTTCCCCTGGACGATCGGGAAATTATCGAGCACTACTATTTCCACGGCAAAAAAACCGTTGCCGAAGTCGCCCAGGAATTGGGGCGGCCGGCCAATACCATTTATAAAGCGTTGGTTCGCATTCGCGGTTCCTTACATCGTTGCATCGACGATGCTGTTTCGTCGGAGGATCCGGAATGAGTCTCGACAACGCATCGCGGCAAGAGCTTCTCGACTTGGTGGTCGCCTACACGAGCGGCATTGCCGTCGAGGAGCAATTCGCCCGACTCGAAGAGCTTCTTAGCACGAGCGAGGAGGCCGTCGATTTCTATGTTGAAATGCTGGACGTTCATGCCAATCTCTACTGGTATCGTCCGCATCGTGACGAGGACATGGCGACACACGCCAACGACATTCTCCCAAGTTGCTCCGAAGAGGACGAATCGGAGATAGGAAACACGGTAGACCATGGAGCGATGGCTCCGCTTCCGCCGTCGATTCCATCTCCCAGCCTGTTTGCTTCCGCGTACCGCGGCACGATCGGCTTCTTTTCGCAAGAAATTCCGTTTGCGTTACTCATTGCCACGGTAATAACCAGCCTGGGATTGTTGCTCGGTTCCATGATCTATGTGTCGCGGCCCGAGCATGTTGCAGGCGATGCCGTGCCTTCGGGGCGTCCGTCGCGGCATTCCGCCGATAATTCTTCCTTAGAGGTTGTCGCCAAGATCACCGGCTTGGCCGATTGCCGTTGGCCAAAGGACTGCCGAGCGCCGTCCGGCTACGACAACATACTCCTCGGCCGCCAATTAAAACTTGATTCCGGGCTCGTGGAAATCACCTATAACAGTGGCGCGAAAGTGATTCTTCAAGGGCCTTGCAGTTATGAAGTAAACTCGCGGGACGGCGGTTTCTTGCAGGTTGGCAAGCTGACGGCGAGAGTAGAGGAGAGGGGAGAGGGGAGAGGGGAGAGCAAGCAGAAGCGGGCAGAAAAAGTGGCTAGTGGCCAGTGGCCAGGACAAGTGGCCAGTGGTCAGTGGTCAGTGGTTAGTGAAACAAATCCCAAAATCCCGAAATCCCAAATCCCCAATCCCTCATCTTCCCCCGCCCCGGCGTTCACTGTGCGAACGCCGACGGCCGTCGTGACCGACCTGGGCACGGAATTCGGCGTCGAGGTCGATCGTTCGGGCAGAACATCCACGCACGTCTATCGCGGCGTTGTTGAATTACAGCCGACAAGGGACGGCAACGAATCTGAAGGTCAATCCGTTCGATTGATTGCCAATGAATCGGCACAAGTTGTGAAGGAAGACAGCGGCCGGCGGCTTGTTGTGCGTCGAACGTCGGTTGATGCCAAGAATTTCGTGCGGCAGTTTGTCCAGTCGTCTGCGATTTTGGACATTCTCGATATCATGGCCGGCGGCGACGGACTGGGCCATGAGCGCGAGCGAGGGATCGACCCATCGTGCAGCATGGAAGAGCCGATATTCTTGAGCCATGCACGGATCAACGACGGAAAATATCATCGCGCGACCTATTACAAATTTGTCGATGGCACGTTTATTCCCGACGGCAGCCGCGGCCCGGTACAAGTTGATTCCTCGGGCCATACGTTTGATTTCCCGAAAACACTTGGCGTTACGATGGGACCGATCTGGGCCAGGTCGTTTAAGCCGTCGGAAAAACTCAAAAATGACGCGAATTATTGGATTCATTCCGGTGATTTTGGGTATGGATTGATGCCTCAACGGCGCGGGCTTTTGGGCATGCATGCCAATGTAGGCATTACGTTCGATCTCGACGCCCTTCGCAAAAAGCACAAGCAGGCAGTGGTTCGTTTCGAGACAGTGGCAGGAAAGACTCTTAAGACGTCCGCCGACTGCTGGGTGCTCGTCGATGGACAGGTGCGGTGGAAAGCGACGGAACTTAAAGGCAGCACCTGGTTGGTGAAGGTAGACATCAAACCCGGCGACCGTTTTCTCACCTTGGTATCGACCGATGGCGGTCAAAAAGCGATTGGCGGCGTCTGGACCGTATTGGGCGACCCCGTGTTGAGAACGACGGCCACGGAAATAGAGCAGGGGGAGAATTCGACGGAAAAATAAAGAACGCGCACTTTTTTGAGGAGGAGAGCGATAAGGCATGATGAGCAACAAGCCAACGTCTCGCGAATCGTTGGCTTGGATGTGTTTGTGGAAGTGAATGTTTCCTATTTTTACCTTTTACGGGAGGGCTCACTATGAGTCGCAAGAGTTTCCAGCATGTTTTTGTTTTGGCAATCCTTGGAGTAGCGTTTTGCGCATACCCAGTGGAAACCAACGCCGCTTGGTTGACGACTGACGCCGACTTTGGCGCACAAACGATTGGCAGTACGCTTGCGTCGCCGTGGACTGCGTTCGGTGGGGGCGGAAGTCATACGGTCACAAGCAATTCTCAAAGTCCGTTCACGAATGTTTTCGCAAATACCAACGGCAAAGGCGCCAACGCAGCCGCCCTAAGTGGTAACCCATACTTTGTCAACAATCTTACCACCCCAATCGCAACCGATGCCACCGGTTTCGTGTATCTCAACGTCGATTTCCGCAATACCAGTGCAGAAGAGACTGACGGCTATGTCCTGGCAGTTTCAAACACTCAATTCAATCATGCTCTTTTTCTGTCGATACGGGGCGATAACGGCCTTCAAGCTGTAACAGGCAATGGCTTGGGTGGAGTGACATGGACTGACATTCTCGACCCTGTTGTGGGAACATGGTACAATGTGCAGTTGACACTCGATCTAACCCACCAAAGCTATTCCGGCACAGTCACTCCGTTTGGTGGATCAGCCGTCACGATCGCCGGCGGTTCCTTCATCCATACCAATGTCGGCATCACCAACATCTTCTCCGATGGTGGAAATGACGGCGGGCAACTTACGGCTCCCGCACACGACATCGACAACTTCGGGCTTTCTACAACGGCAATACCCGAGCCGGGAATATTGCCCTTGCTTTTAGCAGGCCTGGCCGGCCTATTGGCATACGCTTGGCGGAAAAGTAAATGAACGGAGATCTTTTCACTCTGGAGATATGAAATAGCAGTGACGTTTTCCTAGCCCATGAACTAGGACCGACCCACGAAAAAGTCGAGAAAGGCTCATAACGCAGCAGGCCGGTTCATGCTCCAAGTCAACATCAGAAGATCATGGAGACTATGCCATTGGCCAAACGTTCTTTTGTTCCGAAGACGGAGTTTTGGAATAAGAGAGAGAAATGTGTTGTAGAATATTTCCTATATTTACCTTTTACGGGAGGACTCGCAATGAGTCGTAAGTTATTTCACAAGATTGGCATTTCATTGATCCTTGGAGTGTTATTGTGCGAATGCCCCTTGGCGGCCAATGCCGATTGGGTAAGCAGCAATGGTGATTTCGGCTCAACTTGGAGCGGCGACGGTAATTGGTGGAGCGGTATTTCGCTTGCAGACACCTCACAAAGTCCTTTTACCAATGCTTATGCAAAAAATTCATCTGGCGTTTCCGTAGCTGCTTCGGCGGCAAACAACACGTTCGGTCAAACATTTGCCGATATTGCCGCCGATTCGCAGGCAACCTACTATTTAAATGCGGATTTCCGCAACAACGACACCAATGTAGGAAGATACTCCATCTCGATTGCTAGCGGTTTTGGCGCCTATATGCCCGTCCAAATGTATATCACCGGAACTTCCGTTTCCATCTTAAGCTCGACGGGATGGAGCGACCTTGGAATTGCGCCCGTTGTGGGAACATGGTACAACGTACAATTGGCACTTGATCTGAAGAATTACACGTATTCGGGCACAATCACGCCATACGGCGGGTCAAGCTACGTAATTTCCTCACGGGGGCTTTATGGTACTCACCAAATGATCAATCAGATCTTTTCGGATTCCTATGGGAATACTGAAAACGCTCCTGGACACGACATAGACAATTTTGGGTTGTCCACAACGGCCATTCCAGAACCAGGTATGGTTATCTTGATGAGTACAGGCATTATTGGCCTATTGGCGTATGCGTGGAAGAAGCGGAAGTAATTGTCCGATTTGTTGATGTAGGATTTGGAGATTTGGGATTTTAGATCAAGGAAACCAGCGTTGTCGCGGAGATGTTTTATATGTTGCCAAGAAATAAAATCCCAAATCCCAAATCGACAAATCTCAAATATGTACACGGTTTTACCCTGGTGGAGCTATTGGTCGTGATTACGATCATCGGCATTCTGATTTCGCTCTTGCTCCCGGCGGTGCAAGCGGCACGGGAAGCGGCACGACGGTTGCAATGCAGCAATAATCTGAAGCAGATCGGGCTGGCGATGCATAATTTCGAGTCGCAGAACGGAAAGTTCCCGCCGGGTTGCAAGACCGACTACGAATGGCCCTACCTGATTCATTTCTTACTGCCGTTCATGGAACAAGAGGCATATTACAAGGCGTTGAACGGCCCGGCGTTCAACCTGACGGTGCCCTGGAAATCCAGCGATTGGCCGGCGATCGTCAACGGCCAAACATGGCCGAACTTGCTTTGTCCCAGCGACGGCATGGGCGATCCGCTCCACTACGGAGGCCCCGTCCAGCTGCCGAAAAGCAATTATCTCGGAATATTTTCAGGGCTAAGTGAAAGCGAGGGCCTTAACAGCACCAATATGTCACAGCGCGCTGTATTTCGCCCCGATGAAGGAACCATGATTTCGGAAATCAAGGACGGTACAAGCAATACGATGGCCGTGGCCGAATACCTGCGCGGGGCAGACTCTCTGGATGTCCGTGGGTTGTTTTGGACGACTCGCGCCGGTTGCCAAACTTTGTTTGTCACGCTGGGACCGAATTCCACGAGCCATGACATTGCCATTGATTCCACGGAGTTTTGTCCTTCAAGCGGCGAACATAATCAGCCCGAGGCAAATCTGCCTTGCACGCAAGGCGCCGACGGAGAGACGTACGCCAGTCCGCGCAGTCGTCATTCCGGAGGCATCAACGCGGTATTTTGTGACGGCAGCGTCCATTTCGTTCAAAACGGCATCGACATCACGCCCTGGCATTGCATTGGATGGATTGCTGATAAAACAGCAATCACGATTGATTTTTAAGAGGCAGGACATGATTTCCATACAATCACTACAACGCATGCTGTGCATCTTGATTGTGCTTGCTTTTATCGGATGCAATAAAACGGACGCCAATCGCAGCGTTGTTACCGGCGAAGTAAAACTCGATGGCAAACCGCTCGAACGGGGATCCATTTTATTCACGCCCATCGACGGCACGAAGGGCAGCGTTGCCGGAGGGCAAATTGAAAACGGACGATACCGGCTTTCGGCGGATAAAGGCCCAGCTATCGGCCGAAATCGCGTTGAAATCCGATCCATCCGAAAGACCGGCAAAATGGTTCAAAAACCATTGGCGCCTCAGGGGCAAATGATCGAAGAATCTGTTGAAGCAATCCCTCCGCGGTTCAATTCCGCATCCACCCTCAAAACCGATCTCCAACCCGGTGAAAATGCGATCAACTTCGAGGTTGTTTCGAAGTAACGGTCGCGGTTTTCGCCAAGAAAGGAATTCCCATGCTCGCGATTTCCCGTATCCCGTATTGTTTTGTTTCGGCTGTAGCTCTTACCTATCTGTCCGTATCTCTGCTTGCGGCCGAGGAACCCGCGCGAAAGCGATTAGTCACTTCGATCGACTGCACGAAAGAGTTCGGCCCGGACAAGTATTTTGCGCTGGGCAACGCGCATATCGTCAAATCGCCCTTGGGGGATTATCGTGAGGCGGAAGCCAAACCGGAAATGCGGTTTGGATATCGCTTTGCCATCGAGCAAGTCGGCAAGCCGCATCTGGCCGTGATTCGTTTTCCCGACGACAAACGGCGCAGCATGTTGATCATGGATGGCACCTGCTATGACGAAAGCACGGCGGTCTATGGTACGCCGACGCAGCCGATCAGTGGGAAGATGCTCGAAATTCACCAGATCTTCTGGCCGCGGTGGAAAGATTGCAGCCTAATTTTCGAGAATGCCCAGGCCGGCTGCCATTATGGCAACACGCTGGACGGCGCCGGTCCCGCAGCCGCTGCCGGGGTGGAAATCTACGAGATCGAGAACTTGCCGGTCACGGCCATTCCTGGTGATCCCCGCGACGGCTCGCGGAGACGTTTCGGCGTTGAATACGAAGATCCCTGCGGCACATGCGCAAGCCTCGGGGCCACGAATTTCCAAGAATGGCTCGATCGAACGATTTCTTTTTTTCATTTCTCGGGCCAGCAGACGCTTGCCTATCCGATCAACTGGTATCACGGACCGCTGTTTCCTTCCAAGCGAGAACCGGCCGGATATTTCGACTGGAGCGTACCGGGACCGGATCGGAAGCTGTACATCCGCTGGACAACGCAACCGGAAGATTGGGTCGCACAGTTGCTGGAACGTTTCGAGCGTGAAAAGCTGGAGTTCCGCGGCGTTCTGACACTGTTGCGTCTTGGCAGCCTCATGGAGAAGATGAACACCGATCTGGCCTCGATCAAGGCCGGCAAGGATACGATCAATAACATGCTTTCGAACAATCAGGTTCAGGCGGGAACCAACGACTGGACGACCGAATACAACGTTCGGAATTTCGCCAAACTGGCCGAGTTTCGCGGAACAGGCAAAGACCTTGGAGCGTTTCCTTGGGCATATGGCGAACGGCAAGAGGGGGCCATCGGCCGTGGACCGATTTTCAATCCGATCCACCCCGTCGTGCAGGAAGCCATGCTCGGCTACTTCCAGGAGATTGCCGAGCGCTATGGAAAATATCCCGCGTTCAAGGGCGTGAATCTCAATCTGTGGTCGCCGGTTATGTTCAGCTTCGGCTCGCTGCAAAGCGGGTACGATGATTACTCGGTGGGCTTGTTCCAAAAAGAGACCGGCATCGCGGTGCCGGTGGATGCCAAGGCGCCCGACCGTTTTTCTCAGCGTCATGCCTTCTTAACCAAGGATCCCACCAAGGAGAAATGGGTTGCCTGGCGATGTGAAAAGATTCATCGTCTGATTTGCGGCATCCGCGATCACTTTGTCCGCGTGCACCCCGATCTGACGGTGACGCTCAATATGGGAGAATGCAACCGCGACGGAGGATTCGACGCCAAATTATTTGAAAAAGAACCGGGAATCCAATTTGGAAATCTCATCTTCGACGCTTGGATCGAGAACTGGGGAAAGCATAAGTGGTTTGTATGCGACCAGAACGATCCGCAGGCGCGGGCCTTGGCCGTTATCATGGGCAAGCCGGCGGAAGGCATTTGCCGCATGAATTCGGAATATGCCAAGGACGGTTTCTGGTGGGATTCGCAGCTTCGGATTCCGTCGGCATTTCAAGCGGGCATCAATTATCTTGATCGGTATGCGAATATCCTGGCCGATAATGACGCTTGTTGCCTTACCCGCGGCGGTTTGTATTTAAACACCATTCATGGCGAAATGCTTCAGCCGTTTGTTCGAGCCTATCGAGCGTTGCCGGCCAAACGATTCGAGACCGTCGGCGGCACGACGAATCCCGTGGCTGTGCGAACCTTGGTGGACGGCGGCCGACGGTATCTTTATCTTGTGAATCGCAAAGGGCAGCCCGTCGATGTCGAAGTGCGATTGAAGAGTGCGTCGAGCAAGGCGACTGATTTGGCGACCAACCAATCGGTTGAAGTTCCGCAGCAGTGGCGTATGACGCTTACACCCTATGAATTGCGGTCCTTTGGGTTTGCGCCAGAGGTTGAGATTGTAGGCTTTTCGGCCAAGTAATCCGATTCCAGCCACGACAACGAATGCGTGAAAAAAACAATCCCCTCTCGATTTGTGAGAGGGGATTGTTTTGTGTTATTGCGTCCTACAGTGCTAATGAACCGTTCCGCGGCCAATTAGGCCAGCAAACTCGGCTGAAACAGCCGTGTTTGCGGTTGAATCTTGAACATTGGCAATGTCGGTATCAATAAGTTATCCGATGCGAGCAACGCCCTCTGCAACAGCCGCCTGGGCTACTGCCCTGGCGACACTGGGGGCGACGCGGCGGTCGAAAACGCTGGGAACGATGAAGTCGGGACGCAATTGTTCCTCAGGCACCGATTCGGCAATGGCTTGCACCGCCGCGATCTTCATCGAAGCCGTGACTCGCTTGGCCCGCACATCGAGCAAGCCGCGGAAGAGGCCGGGGAAGCAAAGCACATTGTTGATTTGATTCGGATAATCGGAGCGGCCCGTGGCCATGATGGCCGCATAGGGGGACGCCTGTTCCGGCAAGATCTCGGGCACCGGATTCGCCAGTGCGAACACGATGGGCGATTTGCCCATGCTCTTGATGTGTTCCTGGTTCAAAAGGCCGGCGCTCGATACGCCGATAAAAATGTCGGCTCCACGAAGCGCTGTGCCGAGATCGCCCGAAACCGCCTCTGAATTGGTGTTTTCGGCCAGCCATTGTTTGACCGGATTATCGGCAAATGAACGCCCGCGGCAGATGATGCCGCTGCGGTCGCAAGCCAGGATCTGTTCATATCCCATCGATTTCAGCAATTTTGCAATGGCTGCGCCGGCAGCCCCCGCGCCAGACATGGCAATGCGAACGTCGGCGGGCTTTTTGCCGACGATTTTAAGGCTGTTTTGCAATGCCGCGGCAACCACGACCGCCGTGCCATGCTGATCGTCGTGAAAGACCGGGATATCCAACAGCTCGATCAATTGCTCCTCGATCGCAACGCATCGCGGCGACGAAATATCTTCCAGGCAGATGCCGCCGAACGTCGGCGCTAAATAGACGCACGTGCGGACGATCTGCTCGACGTCCTGAGTGTCTAGGCACAAAGGAAATGCATCGACGCCGCCGAATTCCTTGAAAAGCATGCACTTGCCTTCCATCACCGGCATGGCGGCCTTGGGGCCGATGTTGCCAAGCCCCAGCACCGCGGAGCCGTCGGACAAGACCGTGACGGTATTGCTGCGGATCGTGAGCGAAAAGGAGGATTCGGGATCGGCCTCGACGGCTTTGCAAACCCGGGCGACGCCAGGCGTATAAACCATCGCCAAGTCATCGCGATCCTTCAGCGGAATCTTGCATTTGATTTCAATCTTGCCGTTCTTGTGGAGCAAAAAGGTTCGATCCTCGGCGCTGACGACCGTGACGCCCTCGATCGCGCGGATTCGTTGAACGATCTGCTCGCTATGTTCCAAATCGTAGGCGCTGATCGTGAAATCGCGCGTGATCTCGTGATTTTCCACACTGACGACATCGACGGAACCGATGGAGCCCTCGACCTCGCCGATGGCCGAAGTGATGCGGCCGAGAAATCCCGGTGTATCGGCATAACGCAACCGGACAAGAATGCTGTAGGACGAACTGTGATGTTTCATCTGGATGAATCCACGTGGGAAAAGGTCCGTGATCACGATTAGACAGCGCCCCAACTTGGGGCTTGCACCCCTTGCTGGAACCGCGCAGTATACCGGTTGGCGGGGTATTTCGACAAGGCCTCGAACCTTGATCTTTCTGGCCGGATGGCAGTTGCGTCGGGTGGGGTGCGGCCATCCATTCCGGTTGCCGACGATCATCGGAATCTTGCGACGGCCGTAATTCTACTCCTGGAAAATTGGACACACGGCGTTTGGTCTGGTTAGTATAAAAGGATGGGAAATCGAATGGCGTAAATCCCTATGGTGCAACGCTTTGGAAACTGCAAATGGCCGAAATGGCAGAGTTCGCCGATTTTTTGCGTGAAAAATCGCCTGCTTGCGTCGTTTGTGTGGTGAAAGATCCAAACGGCATCGTGGGTTTTACGGTTGTGGGGCGATGCTCAAAGGGATAGTAGCTAAATGGACCACCAAGAGAATCACGACCTGTTCACGCGGTTGATTACGCGTCACCAGAGCGATCTCTACGCCTACATATTTGCCATTGTTCGCGATTGGGACGACGCTAATGACCTGTTCCAGTCGGTCTGTTTGGTTCTCTGGCGCAAGTTCGATTCGTTCCAGCCCGGCAGCGATTTCTTTGCCTGGGCACGGCAGACGGCGAAGCTTGAAGTTCGTCATTTTTTGTCGCGCAAAAAAATGCCGAATCCCATTAGCGAAGAGCTGCTCGATGCCCTGACTAAAACGACGCTTGATGCCCAATGCGACGGATCCGAGCTTTATCTGAACGCCTTGCGTGCGTGTCGGGCTAAGCTGGGCGATACGGATGCGGAACTGCTCCAACTTCGTTACATCGATGATTTAAGCAGCAGCGAGATTGCCGACCGGTTGGAACGTCCCCAGCCGAGCGTGTGCAACTCGCTCTTCCGAATACGCCGTAAGCTGCTCGAATGTATTGAGGCGGAGATTGCTCAACAGGAACATCTCGATGGGAGACCGTCATGAGCGATCACCCCTCGAACGATGACCGCCTGTTGCGTCTTGCGGAAGCGGTTTGTGAAAAAATGGCCACCCCCGCGGAGTTGGCTGAATTAGACGCCTTGTTGCTGGCCGACGACGCGGCTTGTCAACGGTATTTGAGCTATTGTCGCATGCATGTTGGGCTGAAAATGGACATGTTGGCCCACGAGGCCGCTCGGAATGCCCGCCAGCGGATCGATCGGGAGTATGTGGACGCCGCGGCAGTCGCCTCAGACCTTTCCAAGGAACCTACGTCTTCCGTCCTTCCGTTGAATCTTTTTGCGACGGCCTTTCAAAACACAGTCGGCTTTTTCTCCCAGGAAATTCCGTTTTCGCTTCTGATCGCAACCGTCATCACTGGATTGGGGCTTTGGTGTGGCTCACTTATATTTGTGACGCATCATAAGCAAATCGCCGAGGACGTGCAGTCTGCGAAACCGGCAATGGTCGGACCGCATGTGCAATACGTCGGCCGCATTACCGGCATGGTTGATGTGCGTTGGGCCGATGCCGCAACCGCCGCCGTGACGGATCTTGTTGCCTTGGGCCGCAAGTACGCCATCGCTTCGGGCATGATGGAAATCACTTACGACACCGGGGCCGTCGTGATCCTCCAGGGGCCTGTTACCTATGAAGCGGATTCCCGCGACGGCGGCTTCCTCTCGCTTGGAAAGTTGACGGCCCGTTTGGAAAAGAAGGGGGCAGAGGGCAGAGACCAGAGGTCAGGGAAAGTGGTCAGTGGCCAGTGGCCAGTGACCAGTAAGGAGGGATCAGGGGTCAGGGGGCAGGGGGCAGGGACAACAAATCATAAATCAGAAATCATAAATCAGAAATCTCTAGTCCCTAGTCCCCAACCCGCCCTCACCCTAACCCTCTCCCAAAGGGAGAGGGGACCAGACACAAATCCCAAATCCCAAATCGCCAAATCCCAAATTTCTAATCCCCAATCCCAGATCCCTAATCTCTCACTATCCACTATCCACTATCCACAATTCACTATTAAAACGCCGACGGCCACGGTGACGGATCTGGGCACGGAGTTCACCGTCGAGGTTCGGCCCGATAAATCCAGTGGGGTTTATGTGATTCGCGGGATGGTCGAGGCCGCGCGCGATAGCCGCACGGGCGGCAAACCGATTCGCGAGCGTTTAACGGCCGGGGAAGGCATTTGCTTCCTCGACCTAGATCAGTCTCCACGTCGAACGGCGTCGCACGCCAAGACGCACGTTCACCTTTCGCCCACGGCCACCAATGTTGTGCGTAGAGTTCATAATGCTCGAACGGCGAAGACAATCCTTCAACCGACAAACGTCGTGGCATCGGCCTATCATGCCGTTTGGAATGCCGATGGACGCCGTGCCGCCGAAAACGATCGACAACTCGCCTTCGACGTAGCTACCGACGGCATCTATGGACGCGGCGAGAAAAACGAAGAACCTAAGAGCAGCTTTGATACTTATCAGGGGTTAGGGTTCAGAGGTCAGGGATCAGAAAAACTAGCCACTAGCCACCAGCCACTAACCACTAGTTTCGTCGGTTTGCTTTATGGCAACAAGAAAACGCGGTTCGACCGCATCAAGGTATTTTTGGCGCGACAAACGGCCGAAGGCGGCAGTTGGGCCGAGCCGCCAAGGCTATTCATCCTTAAGAAACCTGTGGACACGAATCAGATGCCGCCCGAAGATGATCTGGAGCATTGGCAAGAGTTGCCCTATCAGCCGCTCTACGGAGCATTCAGCCAGAAGGCATCGCCCGGTCCGGGGGCGGTCTTTGAGCTGGCCTTAACAGGTTCGTCCCCCGAAGATCGCACCGGTTACGGCTGGGCGTTGGGCGGCGTGCCCGGCAATGGTTCGCAAGGTTACGTTTCCGTCACCGAGTTGCGGGCGTATATGTCGCCTTTGTTGGAAGAAGAGTCGAAGCAGGAACAAGAGAATCAATCAAGCGGGCAAAATCCTTAAACTGAATATGGAAGAAGTCAGCCGGTAAATGTCCGAGACCGGCTCAGGCTTTTCACTTCGTCTCGGACTATGTTGAAAGGAGAAGCACAATGCTTCAGATGAGAACGATGTTTGCGGGGTGGGCAGTTGTTCTGGCGCTAGCTGCCGTGGCGAATGCGGATTATGTCGCCGTTGATTATTCGGGGACCGCTAACGTCACTAGCCTCTGGAACACCGTGGCCGGCGGCGATGGAACGAATGCCTCTAAAGAAGATGGCGAGGGCGTTGCATGTGCTATTGATGGGAACACCGGTACAAAATACCTCAACTTCGGCTATAACAACAATCCTCCTACGGAATCACTCGCAGCCGGTATTAATACGGGTTTCCATTTAACCCTGGCATCGGCGGCCAAAGTCACGGCTATCCAGTTTGCTACGGCCAATGATTGCCCGGAGCGGGATCCTTTAACAATTACCGTCGAAGGCTCGAACGCCACGGATGCGTTGATGACTGGATCGAGTTGGACGAAGCTTTATGAAGGCGTTAGTGGATTGGCCGACACGGCAAATCGACTTACCTATGGAGATATTGTGGGATTTAACAACTCCACGAATTACACAAGCTATCGGGTGTTAATAACATCCAAGCGGGATGTGCAGAATTCCGTTCAATACGGCGAAGTGAAGTTGTTCACGGGCTCGCCAATACCAGAACCTTCGACGACGATATTGGGTCTTACCGGTGCGGCTGGCCTTCTGGCGTATGCTTGGCGTAAACGACGATAGAGAAACCTCGGCTATTGGATGGTGGATGGGAAAAATTGCCCATCCATCATCCGGCCGTCTGGAAAAGTGCAGAGTACAGAGTACCAAGTACATGGTGGCAATCGTAATGAATAAATCGCCAAATACCCAGTAACGAGCGCCAAATATGGGAAAAATGCCCTCAAAACAAGCTCTGTACGCTATTCAGGGCACTCAGTACTCTGTACGCGGAAACCAGTGCTCTGAATTTTGCACTCGGTACTCCGTACTCGGTACACCGTACTCTATTCCCCGCCGCTTGGCTCGTCCGATTAGCACTCGCCCGCCCCTACATGGTTTTACGCTCGTCGAGCTTTTGGTCGTGATCACGATCATCGGAATTCTCATCTCGTTATTGCTTCCGGCCGTTCAGGCGGCGCGTGAGGCAGCCCGCCGGTTGCAGTGCCAAAACAATTTGAAGCAACTTGGTTTGGCTGTGCTCAACTACGAATCGCAGTGGAAAATCTTTCCGCCAAGCTCGCATTGGGCATCAAAAGGCGATGTTGGTGCGAAAAACAATCCCAACTTAAGAGAAAGTTGGATCGTGATGGTGCTGCCATTCCTTGAGCAGCAAGCGTTGCACGATGCATTCGATCTGACGAAACCGACGCCCGATGCCGCCAATGCCGCGGCACGTTCCACGTCGATCTCGTGTTTGTTATGTCCTTGTGATAGCTATAACCGAACAACCTTTAGCGGTTCCGGCAGTTCCATGACCAACCAGATGGGCGACAATTGGGCACGATGCAATTATGCCGCCAACGCCGCCTTGGGGTGCATGTCCGTCAATTTTTGCGGTTATGCTTATTACAGCGGGCTCAATGCCGATGCCGCGTTTCCCGACAGCGGTTGGGCAGACGTTAGGATTCGCGGTGTTATGGGTGCCAATGTATCCGTCACGATGGCCCAAATCCGTGATGGGTCGAGCAACACCGTTTTGTTGGCTGAAATTCGCGCCGGCATTACACCGTTCGACTCGCGCGGCGTTTGGGCAATGGCCGGCGGATGCCCCAACAGTCTTTGGATGCACGGTTACCTTGGCGATGATTACGGCCCTAACAACATGACATCTTCCTATGGGGATGACGTAATGGCTTGTTCCGACATCCAAGCGGCGATGGGCGGCATTGCGGCCGTGCAAGAAATGGGCATGTCCTGCTCGGCCGACAACTGGGGCAATCATCAGCAGACCGCTCGAAGCATGCACCAGGGCGGCGTTCACGCCTGTTTCGCCGACGGCAGCATCCATTGGCTCAGCGATTTCATCGAGATCAGCACGAGCGCAAGCTATGCGTCCGTATGGGATCGCCTGATGCTCTCGGCGGATGGTCTGCCGGTGAATACCGGAGCGTTCTAATTAACGAGATTCGGAATCGGCAGGTTCAGCAGGGCGCGACGGCAGGCGTCGGCGCCTTTGGTGCGCATTTCCATCGAACCTTCCTCGCTGTAAAACGCGGTGTGCGGATTCAACAGCAAGCGATGGTAGGCCGGATGATTGGGATCGCGCCAGGCGGCCAGTAAGGGGTGGTCGGCCGGCGGTGGTTCTTGTTCCAAAACATCGATGCCGGCCCCGGCTAATTGGCCGGAAGCCAATGCCTCGGGAATGGCCGTCACATCGACGACGCCGCCCCGGGCCGTGTTGATCAGATATGCGCCGCGCGGCAACTTGGAGATCGCGCGACGGTCGATCATGTGGAACGTTTCCTCGGTCAAGGGGCAATGCAAACTCAAGACGTGGCTCTGGTTGAGCAAGTCGTCGAAATGCTCAACGCGCCGGATGCCGACGGCCTTATCGTAGCCCGACGGCTTATAGGGATCGTAAAAGACCACGTCCATACCCAGGGCCTTGGCCCGCAAGGCGGCGGCAGTGCCGATGCGGCCGAGCCCCACGACACCGAACACGCTGCCACGCAGCCGATGCAACGGCGCGGCATGAATATAGGACCACGGCTCCGCTCCCTTGCGCATGATGGAATTGATCGGGGCGATGCCGCGCGTCAAAGCCAACATGAAACCGATGGCTGAATCGGCCACTTCCTCGTTACCATAGTCGGGCACATTGGCCACGGCGATGCCCTTTTGGCGAGCCAGAACGCGATCGACGTTGTCGTAGCCGACGCCGCCGCGCACGATCAACTTGCAATGCTGCAAACGATTGATCGTCTGGTGGGTCAACGAAATCGTATGATAAAGGATAATGGCATCGACGTCTTCGATCCGACCGACCAGGTCGTCTTCGCTGTAGCTGTCGAGAGCTGTTACGCCGGCCAAATCGCCGAGGATTTTCTTTTCGGGCTCAAGATCGTCATTGATCAGGTCGGTCACGACAACTTTATATTGGGGGGCCATGTTGATTTTCCTTGCGAACTCGGAGTACTAGGGGGCTTTCCAAACGAGAGTTTATTATATTACGATATGCTATGTTATGACAAGACGGCCACCGCAAATGGTGGTGAGGTATAGCTCTGGAGTGGCGTCTGTCGTTTTTTTCACGAGGTCATTATAGGTCATTGTCCTGAAAGTACGAAAGTACAAGAAAAAGAACGCGCGGGGAATGGCTTGCAGGTTGACATACCTCGGTTTCTAGCTCAAATTCAGCTTTTTGCTTATCGGCTATTCATCGTCCATTCAAGATACCCGTTTTTTGGAGAAGGAATCGTAACGTGGCGGTATTCGATGTTCGGCCCAAGAGTACGTGCAAGTATGATATTGTTTCCCTCGGCGAAGTCTTGATTCGCTTGGATCCCGGCAATGAGCGGATCCACACGTCGCGGCATTTTCAAGCTTGGGAAGGCGGCGGAGAATACAACGTCGCCCGGGGACTGAAACGCTGCTTCGGCAAAGAAGCAGCCATCGTGACGGCGATTCCCGATTGTCCGATCGGCCGCCTTCTGGAAGACTTGATCTATCAGGGCGGCGTCAACATGGAGTATGTGCGCTGGGTGCCCTACGACGGCATCGGCGGTTCGGCGCGCGTGGGCCTGAATTTCACCGAGCGCGGGTTCGGCGTTCGGGCGGCCGTCGGCTGTTCCGACCGGGCTCATTCCGCGGCTTCGCAACTCAAAAAGGGCGACATCGATTGGGAGCGAATCTTCGGCCGCGACGGCGTGCGATGGTTCCACACCGGCGGAATCTTCGCCGCGTTGTCATCAACAACTCCAGAAGTGGTTTTGGAAGCGGCTGCAACGGCCAAAAAACACGGCACGATCGTATCCTACGATCTGAACTACCGGCCATCGCTTTGGAAATCGCACGGTGGGCAGGCCCATGCCAGGGAAGTCAATCGCGCTTTGGCGCCTTATGTTGACGTGATGATCGGCAATGAGGAAGATTTTTCGGCTGCCTTGGGGTTCGAGGTCGAAGGGCTCGACGCCCATCTCTCGAAGCTTGACGCGGGCAACTTCAAAAAGATGATTCTTGAGGTCGTAAAGACTTTTCCGAACATCAAGGTCGTGGCCACGACGTTGCGCAATGCCAAGACGGCCTCGATCAACGATTGGGGCGCGATTTGTTATGCCGGCGGCGAGTTTTTCGAAGCCGATTTCAGGCCGAACCTCGAAATCTTCGATCGGGTCGGCGGCGGAGACAGCTTCGCCTCGGGCCTGGTTTATGGTTTGATGGAAGGCCGCACGGCGTTAGAGGCCGTGAACTACGGCGCTGCTCACGGCGCGCTGGCCATGACCACGCCCGGCGACACGACCACGGCCAGCCTCAAGGAAGTAGAAAAAGTGATGCAAGGCGGCACGGCCCGCGTCGATCGGTAAGCAGAAAAAGAAACTCTGAAAATCGCAATGCGAGACTTTTTCGGCGGGTCAGCACTTCGCTGGACCCGCCCTTTGTATTATTGCTGTTAGTGTGTGTGATTTACTTTCCGCGGATCTGATCGACCAAGGTGCGAATTTCGCGGGCGTTTTTGGCGATGGTTTCCCATTCGCGGCGTTCGATCTGCTCGCGTTTGGCAATCCAAGATCCACCGACGGCCAACACTTGCGGGTCTTCGAGATAGTTGCGAGCATTGGCCAAGGTCAATCCGCCGAGCGGAATGTAGCGAACGTTCAGGTGGGCATAGGGGGCCGCAATGTTCTTCAAGTAGGAGAGTCCGCCCGAGGGCTCGGCGGGAAAGAACTTCAACTCGCGGCAATCGCACTCCAAGGCTTGTTCGATGTCGGAAGGGGTGACGATTCCGGGCATGAAGGGAAGCCCGGCCGCTTGCGCCGCCCGGACCACATTGGCGTTCGTACCGGGAGCAACGCCGAAGGCCGCGCCGGCATTGACCACTTGATGGACTTGGTCAACCGTCAAGATCGTGCCCACGCCCGCCAGCATTTGGGGCACGTTGGCCTTTACGGCCCGAAGGGCGTCGATGGCGGCGGGAGTTCGCAATGTCAGCTCCATGATATCGACGCCGCCGTCGAGCAATGCGGAGGCCAAGGGCACGGCGTCTTCAACACGATCGACGACCAAGACCGCCACAACGCCGCTACGCCAGATTCGCTGCTGCATTTCGGGTTCCAACATCGCTTTTGCCTTTCACTTTCTATAAAAAAATCTACTCTTGAGGGTCTTGTTCTCCGCGTTTGGCATGCTCGATGATCACTTGGCGATCGAGTCCGCGAATCGCGGCGCATTCGTCTACTGTAAAACCTGCCGCCAGCAGCCGCAAGGTCCAATAGTGAGAAGGATACAAAGTTTTGGCTAATTTCTCGCCTTGGCCTTTGTGGCTTTCCTCGCGATGGCGCTCGCCTTGCAGTTTCCAAAGCAACTCGGCAGGCACGGGCAGCGGACGATCGAACGATGTCTTGCCTTTCATCACCTCGATGCCATAATCCGTAAGTTCGACGACCGGCCGAAACTGATTTTGCTCCACCTGCCGCAGACACCCTTCGATAATCAACGCCTCGATCAACAGAAGCACTTCCTCTTGTTTGAGATGCTTCAAAAGTCCGTGGGTGCTTAGCTTATGGAGTTGTAATTTGGTGATTTTCGCGCTATTCGAGCCGCAGAGCATCTGCGCGATCAGGTTGCGGCCGCAAGCGAATCGAGCCTGGACGCGGGCCACGCCGCTTAGGATGATTTGAATCGTCTTCAAGACATTGCCGTCCACGGGCTGATCGCCGGGATCATCGACGAAAGGCGGTGCTGAAATGGGGTTCGGCATTGGGGCGGAGGGCGAGTGCTGGGAAGTGTCATCCGCCCTCACCCCCGGCCCCTCTCCCGCAAGCGGGCGAGGGGAGATATTGGATGCCCTCACCTCCGGCTCCGCTTCTGTCGTCCAACCTTGCTGGTCGGTGCCCGGGCGAGGGGAGGAGGAACGGGGATTTGGGATTTGTTGATTGGGGATTGGGGATGGTGCAAAGGTGAGAGAATCGCTGGTTGTGGATAACGGATTGCTGATAGCTGACGGCTGATCGCTGCCGACCGCCCTCACCCCCGGCCCCTCTCCCCCATGCGGGGGAGGGGAGATATTGGATGCCTTTGCCCCAGAGCCATCTTACGCATGCGAGCCCGGAGGGGGATGCAAGCGGCAATTGTCGCAATGGCCGCAGCGTTTTGCATTTTCCTCACCGAAGTAGCGCAAGATTTCACGCTGACGACATGCGCCGCCCATGGCGAAACGGATGACTTGGTTCAGCTTTTCGTATTCCTGGGCCTTGCGGCGTTCGAGGGCCTCGAAATCGATTTCCAGTTCCTCAAACGGTCGCAATCGATCGATCATCCGAATCGCGCGGCCGCGGAAAGGCGGAACATAGGTGAATGCCTCTAGGCGATTCAACTCGCGCAGGGCGTATACAATCGACTCTTGGTCCAGCTCGTCGGAACAGGCCAGATCGCGGATTTGGAACTGGATCAATTCCTGACGCCGGTCGCCCACGAGCCGTTCGACCGATTGCAGCACTTTGCGCTGCGTTTTCGCTTGTTTCGACAGCAGATCCACCAACGTGGGCAAGTCGCTGTCGATTCGCACCGAGGCCATGTTTTGCGAAGCAATCAATCGTTCCAGCACGCCGGCGCTTTCCAGCAGTTGCTCGCAATTGCCGATACCGTCGTTGCTGATCGAAAGCCCTAATTCCTTTTTCAATTCCTCTTGCGTAACTTCAATCGGACTTACTTCGCATTGGCAAAGATAGTCGTAAACGGCCTCGATGTTTTCACGCCCAGGATACGAACTCTCAATGAAGAATTCTTGAACATACCGATCGGAAGCATGGTAGATCATGAAGCAGCGTGAGGGCTTTCCGTCGCGTCCGGCACGGCCTGCCTCTTGATAATAGGCTTCCAAGCTGCCGGGGATATTGTAGTGAACGACGAAACGCACGTCGGCCTTGTCGATGCCCATGCCGAAGGCGTTCGTCGCCACGACGATCTCGCAACGTCCGTTCATGAAATTTTCTTGTGCCGCCCGTCGTTCCTCGGGCAGCAATCCCGCATGATAAACCGTCGTGCTTCGTCGGGCATCTTGCGCAATAGCGTCGGCAACTTCCTGCGCCCGTTTCCGGGTCGAGGTGTAGATAATTCCGGAACCCGGCGTCTGACGCAGAAATTTCAACAAAATTTCCGGCTTTTGTCGTTCGGTGCGCGGCGATTGAACCTCGTAGAACAAATTGGGACGGGCAAAACCCGTGATGAACGTTTTCGGATCCTTGAGATCCAACTGCTCGATAATGTCGCGGCGCACCCGATCCGTAGCGGTGGCCGTCAGGGCCAATGTCGGCGGATTGCCCAACGTGCGGCGAAAATATCCAAGCCGAGCGTAGTCGGGCCGGAAATCGTGCCCCCATTCGCTGATGCAATGTGCTTCGTCTACTGCCAGTAAATCGAGCCCTATCGCGCGGACGGCCTCACAGAACCGTCCGCTGCGGAATCGCTCGGGCGCAACGTAGACAAGCCGAAACTCGCCGGCTGCCATGCGATCCAGGCGGTCGGTCTGTTCGCCCAGCGATAACGAGCTATTGATAAAACTGACCGGAAGTCCCCGCGTCTGAAGCTGATCGACTTGATCTTTCATCAAGGCAATCAAGGGCGAAACGACCAGAGTGAGCCCTTGCCTTGCGACGGCCGGCAATTGATAGCAAAGACTTTTCCCGCCGCCTGTCGGCATCACGCAAAGACAATCGCGCCCGGAAAGGACGGTCGTGATTACCTCTTTTTGCCCATGACGAAACGAGGTCAAACCAAATTGGGCGAGAAAGGGTTCCAAATGTAATGGGTCGATGACAGACATAATGCGGATCTCGCAGGCCCCGCATTATAGGGGAAATGCGGAGCGGCGCGAATAGTCCATCCAACGATAAAAACGCCCGATCTTGAAATAAAAGGTTATCGCCAAGCAACGATCACTCCCATTGTCTAGGATAACGAGAGTCGGTTGGTTACAATCACGGCTATGGAACCAATTCCCGACGATCCTGGACGACGCGGCGCAGTGGGCATTGTCGTGCGCGACGGCCGAATGCTTGTGATTCGCCGCGCGCGGACGGTCGTGGCCCCCTTGGTCTATTGCTTTCCCGGCGGCGGTATCGAAGACAACGAGACCGAGGAAGAAGCCCTTGTGCGCGAGTTTCAGGAAGAGGTCGGCGTTGTCATCCAGCCGGTGCGACGACTATGGCGTTGCATTACATCCTGGAAGGTCGAACTGGCCTGGTGGTTGGGCACGATGGAATCCAACGCCCTGCCCGTGGCCAATCCACGCGAGGTCGATTCGATCCACTGGTTCACGCCCGACGCCATGGCTCGCTTGCCCGACTTATTGGAAAGCAACCGGCAATTCCTTCAACTGGTCGAACGGGGCGAGATCAAACTGGAATTGTAGCGCCTAGAAGAAAACTGCTGTTTATCAGCGTTCATCGGCGGTTTTCTTGGGCGGCTCCTTTGTCTCCTGAGATTTCTCGGAGGCAAACCGGCGATTGAAATTCTCGGGGTCGAACGGGTCGCCCGAGGGATCGGCCGAGGACGGTATGACGGCCTTGAGAGCTGCCGGATCGGCGCCGCGTTTCACTTTCTTGGAATTCTCGGACGCCGGCAATGGTTGTGCTTGCCTTGCTTCTTGCGATAGCACATTCGGCGGTGTGTTGATCGGCGTAAAACCGGCATGTTGGACCGGCTCGGAAGGCTTGACCGATGCGGGCGTATCGAGCAAGGGTTGCTCGGCGATTTGGCATGTCCAATCGACGAGCCGTTTATATTGGACTACCTGATGTTCATTGAAAATGGCGTGTTTTGCGGTGCCATGCGGTCCGCTCGGCAAGGTCAGCAGAGTGCTTGCCGTCGGATTTTCGCGGTCTATGTAAGATAGTACGGAATACAAATTTCGTTGCGTTACGCGGCGACTGGCTGTCTTGCCCACTTGCACCCGAAACAGCCGCAGACCGGTATCCGACTGCGGACCATGACAGGCCGCGGTGGCACAGTGATTCATGAGTACGGGCTGAACCGATTGTGTAAACGCCTCGACCGTGCCATGCGGAAGGCTGCGAACCAGACGGTCCAACTCTTCATTCGTGGGGCCTGATTTCGGCTTCGCCGTCAGATCAGGTTTCGGCGGTGGTTCGACGGCCATTTTCAAGCGATGCTGCATGGCGGCAATCGCCGGGTTACCGGGATCGGCCACCGTTGCGTCGGCGAGTTCGGCCGCAGCATGACCCCAAAGTTGATGCCGCAGGCACCAGTGGGCCAATTCCAAATGGTGCTGTACATTGCCAATCTGAATGGCGGCTCGTTTCTGACGATAGCCATCGTCCAGGCTGTGGCAAATCAGGTCGATATCAGCCTTTTTAATCCGGATTTGGCCATCCGTGAGGTCTACGATGCATCCGCCCTCGACTTCGGTTATGCGTCCCTCGAAGGTTTGACCGCTGCGCAAGACAAGGATTGCCTGCCCGGCAGGAGCGGCTGAACCGGATCCTCCCTCATCGCCCAGCAAAACAGCCGGCGAGAAAAGGGCCAAAACAACAAGAGCAGCCTGAATCATTCTTATTTGCATAGCGGCAGTAACGTATGGATTCCGCCCCCTGGGGTCAAGAGCGGTTCCGTTCAAAGGCCAGCTCTGGCAGTTCAATAAAAATCGTCATCCCCCACGACAGACGGGTGTCTGCCTCTCTTCCCGCCAATGCCTAAAATTTGTATACTACAGAAGCAGGGCAAGCATTGGACCTTGCAATACCGCCGTGGTTGGCCTCCATGCGGCTAGCGAGGTTGCGGAACAGAGTCGTTCTAATCGACCCAAGGAGAGAACTGTGTCGAAATCTACAATTGTGCGTCGCGGCTTCACGTTGGTGGAGCTATTGGTGGTGATCGCCATCATTGGTGTTTTGATCGCCCTGCTTTTGCCGGCAGTTCAAGCGGCTCGCGAAAGTGCCCGCCGCGCTCAGTGCGTCAATAATCTCAAGCAATTGGGCTTGGGGATGGCTAACTATGAAGTGTCGTATAAATGCTTTCCGATCAATTGGGGTGCAACTCAAGCCAATGCCGGCTTGTCGACCAAAGGCCATAGTTGGCTTACCGGCGTCTTGCCGTTCATCGAAGAAGACGTTTTGTATAAGTCGATTTTGCAAGGAAGAACTCTGAGTGATGACAACAACCGCAATCTTGCTGCGGCAAAAGAACCAGTGCCCGAATTCATGTGCCCTTCGGATTCGCACAATGGCACAATGAACACATTAGAACCAATCATTGGCACAGTTTTCGGCACAACAAACTACAAGTCTTGCGCTGGTATGAACTGGTTTAAAACTGTCACCTTGACTGGTCAACCTACCGGTCCTGAATTAAAGGGTATTAGAGGCCGAAATGCAGGCTCGTCAGAAGGTTATGACCACGGTAATGGTATTATTTGTCGTGGTCGTGTTTTTGATTCAACTGGGAAAGCAGTTCCTTTATGCGTTACCGCTATCCGCGACATTCGCGATGGTACAAGTAAAACCTTTGCAGTTGGCGAAGCTGTGCCTCAATGGTGCAATTGGTCTGCTTGGTATGACTATAATGGATCCACGGCTACATGTGGCATTCCGCTAAATTATAAGCAACCTGGCATGACGCGTGAGGCCGTTGCTGCGGGCAATATACCATCCGGTTCCTCCAATCTTTATATTTACTCCTTCATGAGCCGCCATCCCGGCGGTGGCAACTTTGCCATGTGTGACGGCAGCGTCAATTTCGTTGCGGATGACATTGAATATATTACGGCCGAAAGCACCAGCTCGGCGGTCGTCCCCGGCGTGTACATGAAGCTGGCCACGATCGACGGCGGTGAATTGGCCAGAATCCCTGATTAGTGCGATTGGGGATTCGCTTCGATCTTTTATTTCAGCGCAAAAAACAAGATTAACAGGAGCCTGTGCTTCCTGTTAATCTTGTTGTATTTTCGGGCACTTTTGTTGGTGTTGCTAACCCTAAAGATCGTGAAGTTTTAGCAAAGTTTAGCGACCAACGGGAGCGAATCAGGGCCAGCCGAGCGGTAGCTCGTATTGGCCGGCGGCCTTGCCGCCTTACGGCTGACTCACACCGTTCCAGCGAGCGGGATAGTAGCCGGGGCTGGCAACCCATTGCGGCGAGTAGTCGCTATGGTACGGATCGCTGTTGGCACGGGGACGGCTGTTCGAGAGGCCGAACCACCGCATGCTTTCCAAGCGACGTTGGCGTTGTTCCGCGCGAAGATCCGCCTTGGCTCGGACCGCAGTTTTAGGATCCTTGTACTGGCGCATCTGCTGGTCGTAAAACCACATTTCCGGCGTGGCTTTCAGTTCGCCGGGCGATACGACCGAATCAAGCCCAAGCCCCGTGGCGGTTGTCGGCTTTTCGGCACGAAGCGAGGTTGCCGACAGCAGCAAAAACAAGGTTGAAAGGATAATCATCCGATTCATAAATCCCCCCTTGCGACAGAAGCACGGCCGAGCTTTTCAGCAGCCCCCGCCATTGCCGAACTAAGAAATTTTATAGGTTACGAAGCAGCCATCTGAGCCGCCTCTTCATATCATGTCGGCGCAGGAAGGCAGGATAGTTTAGGGGAATCCTGTATTACTAACCCCGAAGATTGTGAAGCTATTACGAAGTTCAGCGACCAGCGGGAGCAAATCGAAGCCAACTGAGCGGTAGCTCATATTGGTTGGCGGCCCTGCCGCCCGGTGGAACGCTATGCCACGGGGCCGTGCATCAGATTGAGATACGCTCGATAAGCAGACGTATCTCCTTGCACAACAAGAACATAAAGCATATGCCCTTCACGCCAAGAGGAAGCGCAACAGCCGGCGGTCGTAAAAGGTCGCAGGGCAGGTGTTTGCCCCAATTCTTCGGTTCCATCGGATTCCACGACGTAGAGTGAAGCGCTCGTCCCGCCTGGACCGGGCAAATCATAAACGACGCCGCGACGCCCCAAAAAATCCTGCAAAGGATGCCACCGGACACCCCGCATTTGCACAACGGCGTTGCTAAAGGGATAGTCGCTCGGATTATTGCTGTCGGTCAACAAGGAGCTTGATTGTCCATCACCCTGATTGGACAACCGGATCGCCTCGGCAAGAATGAACTGTTCCGTAAGATTTTCTCGCGTCTGGGTGCCAAGCCAAACCGCAACCAGCAGGCTTGCCGCGATGGCCAAAAAGGCACTGCCCGCCAAAAGCCACCGACGCGACAAGGATGTTGCCAGCAAGGAAGTATGAGTCGGCAGTATTTCAGGGGAGACCTGGTTCTGTTTGTTGGATTCGCTCAATCGAGCCAATAGCCGATCGCCCAATCCCTCGGGGACTGGCACGTCGTACATAGCGGCAGTCAGTTTTTGGTCGATGGCGTCGCGCATTTTAAATCAATAATCGTATCGGTCCCTGCGCCATGAAATTGAGCGAATCGTTGTTTGCTTATCGCGTGTTCTATCTCAAGATCATGCGGTTTCCACACTCTCCGGCCGCTTTCGCTCTCCTGTTTCCAAGCCAAGCAAAATCGACCGTAGATGCCCCTTTGCTCTGGCCAACCGGCTCATCACCGTGCCAATAGGCATATCGAGCCGTTTGGCGATTTCTCGATACGAACAATCCTCAAAGTAATACATTACTACCACAAGCCGAAACGCATCGGGAAGCTGATTCAAGGCATCCTGAAGCTGGTCTCGATCGACCCCCTCCTCTGTCGGCTTGGCGGATACCATATCCATATTCACGGATAGATCCATCGCCAGAACAGGGCGTCGGCGCTGCCGATCCTTGAGAAAGCAGTTTCTTAGGATGGCAAACAACCATGCCTTTGCGCTTTCCACGCTGCGGAGTTGCTCAATTTTCTTATGCGTCACCAGAAATACTTGCTGGGTCAGGTCTTCCGCATCCTGAACCGACCCTGTCAAGCGGTAGGCATATTTGTACACCGCTTGGTGGTATTCGGCGACCAATTGAGCCACATCGGGCCTGGATCGCGCATCGGCCATATTCGATCCTCTAGTAAGAGGCAACGACTAGTGGACTTATTCCCCCGTTGGGAAGGAAAAAAATCGCCGGGGAACACGATTTTCTGGCCTCATTGTACTTTATGTGGAATAATTGCCCAGTGGTCGGTATCTAAATTCACAGCAGGCAGGAGGGTTTCCTGCTGCGTGTACCCGATCACCCAGTTGTTTTGAAAAAGGTGTATCCATGAAGAAGTTTGTTGCGTTTGTAATGATTTTGAGCTTGGGTCTGTTCTGCGCGGTCGGCTGCCAGGCCAAGAAGGTTGAGAAGAAGGACACGAAGGCTCCGGTTGAGAAGAAGGACGTCAAGCCTGACGCCTCCAAGGCCGCCGCCCCCGAAGCCGGCAAGGCTGTTGAAGCCCCGAAGGCCGAAGAGAAGGCCCCCGAAGCCGGCAAGGCTGCTGAAGCCGCCCCGAAGGCCGAAGAGAAGGCCCCCGAAGCTGGCAAGGAAGCAGAAGCCGCGAAACCTGCTGAAGAAAAGAAAGATAAGTAAGACCCCTTGTGCGATTAGCGGTTTTTGGACCGCTATCACCTTGTGAAATACGCAGGGGAAGGGTTACCTGAAAAAGGCCCCTTCCCTTTTGCGTTTCTTGGCCTAAATAGGTTGGCAGCCTCCACATCCAGGAACGCATTTTTCAATCCAAAGCGGTATCCCACTCTTTTGGAGAATGGGCCCTTTCAAAAATCCCAGAGGGACTTGACTGTCACGTTCGAGCGTGATACCTTTTGTTGTTCTGATATTTATGGTTGACATCTGCCTGACGGTGGACCAAATCGTTTCGCGATGAGGTTTCCTGTCCAATAATGCAGAAGCATTCATAAGTTCGGAAAACGACAAGGTTTAGAGTTACGGGGGCGTAGCTCAATTGGTTAGAGTACCGGACTGTCGATCCGGTGGTTGCGGGTTCGATTCCCGTCGCCCTCGCTTATGAAAGACAAAGCCCGGCAGTCGTTACGACTGACGGGCTTTGTTTGTTTCTTGCCTCTTGGTGGGGAGTATGACCAGAAGTCCGCCAACATTTTGGAGCTTCTATGTCTCTCCTCTCCCGTTGGTGGAAAAGGGGCGTTAAGTCTGCCCTAGATGACCAATAATCAAAGCCCCTTGGCCAGTCCCGAAGGGCTGGCCAAGGGGAAGCTCGGAATCAGGCAGAAAAGACCGGATAACCGATCCTTACGGCATAGCGATCAATAGTTGCTCTTATACTTGTTCCGGCACCACGTAGGGGGCGCGGTAGAGCCGGGTAAGCAACTTGTTGGCTTCGTCATCGCCGACAAATTTTTCCTCGTGGGCATCAAAGTTGAGCGTGCGTCCGAGGTGATAGGTTGCATCCTCCAATTTCAACTTCGCCGCATCGACCAAGTGCCGCTTCATGCTTTCGTAAGCTTCGGCCGCCTTGTCATCGCCCAAAGGCTTTGTATCTTGGGAAAACGATGCTTCTTTACCCAATCGGTAAGAGATATTGCCCAGGTGGCAGAGCAAGGAAGAACGATGTCCTTCAAGAATCGGGGCGTTTTGCTTATCTGATTTTCGACTGCGAACACAGTCGATGAAGTTGCCAAACGGTCCGCCTGGCTGGATGTTAATCTCGATGTCCTTGAGCGGTTCGCCTTCTTTTTTCCCATTAGCGAAGAATTTGCCATCCTTGATAACGCCATTTTCCATGAGGAACTCATTGGTCACTTTCATGGAGAGCGCATCGACCAAGCCGCGATCCTCGAAAATCAGTTTTGGTCCGCCAAAGTCGAAGATCGTCAACTGAGTATTGGGAGTTTGTCCCTGATCTTTGTAGCCGAAGCGGCCGCCGAGACTGGTCACGCTTTTCGGCATAGCTCCATCGGGCATGGCCCAGCGGGCCACGTCCATTTGATGCACGCCCTGGTTGCCGATCTCGCCATTGCCGAAATCCCAGAACCAGTGCCAATTGTAATGAACGATATTTTCATGATAAGGCTGTTGAGGAGCCGGCCCGAGCCAAATATCGTAGTCTAGTTCCTTGGGCGGCTGTTTGGGTTGTTTGAAGCCGATGCTAGGACGAGGTTTGCTGGCATACCCATAGGCGATCAGCAATTTTCCAAAACGCCCACTGCGGACGGCGGCCACTTGTCGTGCCCAGTTAGGATCGGAGCGGTTCTGAGTGCCGTGTTGCACAATGCGGTCGTATTTTTTGGCGGCTTCGACGAGCTTGCGGCCCTCGAAGACGTTGTGGCTGCACGGTTTTTCCACATAGACATCCTTGCCGGCTTGGCACGACCAGATGCCGAGCAAGGAGTGCCAGTAGTTCGGCGTGGCGATGGAAACGGCATCAAGGTCTTTGTCGTCGAGTATCTTTCGCAGATCCTGAACGCATTTCGGCGTATTGCCCGAATGCTCTTTGATCCATCGGCTTCTGGATGTAAAGAGCCTACTATCGGGATCAACTAGGTAGGCGATTTCCACGTTCTTTATGTCGCCATAGCTGCGAATGTGTTCTTGCCCGCGGCCATTGATGCCTGCAACTGCAACGCGAACGCGGTCGTTGGCGCCCAATATGCGGCCTGAAGCCTTGGTGCCCGAGATGGCAATCGTGGCAAAACTGCCTGCGGCAGCCGCATATTTCAAAAATTGGCGACGATTCGTGCGAGCCATGTTCTTCTCTCCTTTTTTAGGCAGGTTAGTTTGGCAGGTCAAACTGAATGATATGCAAATTTTATTAATGTTCAGGTAAATAATGTCGGGTAGTACTAGGCCGAAAACTCTTGTTTATCGGGCTCCCGTTGGTCGCCCTCCCCACATTGCTTATCTGAGACCCAATAGATACGCCATTATGTCCGTGGATTCTTACGGGCTTTAAGCCGGGGATCGGCGGCAAGCGGCAGTTTAACGGCTCGCCCTGTTTCCGCGGCTTTGTAGATTGCGAGAATAATTTCAACGGATCGGCGTCCTTCACGGCCGTCGATCGCCGGTTTCGTGTTTGTTTTGATGGCATGAAGCACGTCTTGAAAGAGACGCGCATGACCGTGGTGGCCAATGGCCTTGGGATCAGCCGCTCCGCCGCCGGTGCTTTTACGACTGGCCATTTTGTTCTGAATTTCCTTATCGCGTTTTGACAACTTCGCGAAGTCCCACTTGACGATGTCTTCCTCTTCCATCACCGCCGTGCCGTTCATGCCATGAAGTTCGATGCGTTTGAGATAGCCGGGATAGGCGGCCGTGGTCGCTTCGATGACGCCCATGGCCCCGTTGGCGAATTGCACTGTGGCCAAAGCAACGTCTTCCACGGCAATCCGATCGTGCGCCAGCAAGCCGGTTTGCGCACGAACCTCGACGACAGGGCCCATCAACCAAGTGAGCAGATCGACGCTGTGAATGGCTTGATTCATCAGTGCGCCTCCGCCGTCCAACGCCCACGTGCCGCGCCACGCGCCGCTATCGTAGTAGGCTTGGCTCCGATACCACTTGACGACAGCATCGCCGAGCGTCAGCCGACCGAAGCGTCCTTCGGCGACCGCTCGTTTCAGCTCTTTGGAGGAATCGTGGAATCGCGAAGGGAAGATCGTTGCAAGCACAACGCCGGCTTTCTCACAGGCTTTAATAATTTGGTCACATCGGCCAAGCGTGATTTCCAGCGGCTTTTCAACAATGACGTGCTTGCCCGCGCGTGCGGCGGCCAAGGCCGGCTCCAAATGTGCGCCGCTTGGCGTGCAGATCGTGACAATTTGCACTGCCGGATCGGCCAGCATCGCATCAAGGCTGTGATAGGGTTTGCAGCCTGTGGATTCGGCCAGCTTAGCAGCGGCATCGGCATTGTTATCGAAACATGCAACGAGCTTCGCCCCTCGAATATCGGCAATTGCCCTTGCATGGAATGTCGCGATCATTCCGCAACCAATGATGCCAAATCCGGTTGACATGAAGGTGTTCCTCTGAGGTCAGTGATGTGCCGTATTTGCAAAGTTATTAAATAAAACCGCGGATAATCGAAAATGCTGCAAACCCGCAATCACGCAATTGCCGGCGGTCGTTGCCTCGCCGGCACTTTTGCTATTCTGCGGACCTATTTAATCGGGCAACGGTTTGCCCTTGGTTTCCGGTGCAAACCAAATCAGAACGAGTCCCAGGGAGTAAATCAAGGTGATTGTCGCGCCCGCGCGGCCATAATCGCCTTCAAACACTTGCATCAAGTTGGCCATATACAGAGCCCCGCAGGAAGCCAATATGCGGCCGAAATTAAAACTTAAGCCCTGCCCCGTGGCACGGACCCGTGTTGGAAACAGTTCGGAAAGATATAAGGGCATCCAACCGTAAAAGGCGGCCGTCACGCAGCCGACCACTCCGACGCCAAGCACAAATTGAACATCAAACGCCGTCGTCGTGCGGAACAAGTATTGGCACGAGATCAACGAGAGCAGGCAAAGGCCGAAGTATACCGGCCGACGTCCGACCATAGCGCCGATGATCGGTGCAAGGATGCAGCCGATGATCGCTCCAATCGAAATGGCGATCTGAGCAATGCCCTTGGCACGAGGCATGTCTGCACCGCCCAACTTGTCGGCCCAGGGCGGAATCCACCCCGAAATGGCGGCCCATGTGCCGATCAGCGGAATGCTTGCAAAGGCGATTGCCAGCAATGTCTTCTTCAAAAGCGGCGGTGTGAATATCTCTTTAAGCGGGTTGCCCTTCTTGCCCTGCACGGCGGCTTTCCATCGCTCCGACTCGGGCACTTTCGATACGACAAAAAGGGCTAGAACCGCCGGACTGGCTCCGAC
>CAYWGR010000033.1:0-36529 GCA_964458015.1 uncultured Planctomycetaceae bacterium
GACCGGCTGATAGCCGACAGCACCGTGAGAAAAGAAGGGGTTGACATTGGAGCCGCCGTTGCCGCCGTTCGAATTATAGCCGCTCAAAGCCCGCGACCTTGCAATCGCTTGCATCACCGACGGATCGACGGACGAATCGAGCTGCTGGCCGAGAATTTGCTGGTTCATCGCCAATTGGCCGCCGATGGCGTTGGCCAACTGCTGATCGCGGATCGGCTCCTTGCGGCGGCCGTTTTTCAGATCGAACACCACCAGGGCCTCGTCCTTATCCAACGAGACTTTCTTGCGGACATCGACCGATTGCGGACCGCGGAAGTGGGTCATGACTTCGACGTTCACTTTTCCGGCGGTGACGTTTCCCCATACGCGGCGGACCAACATGCGGTAGGTGCCGTCGAATCCCTTGGGACAAACGTAAACTTCACTGTGTCCGCCATAGCTGTCGCGGCCGGTTTGGGTGAGTGCATCGCCCAACAAAACGCCGCCGCCGCTGGTCCGCTGGTTGCGGAGCGAGCAAACCGAGCCGCTCGGCTCCTCAATCATGATGTCCAAGTCCGCCTCGCCGGTCCACGTAACAACCACCACGCAATCGCGCACGACGGCCTGATCCAAGGCGGCCAGGAAAGCATCGGCTTCCTTGGTCCGTTTCTCGGCCTTCAGCTTGTCGAGCACTTCCTTGGCCACGCCGACGCCTGCCGACCAGACATCGGCCTGATCTTTCGGCCAAGCTTGGCTGAGAATGCCAAGGCTGACCCACTTCAAGCTTTCCAGATCGTTGAGTTTTCGGGCCGCTTTCAGGCCGAGCATGTAAGGCTCGGGACGCAGCGGTTCGATCGAGGCCGCCTGACGGTAGACCTGCAACGCACGCTCATCGAGTCCCAGGTGGACCAAATAAGCGCCAATGAACATTAAATCGTTGGTGTTATCCACGAAATCGACGGCCGACATGACCGCCCGTTCGATATCGGCTTTGGGCCGGCCCGCGGCCTCCATCGCCAACGACAAAGCTTCGTACATCCACGGCTGCGCCTGCCGATGTCGCAAAGCGGCATTGATCAGGGCAATAACGTGGTCGAACTTCTGCTCGTCTTTCAGACGACGCACGGCATCGCGCACGGCGGCCGGCTTCGGCTCGTTTTTCGAGAAGTATTCTTCCCAAACCTTATCGGGGTTTGCACCCTTCTCGATTTCAATCGAAATCTTCGCCGGACGATTGTCGATCGTGGCCGGAGCTTCAACCTTGGCCGGCGCCTCGATCTTTGCGGGAGCAGCCGCCGCGGGCTTGGCGTCCTTGGCATTCACGTCGTCCTTAACCGAGAAGGCTTGGAAACCGCCGGCCTGGGCCTTCTTGAGCAGATCTTGGACATTGAACATGCCCATGCCGCCGCCGCCCATGCCGCCGCCCATGCCGCCCATACCGCCGCCCATGCCGCCCATGCCGCCGCCCATGCCGCCCATGCCGCCGCCCATCGAGCTGCCCATGCCGCCCATGCTGCCGCCCATGCCGCCGAGGCCGCTAATGGCGGGCGTCTGGATCGGAATGACCAAGTCGGCCACCGGATACACCTTCGTGCTCAAGCGGCTTTCGGCTTCTTCAGGCGTCGTGATCAACAACACTTCGTCTTGAATCACATAGGTCAGCTTCAATTCGCGAAGCATCAACTTCAGGGCCGACTTCAACGTAATGCCCTTCAGGTTCTTCGTCACGGCCGTATCCGACCCAATGCCCACATCGGTCAACGCGCTGTTGTCCAACTGGATTTCAATGCCGTGATACTCCTTGAGGTAGTCGATCACGTCGCTCAGCGGCGTTTCGACGAACTCTAGGTTGGTGGGCGATTTCAAAGCGTCATGAATCTTCTTCTCGGCAGGCCGCTGTGAAGACAAATCCATCGAGCTGTAACGCTCTTTGCGACGCTTCGACAGTTGCTGCCATACCTCGGAATCCACGTAAACGATCGGCGGATCGTCGGGGAACGGCACCATCGACTTCTCGGTTTGATACAACGTATCGACCACACCCTTGTGCCGGGCAAGCCGAGTCGCCATGATGTTCTCGTAATAGCCGACGGTACGAGCGTCGAGTGCCGCTTGGGCCGGCACCGGATTGCCGGGCTGAAGCTTCTGGGCCTCGGCCGCGGCGGCCTCTTCGGCCGGGCGGTAACGCCCCTCACGCATCAGAGAGTCGAATCGGCTCATCAACTGCTTCGTTTTCTCTTGATTGCGAGCGAGATTGTCGGCAATCAAAACGCGCTCTTTCGCGGCAGCCATATTCGCCAAACGCTCTTGACGCGCGTGTTCCACCTCGACCTTGCGGCGCGCCGCTTCACGCAACGCCGTTTGAAGCACGTTGACCAACTGATCCCGCACGTCGGGATTCAACTCGGCCGTCTGACGCACCTTTTCCAACGTCAGCTTCAACTGCTGCAAAGCCAGATCGGGATCCGCGCTCATCATGCTGCGCGCTTGACCGACCGCATTTTGCACTTCAGCCTGGATGACTTGGGCAATCAGACGACGATCGCGTTGGAACCCTTCGGCCAGCGCTCCCGGAGGTACGCCGCCGTCGCCGGGACCGACCAGAGTCAAGTCGGAAGCTCCACCCGCCGCCGGTGCATCACCGGCTGCCGGAGCCGCAGCGCCTGCGCCTGCCGCGGCCGGAGCAGCGGCTGCCGCCGCGGGAGCCCCGCCCGCCTTGCGCTTCGCAATCGCGCCCTTGATGGCTTGTGCATTCGTATCATTCGGATCAAGCCGCAACGCTTCGTTCACGATTTGCTCGGCGCTTGTAAGATTGTCGGCAGCCAAGGCCTCTTGGGCCAACTTCGCCAAATCTCGCACGCCCGCGCCGATCGTTTGACGGGCATCGGCCAAACTCGCAGCACCAACCAACGGCAATGTGATGCCGCCGTCTACGCGAGCTCGCTCGACCAGTTGAGCCAAATAGCTGTTGCTGTCGTCCGACGCGCCGGGGGTCGCCGTGAAACCAAGCTTCTGGCCTTCGGCCGTCACTTCAACCTTGAACGGTCCTTTGCCTTTGAACGAACCGATCACTACCGTTTCGCGATCGCCGCGCAACGGAGGCAACTGCTTCGGTAAGACCTGGGTCATCTCGGCGGGCCATGCCACGGCCGTCGGCCACACCACGGTCGCATTCGCCACGGCCGCCAACTGACGGCCTGCTTCCGCGCCGGTCAACGTGTCGGTATCCAAAACCACCGCGCCACCGGTCTGAGCCGCCAACGCGCCGGGCAACTGACGATCCACCCGAGCGCCAAGAACATAACTCGTAACCGGAACTTTCGCGGCAACTAATTTCTGCGTTAATTTTCCAAAACCTTCCACGGCCAAAAGATTGGCGGCGCTGCGGCCGTCGCCGATATAGATAATGGCTCGCGGATTCTTCGATTCGCCGAATACGTCGGCGGCGGCATTCAGGGATTTTTCCATGTCCGTGGCGCCCAACGGAGCACGAGCCTCCAGGGCCGCCAACGCATCGCCCATCTCCTTGCTCTCCGGCGCGACGAACTCTTTCGTCATCGCGGCCGCGTTCAAATCAACCGCCATCAACTGAACGCGATCATTGTTCGGCAACGCCGCCAATGTAGCCTTCAGCGTTTCAAGTCCCTTGGCGCGGTACTCGCCGTTCTGGGCTGCTGATGTGTTGAACATAATCAACACGTCACGGGGACCGGCAGCCGGCGCCCCTGCGGCCAACTTCATGGTGAGTGCAAAGGAACCAACGCCATCAGGCGCGGTGAATGTCTCCATGCCCGTTACGACAGGATCTGCATCCGCCGCCACGGCTATCGGACGATTCAACCCTGATACGGCGATCATTGCCATAGACAAGACGGCGCATCGGACAAGATTACTCTTCGACATGGTTATAACTTCTCCGGCAAACCAACATGAAGCGGGCCCCGCATGGGTCGTGTTCCGCAGCGACCAAACGGGCACGCAGAAATTACCCAACTCCCCTGAACGAAAGAGTCGGCAATAGTTATTCTAATCAACGCCATCATACTTTGCCAAGCAAAAAACACCTCTCTTACCACTGCTTTCTTTATAGCAAAGGCAATGCCATATTTTGAAAAGCAAAATCTAACGGCCTACACAACACCCCCTCCTTGGTACTGCAACCCTCTCGGCAACATGGCTCCTTTTGTCGCTTGTCCTTATACCACTTGACTTTACATCACTTTCCAGACAATCGTGATTCAAAAAACAGACCCGACAGAGGATCCCAAGAAAAAACTACCCCCCTCTATCGTACTGTCTCTTCTCAGATCCGAACAATCAAATTGATCGCAGCGATAATAAACATTTTGTAGCGATTTGACGTATGAAAATCACTCGGCCCCAAGAGAACTGAAAAGTCTCTTGGCACGGAGCAACCGTCATCCTGAGCAAAGCGAAGGATCTCGTTGGCCTATTGGGACTTGCATAGGCTCACACAGATTCTTCGCTACACTCAGAATGACTGATTTTGGCAACTTTGTAGTTTATTTGTACTCGGCCCAGGGCTCCTCGAAATTCCCAACGGCTGTAGCTATACTGCATGTACCATAGCGTCACATTTTTTCTCTGAAAATTCAAGCATATCATATTGCGATGCGAGGTTCACTATGAGAACCGTCATTATCTTATGTGTTTCGTCTGCTTTTTTGGGCGGATTGGCGGCCGTCGGTTGGCATAATTCGCCGTTTTCCGCGCCCCAGACGGTCGCCCAAGAGCAATCCGCCTGGTCGGGCGCTGTGGGTGCCCCGGCAGCACCCCAGCCGGTTGCCGCGGCCCCCGGCGTGGCCGAAGCCGTCTCCATGGAATCGCTCACGCCCGACGAACGGGTCAATATCTTCGTCTATCAACAGGTGAACCGCGCCGTTGTGAACATCAACACCAAGGGCGTCACCGGCGACCGTTTTCTAATGTTCGAAATCGTCTCCGAGGGCGAAGGCTCCGGTATGGTGATCGACCGAGCGGGCCGCATCGTTACGAATTATCACGTGATCGATGGCGCGCGAGAAATCCGTGTCACGCTGTTCGACGGCAAAACCTACGACGCCAAACTGCTTGGCGGCGATCCCGACACCGACATTGCCGTCCTAAAAATCGAAGCGCCGGCCGACTCGCTCTTTCCCGTTGTTTTCGGCAATTCCACGAATCTCCTGGTCGGGCAACGGGTGTTCGCCATCGGCAACCCCTTCGGTTTGGAACGCACACTGACCACCGGTATTATTTCCAGCTTGAACCGCTCGCTGCCCGGCCGGCGAGGACATCGCAGTTTGAAGTCGATGATTCAGATCGACGCAGCCATTAACCCCGGCAATTCCGGCGGTCCGCTGTTGGATAGCCACGGCCGAATGATCGGCATGAACACGGCCATCGCCAGCAAGACGGGCGAGAGCGCCGGCGTCGGATTTGCCATTCCGATCAACACCATTGCGCGCGTGGCAACCTTGCTGGTCCAAAACGGCCGCATCCGCCGGCCCGACTCCGGCATCGCGCGCGTGTATCAAACCGAACGAGGCCTGTTGATCGCCGCACTGGTGCCGGGCGGCCCCGCCGAACGCGCGGGCCTGCTGGGCCCCAAGATCAAGAAAGAACAAAAACGCCAAGGCCCGTTTGTCTACGAATACCAAACCGTCGATCGCGCCGCGGCCGACATGATCGTGGCCGTCGATGGTCAGCCGATCAAAACGGCCGACGATTTCCTCGGCGTCGTCGAATCCAAACAACCCGGCGAACAAGTCGTCATCACCGTCCTCCGCAACGGCCAACCCCGGCAAGTTGCCGTTCAGTTGGAAGAGGCGAACTAGAAAGCATAGCAGCAAATCCAATCTTTCCCTCAATAATCTCCATCAATCTGTTTATATGCTATTTCACAGGAAAAAAACATTATGGCTAGTCGCTGATGACCCGGATGGAAAGTGGTGGTGCCAATGTCGCAAAGGTATTGTTGATGCACCTTGGCACAGAAAAGAAATGGCCCCGTCGGATGGTAGTGGTTGGCTTTGGACGTGCATTACATGCTCAAGAGCATTCATGTTCGCTAGAGCCGAATTCATACAGTACACACTCGATGATCTTGCCAAACAACAAACGCCGAGAGTTCAAAAATATATCTGCGAAGATGGGAGTGAATACATCGAAAATCTGCTTGCAACCCCTTCTGACTGGTTGACAGTTGTTCAACCATTGGCACAGCAACTTCATGAAGGTGAACGGTATGTGTTCTTTGATGGGCAGATCTTGCCTGCGAAAAGCGGGCCCGTGAAGTTCAAAGGCCTTTTCCGCTCACACGATCTTCCTGAACTGCCACACCTATCAGAAACGCTTGGCGAGGAAACCATTGCAAATCCTGACTATTGGTCCTCAAAAAATAGTGAGAAGCAAACGTAGTAGAAAGGCAAGATAATAAAAATCCAAAAATCTTATCGTTGCCCGCTTTGGAAAAGCCATTCTACATGCCTGGCGGCATGAACAACGCCAACTACTTCAATGCCATCCGAGATCGGGTAGTAAAGGATAGCATAGCTATCTGCCGCAAAGAGGCGCAGCCCAAACCGAAGGTCATCACGTAATTGGCCTAGAAGCGGCTGCGAAGCAAGTAACGAGAATTTCTCAAAGAATCGCCGGCACTGGTCATTCGCTGCCGTAGGACTGCCTTGCTCGATGCCAATATAATCCCAAATGGATTGTAGATCGGCCCGGGCCTGAGGTGCGATGATGTAGCGATTCATCAGGCGTTCTTACATCGCTGGTAGCGCTGCATTCCTTCTGCTTCAATGCCGTCAAAGAACGCCCTCAATTCGTCCTCACCTCGAAGCTCGATCCCCTCGCCATTGCGTAATTGGCGGGTGCCTTCGTCGATATGGTCGAGAAGTTCCTGCCGCTTCCGCAACAATTCGACCGCCTCGTCCAAAGCCTCTGAACGGTTGTGAAAGACACCGCGAGCTACCGCATGTTCGATGAACTGCTCGTTTTGCGGCGAAAGATCTGTACTCATGGTATTTTCTCCACAACCATTGGTATAATACTCCAGCATATTGGAGGCAGTCAATCCCCTGAATATAATGGCATACGGAGGTTTGGATCGCCATGAAAGCCATGCTCTTACGGCAAATCGGCCCGATTGATTCCAGCCCTTTGGAATATGTCGAGCTGCCGACGCCGGAGCCGGGCCCGGGCGAAGTGCGGATTCGCGTGCTTTGCTGCGCCGCGTGCCGCACCGATCTGCATGTGATCGAGGGCGATCTGCCTCAACGAAAAATGCCTATCATCCCGGGCCATCAAATCGTCGGCATCGTCGATAAGCTTGGGCCGCCGATGGCCGTTTCGCAACAAAGTAAGAACAGTGAGCACGAAAATCTTCACATCGGCCAACGTGTCGGCGTGGCATGGCTGCGGCATACGTGCGGCACGTGCGGTTTCTGCACGGCAGGCCGCGAAAACCTCTGCGAATCGGCCCAATTCACCGGCTATCATGCCGACGGCGGCTATGCCGAATATGCTGTCGCACCGGCCGACTTCGTCTACGAACTGCCCAAGGCGTTCAGCAACATCGAGGCCGCGCCGCTTCTGTGTTCAGGCATCATCGGCTACAGGGCTCTGCGGCGTAGCAATCTGCCGCCTGGCGGAAAGCTCGCCCTCTATGGATTCGGTTCGTCGGCCCATGTGGTGATCCAAATTGCACAGCATCGCGGCTGTGAAGTTTACGTTGTGACGCGCGGCGAAAGCCATCGCGAACTCGCCCGACGGATGGGCGCGGTCTGGGTTGGTGAAAACGCCAACGACATGCCCATCAAAGCCGACAGCGCCATCATTTTCGCGCCGGCGGGCGAATTGGTGCTGCCGGCACTCAAGGCGTTGAACAAGGGCGGCACTCTCTCGCTGGCCGGCATCTACATGACGCCGATTCCACAGATGGACTACGAGCAATATGTCTTTTACGAGCGCGACATCCACTCGGTCACGTGCAACACGCGCACCGACGGCCGAGATCTACTGGCCGAGGCTGCCGCGATCCCGATTCGTCCGCACACAACCGTTTATCCGCTGGCCTATGCCAATCGGGCTTTGCAAGACCTGAAAGCCGACCGGATCAACGGCACCGGCGTTCTCGAAATCGCGTCGGTGTGATGCTTTTTATTGACCTTTGCATAGCTAATGAACCGAGGCCGACCATCGGAAGGCCGAAAACTGGGTCGAATAGGTTGATTGACCGGTTCATTATCCAAGCAAACATCAATAAGTGTCCAAGGTAGTAATTGCCGCAGTTTATAGCCCTATTTGCGAATTATCCCGCACTCGGTAGTATAATTGCCCAGATTCAATACCATCTCTCCAGGGAGGGATCTGAAATGAAAACCTATCTGATGACAAGCATGGCCTTATTATTGGCCGGAGGTGTAATGATGTTCGGCAAAGCAACAGCGGCGGAACTGAAAGTAGGCGACCTAGCGCCCGATTTCTCGCTGCAAGGCAGTGACGGCAAAACCTACAAGCTTTCCGACTATCGCGACCGGCAGGCGGTCGTGCTGGCATGGTTTCCCAAAGCGTTCACGCCCGGCTGCACGACAGAATGCAAAGTCATGGCCGAACACGGCGACAAGCTGAAGCGATACGACGCCGCCTACTTCACCGCCAGCGTTGACACGGCCGAGAAGAACAAGGAATTTGCCAAGTTTGTAGGGGCCGACTATCCGATCCTAGCCGACCCGAGCGGCACGACCGCCAGAGCCTACGGCGTAACCGGCATCATCCAGCCCTGGGCCAGCCGCTGGACGTTTTACATCGGCAAGGACGGCAAGATCCTGTTCATCGACAAGAAGGTCACACCTTCGACCCACGCTGACGACGTGGCCGCGAAGCTGAAGGAGTTGGGCGTGGCGGAGAAGAAGTAGGGGAGAGGGGAGAGTCAGAAGAAGCTGTCAGCTCTCAGCGGTCAGCGTTCAGAAAAAGTGGTCAGTGGTCAGAAAAAGTGGTCGGTGGTCAGTGGCCATTGAATCGAATTCTAAATCCCGAAATCCCCCATTCCTAATCCCTCGCCCCCAAAACCGTGGCCGATCTGGTCGCCCCGTCAACTTATCTATCATCGCGGCCAAGCCGAATGAATCTCTGCGGAGGGGCATTTGAATGCCACTTCAGCGAATCGGGGGGACTGTGATTTTTCTGTCGCCCGTCCTATCAGGAAGAAAAAGGGGTCAGAACTATTTAACCCAAGAAGAAAAAGGGGTCAGAACTATTTAACCCACATCGTGTTTTCGTCCTTTCGATCTTTCGTAACAAATCAACGGCCAGCCATCCACCGCACCCCATCCGCGTTCATCCGCGTCCATCTGCGGTTCCTCTTCGTCTTTGCGTGAGCCCTTCTCTCCGTCGCCCTCCCATAACCGCCATCCTCTTTTCCCGTACCCTGCAAATCGTCAATCCACCAAATCCTGTCAATCTTGTAAATCCTGTCTCCCCCCTGACAACACTTATCCGTGTTCATCTGCGGTTCCCTATCTCCATTTCTTTTCGCTCTTTTCGACCCCAAATTAACCCCGCGCCTACTCGCTAATCAACCTGGCGTTCCACAATAGTGAACCTCCGTGCAAATAGCCTTTACGTCAATTCTCCGACTTTGGATCGATCGAGCAAAGCAATGCGGCCAAAGCACTTACGTCGCTCCTACGCCTCTCCAAATCTGTCGTAACCCTAATTCCGCACTTTTCCAAAAATTTACCCAATAAATTCCCTCCCCAAAACGCGCCGTAACTCCCTTTCCTGCCAACACGTTGCGACGCCATTTGCCGACCTTTTTGCAAAAAACCCCTTTTCCAGCTTCTCCTCCTGTCTCGCGCGATTAACCCCTCCAAACGCCTTATCTGAAGGCAATTTTTTGGCCACCCCGCCTTTTCGCACATCACCGCCGAAAACGATTCCTTTCTGCAAAAATCGCAAAATTCCCAAAACAGCAGGGTGCATCCGCGACGCATCATCGGCGGCCTCATTGCACACACGCTACGACTTCTTCAACAACCCCTCAAACTCCTCTTCCGTAATCACCGGCACGCCGAGCGATTGGGCCTTGGCCAACTTGCTGCCGGCGTTTTCGCCGGCGACGAGATAGTCGGTTTTCTTCGAGACGCTAGAAGCAGCATGGCCGCCGTGCTGGGTGATGAGTTCCTCGATCTCGTCGCGGGTGTATTTCACTAACGTGCCGGTTACCACGAGCGTCTTGCCCTCTAGGACACGAGCACCACCGCCGCGGGCGGTCGATTTCATCATAACGCCCAGACTACGCAGGTCTTCAATCGTTTGCTGGCCGAATTTACTGTGCAAAAAATCGAAAACGCTTTGGGCAATGATCGGCCCGATCTCCATCGTCTCGCTCAACTGCTCGACCGTGGCGGCCATGAGTGCGTCGATCGTGCCGAAACGCTCGGCAAGCACCGCCGCCACCCGTGCGCCGACGTGGCGAATCGTCAAAGCGTTCAGAAGCCGGGCCAGCCCGCGATTCTTGCTCGCGTCAATGCCGTCGAGCAGATTATCGACCGACTTGCGGCCCATTCGCTCCAGATTCAACAGCCGATCCTGCCGCTGTTCGAGCCGGTAAAGATCGCCGTAGTTCCGCACGATTTTATCGTTGACCAGTTGGTCGACCAGTTTGTCGCCTAGGCCCTCAATGTCCATGGCGTTGCGGCTGGCGAAGTAACGGATGCGTTCCTTAAGCTGGGCCGGACATTCGAGGTTCGGACAGCGGATATACACACCGCCCTCGTCTTTGACCAGCTTCCGACCGCACTCAGGGCATTCGGTTGGGAAAACAAACTTGCGCGGCGAGCCCTTGCGTAGATGTTTTTCGACCCGGACGATGTGCGGAATGATTTTGCCGGCTTTTTCGACCACGACCGTGTCGCCGACCCTTACGTCTTTACGCTCGATTTCGTCGGCATTATGAAGGCTCGCGCGGCTGACGATCGTGCCGGCCAGTTCGACCGGTTCCAGATCGGCCACAGGCGTGATCGCGCCGGTCTTGCCTATCTGAACGCGAATCTCGTTCAAGCGGGTCGTGGCCTCGTATTTCTCGAACTTATAGGCGATAACCCAGCGGGGACATTTCGACGTGCTGCCAAGCCGCTCGCGCTGGTCGAATCGGTTCACCTTGAGCACCAGCCCGTCAATCTCGAAATCCAATTCGTGCAGCCGCTCGATCAACTCCTCGCAATGCTCGACGGCCGTCTCGAACGACGGGAAACTCTCGACCATCGGCGTGGGCGCAACGCCGTAGCCGCGCAGTTCTTCGAGAAAATCGATATGCGTTTTTGCCTTCAAGCCCGAGGTGTCGCCGACGCTATGGCAGAAAAACCGCAGATGCCGCTCGGCACAAACCTTGGGGTCAAGCTGGCGGACGCTGCCGGCCGTCACGTTGCGCGTGTTGGCAAACGGCGGCTCGCCCTTCCGCTGCTGCAACTCGTTGAGCTGCACCAGATCGCTATTGGTCATGTAGATTTCGCCGCGAACTTCCAGCAGTGGCGGCGGCGATGTGGTCGCAAGCCTGAGCGGAATCCCTCGGATCGTGCGCACATTGTGCGTGATGTCGTCGCCTGCTCGGCCGTTGCCGCGTGTAACGCCGTGCGTCAGCAAGCCGTCTTCGTAGATCAGCGAAACCGCGACGCCATCGACCTTAAGTTCGACAACCCATTGGATCGCTTCGCCGGGCAAAAGCTTGGCCACGCGGTTGCCGTAAGTCTTCAACTCGTCGAGGCTATACGTGTTTTCAATCGAAAGCATCGGCACGCGATGCTCGTAGGCCACAAGGCCTTCGACCGGCTGATCGCCAATGCGCTGCGTGGGGCTATCCGGCGTGACAAGCTCGGGATGGTCGGCCTCAAGCTTTTTGAGCCGAGAGATAAGCTTATCGTATTCCAGGTCGGAGATTTCCGGCGTCGCCTCGACGTAGTACTTCCGGTCGTGCCGACGGATTTCCTCGCGAAGCTTCGTAATTTCGGCGGCGACTGGCATTAGCGGTCAGTGGCTAGTGGTCCGTGGGAGGGGCCGCCGTGTCGGCGACCACTAAACTCGTCCCTTCTAATCCCTAGTCCCTAGTCTCTAATCCCTCATCAATATCACCCATCGCAGCCGCAGGCGGCCACGCAAAATTCGCGTACGCCACGCAGCGGATGCGGAATCAGGCATAGAAACTTGAGCGTACCGCTACCTGTGTTGCGGAATTGGTGCAATTCGTTGGGCGGAACGAAAACAGCCGTGCCCGGCCGAAGCGGATGCTCGCGATTGCCTTCCACGACAACGCCCGATCCTTCCAGCACGAAAACTTCGTGTTCATGGGCATGGGCATGTTTCGGCGTGTGGCCGCCGGCGGCAATCTCAAAAAAACGCATCGAAAAGCTCGGGGCCGAGTCGTTGGGTCCGATCAAACAGCACATGCGGCAGCTCTCGGCGCCTTCCGCCTGGACCGGCGCGGCCTCGACTTGATCACAATGGACAACTTTCATCGCAGATTTCCTCCTTGGAGGATTATACCACAAACCATCGGATGTGATCTACCGCCCTGATCCGCACGTCTGGACTGATTCATTTTCGGTAGGGCGGGTCAAGCGAAGCGCTGGCCCGCATGGAATTCCTCGCGAAATGGCGGGCCATCGCTTCGCTCGACCCGCCCTACGGTTTTCCCATATTTAACAATTGATCGGCCCTGGTCCGCCCGCAAAGCGCATAAAAAACCCCGAGGCAACGACTCCCAGCGCCGTATCAGCCTCCGCCAAGGAGGCCCAAACCGTCGTTGTCCCCGAGGTCGTGACCGCACAAAACCCGAAAGCTTTGCACGACACTTCCACCTCTATAACATGGTTCCATTTTCTGTCAAGTGGTAAGTCATGCCGTCGAGCCAACATACGACAAAATAATCATCGGAAGCTAGCCAATTCCGGAGCTTTCGGCACAGATTACCGCACATTCCGAAAACGGTCAGCTCTCGGCTGTTTTTTTAGCAACACCGATTCGATTAGCCCCGGAGTTGATGAACGAGTTCCACAAATCGTTGGCCGCGCTGCTGAAAATTGCGAAATTGATCGGTGCTGGCACATGCCGGCGACAACAAAATCGCATCGCCCGGCCGCGAATGCGTCCAACACCATTGTAGGGCTTCCGCCATCGTGTCGACCGTAACACAGGGGAAATGCGATGAGTGTGCGGCCACCAGGTCGCGGATCTCTCGGGCAGCGGCGCCGAACATCGCAGCGCCGCGGGCCCGGGCCACCATTTCGGCGGCCAGCGGATCGAAATCAGCCCCCTTGCTCTTTCCGCCGACCAGCAGCCAAATGGGCACGTCGAGCGACCGCAGCGCGGCAATGGTCGATTCGGGCGTCGTGGCTGCCGAATCGTTGTAAAAACGACGGCCCTCGACCGTGGCAAACCATTCCAATCGCTGCGGCAAAGCCTGAAAACTGTCCAACCCGCGTCGAATATCGTCGTCCATGCATCCGACGGCCGAGGCCGCCGCAGCCGCACAAGCGGCATTGATGCGATTATGCTCGCCGGGCACGGACAATGTAAAACTCCCCTCACCTGCTTGCGAGAGCAAGGCCCCGGGCGAGGGCAGCGTCAGTTGTCGTCCGCGCACCAAATTGGCCCAGGTTGCCACTTCGGTATCCCACGTATTCAATACGGCAAAGTCGGCCGGCGTTTGGCCCGTAAGAATCCGCTGCTTCGCCGACACGTATTCCGCAAAATTGGAATGCCAGTCGAGGTGATTCGGTTGGCAGCCGGTCACGACAGCCACATGCGGCATCTTCACTTCCGGTGTGAAATACCAAAGCTGGAAGCTGCTGATTTCCAGCACGACCCAATCGTTCGGACCGATTTGCGGCAATTCTTCCAACAAACTGCCGCCGATGTTGCCGCCCAAAAACGTCCGGCGGAACTGTTGATGCTCGGTCCCCTCTCCCTTTGGGAGAGGGTTAGAGTGAGGGCGGCGACCCAAGGGATTGTGGATGGGGGATTTTGGAATTTCGGGATTGGAATTAGAGACTAGGGGCTGGGGGCCAGGGGCTAGAGATTTATGATTTATGATTTCTGATTTATGATTTGTCGCTTCTGACCTCTGACCACTGACCTCTGGTCCCTTACGGCTAGCCACTGACCACTGACCACTAGCCACTAATTGCTGGCCACTGGCCACTTTTTCTGAACGCTGACCGCTGAGAGCTGATAGCTTCTTCCGGCTCTTCTCTCTCCCCTCTCCCCTCTCCCCTCTCCCCTCTTTAAGGATCTGGGCAATCATGGCCGCCGTGGTCGATTTTCCATTCGTGCCGGTAACGCCGATGATCGTGGCCGGGCAATGCTCGATGAACAGTTCGAGCTCGGTGCAAAGCCTAGCCCCCGATTGACGCGCGACTTGGAGCCAAGGGCTGTTGGGCCGAACCGCCGGATTAACCACGACAAGATCGGCCCCGCGAAAATCTTCTTCGCGATGGCCCCCGAGATGCAGGGCCGCGATCGGCACATCGGCCAGCCGTGGCAATGCATCGGCCAGTGCGTTTTCGTCGGCCAGATCGGTCACGGTGACGATAGCCCCCTGCCGTGCGAGCCACCGCGCGGCAGCCACCCCGCCGCCGAAATGGCCCAGCCCCATGATCGTTACGCGTTGGCCATTGTATTCCATACCTCTAGTAAAACGGCTCAACGATGTATCGACAAGGGGGTTACTCACCAGGCACAAGCCACAAGTGCCGATCTGCGGCACCAGGAGTTGGATCGATAACGAGCGTTTGTTGATCGCGATGGGAAGCAACTTCCGCGCCCTTGGAACCGGGAGTTGGGCCTTCCATGAATATCTTCAGCTTGGCCGGCATCGCCTGGGCAGGTAGCCGCACGGCGCTATCGCCGCGAAGTTGTGCTTCGTAGACCGCACCGCCGGGCACCCGCCGCGACTCGCCGAGAGGAGAGAAGGCGATCAGCGGCATCGGTTTTTCGCTGAAAACAGTATCGCGGCCGTCAACCGTAATCTGTTGGCAATTTTGCCCTGCAAACGCGAGCAGATTGCCCTGTGCATCGACGCGAAAAGCCACGGCCCCGGTTCCGTCATAAGTGACCGAGTGACCGTTAACCTTGAATTCGCGTAATTCAATCTTATCGGTCGGCATCGGATGGGCGGCCTCATAGGCGGCGTCCTGGGCCGGATCACGTCCAAATCCGCCCGGCCAGTCCTCTTCCAACAAGCGAAGATGTCGGGCAATCGTCACCGTTCCATTGGGGAAACGGCACACGAGATACTCGCCCGTGCGGGAAAGAAATTCCGTGTTGTCGTTGATCCCTGGAAACTTGCCGCTCGGCGGATATGCCCCCAAGGTGTTGAGCACATCCAACCAAGTGCGCACATCATAGCCAAGGCTGCACGATTGGTTGTCGCGAGGTCGGAAACCAAGGAACGCGGCACTGCCGCCCTGGGGTAACGTGCGAACCGTGCCGATGGTGCGCCCTTGCACGTGCGCAACCGGCGTCGTCGTGCCCACGGCCGTCACCGGATAGATGTGATCGACCAATTCGTGGGTAAGGATGATTTGCGGCGGGACATTTTTTAACAAACCGGAAAAGACAACCTGTCGGCCCGGCGCGGGCTGACCTTCGTTATGACTCGGCTGATAGGTTACGCCGAACAGGGCCGACCACGGCCCAAGTGCGTCGCCGCCGTCTTCGGTCAAAACCGGCGGAGGACCGGACCAGACGACACGACCGCCTTGATCCACAAGTTGCTGCATCATTTCGAGCAGTTTTTTCGAGGGGAACGGCTCGAACGTGGTTGCAAGGGTCGTAAATCGACGCCCCGCCATTTCAATCGCGCCGCCGACCACGCGCCCGCGTTCAATCAATTTCTTTTGCGTCACATAATTGGCATACGCATATTGCGTCATCCAACTGCCGAATTTTTCTTCGACTGCGGTCAAGTCGAGCGGATAGAGCATCAGCACATCCACATCGCGGTGTTGAAGATTTTGAACGGCGCCCAAATACGGCGATAGATTTTGTACGGCACCGAAATTCGGCGATACAACCGTGCCGAACGTGGCGGCCAACATATCGCGACGATAGTTGACCGCGCCGGGCATACCCCAATGGGCCGCATAAGAATAAGGCACGTCGTTGAGAATGCCGGTGGAACAGCCCAATGCCAAGCCAATATAGTTGCGATCGAGAAAACCGCCCTCGGCATGATCGTTGCCGTTGCCGGTCAGAAAATCGCCCCAGCGAAAATAGTCGGAACAGGCAACCGCGGTTTGCTGAATGGTGTTCGACCAAACGAAATCAGACGTGTATTCATACTTGTTTTGAAAGATTTTTTCGCCGACGGAATAGATCGAGTAGTCACAAGTCGGACTTTCGGCCCAAGTGGCATGGCCCCGGGCTTCAAGACGATAGCCCATGCGTTGTTCCGCATGATGTTTTGCCTGAACAAGGAGGTCGGCCACGCCGTCTTGCAGAAAACGATAGTACGAAGCACGGAACAGAGCGGTTCGCCGGATGTCTTGCGGCGACGGTCCGAATACGTGCATCACTCCTTGCGTGGCGCTCAAGTCAATTGCGGCGTCTTCTTGCCCATAGACGAAATAAACGAGATATTTGGCGAAATCCCGGTATTTTTCGCCGAAACGCTTGGCAAACTTGTCGGCAAAACCGGGGCTTACATAACGCATGGCGAATTGCCCATGCTCGTGGTGTTGATGATACGCCCAATCGCCCATCAGATGCGGTTCATCGGAATAAAGCCCATTCAGTTTGATGCCGGCGTCGGCATAGCGATCGACTAGACCATTCAAATAAGGCAAGGCTTTGTCCGAAAAACAATCCATCTCGGGCGTGCGGTAGTTCTGCACGACCAAAACGCGATTGAGCCCGCCGGCTTCCGTCTTCCCAACGCCGTGAACGCGAATTCGCACCGCTGGAAAAATATCGGCATGGATACCCTGCATCACTTCAACTTGGGCCGTTTTGGTGATCTCGGTGATCGAATCCTCGGGCACGACATGATACGGCGTGCCGGGGATCGGTTGCTCGCGGAAGGCAAACACTCGCACGCCGGCATCTTCCAACTCGAAGGGGCCTTTGTTGTTCGTCCAACGCGACTGCCGCCACAATTGCACGCTGTACGCGCCGTCCACGGGATCACGAAGCCCTTTGCGATACTGCATCCACACGCCCGATTCGCCGGTCGATTGCCGATAGCTTCGGCCGATTTCCAAAGGCGTTATTAAACTCAACTCCAAGCCTAACCCAAATTGCCCGGCAAACTTGCTGATTTTCGCAATCTTCTCGATATAGGCATTCGAGTCGGGCATCAGCCGCCGCTCGTGGTTTTGGCCAGGTCGATATTGCTGAAAAAAATGGTCGAAGGCCACAATCAATGTTCTCGCTCCTTGGTTTCGCGAAGCCTCGCATACTTGGCGGAGGCTGACATTCCATTTTTGCGAGGGCACGCAAGTCAGATCGACCACTTTGTCGGGATCGGCAGCCAATGTCTCCAGCTCCGCATCGCTGACGAGGATGATCGAGTGCCTTGGAATGCTGAAGGCCCAAGGGCCTGGATAGGCGGCCATCGCGCCCCGATATAGGTTCTCTGGCATCCTTGCCACCTCGGGCGCGGCGGCGGAAACCGCAATTGCCACGCAATTACAATAGAACAAACTCACAAGCAAAACCATTGTCGAACGATTCCGTGGAAGCATTGCAGATCTCCTTAATTTTCTTTCGGAGCAATACCAGATTCCCGTCGTCGCAGAGAATTTCTCGGAATTTCGCCGACTGATGAAATCTGGGGGGCAGTCAAATGGTGGGAGGAAAGGGACTTGTTCGGCGGGAGATTATTATACACATACGTCCGCTATCTCTGTTACTTGGCCAAAATCCAAATCTACCCACGAAAATCCCAAAAATCGCAAGAATCTCGCCATAACACACACCCACGGGGGGCACGCAGCGCAAAAAGCTGGGCCTTGAACCGGATGAGAAATGCAAAACCATTCCGCCCCGTCTGCCATTCGCAAATGCAACGGGCTTTTCAGCCTTTGGAGGATAAGACCAGCGGTTTACGCGGAAATGAGCCTTATCGCAATCCATTGCTGCACCAACCTTTGTCACATTCTGGACGTCTTATTAGCCCGGTGATACAATACTAGTTTGGGTTAACATCGAAATAGTCGCCTGGGCCACAGTGGAAATCTACAGTGTCGCGCAACGGTTCAGCATCAAAACCTTCAATCCCGACTTCTTCCCCAAAAAGCGAGGGAATCGCTTCGGGCCATGCCGTGAATCATTCCGGCCATATCGAATTGCGCGGCGTTCGGGTGCATAACCTGAAGTCGGTTGATCTCGATATTCCGCATCGCAAGCTGATTGTATTCTGCGGCCTTAGCGGCAGCGGCAAGAGCAGCCTTGCGCTGGATACGCTTTACGCCGAAGGACAGCGCCGCTATATCGAAAGCTTCTCTGCCTACACACGCCAGTTCTTGCAGCGATTGGAAAAGCCCGAGGCCGAACGGATCGACGGCATTCCGCCCGCCATCGCCGTGACGAGTAAAAACGGAGGGCGGTCGAGCCGGTCCACCGTCGGCACGGCCACCGAAACGAGCGACTATCTCCGGCTGTTGTTCGCCAAGATCGGACACGTCCACTGTCAGAAGTGCGGCCGTGAAGTGCGTTGTGATAACCCGCAAAACGCCGCCGAAAGCTTGGCCGGCTTGGCGGCAGGCACGCGCTACATGGTCGCTTTTCGTTGCGAACTGCCTGAAAACGGAACTTTCGAGCAAACGGCCGCCGCTCTGCGCGAAGACGGCTTCATCCGTGCGATCGTGGATGGGCAGTTGGTGAATTTAGATGCAACAGCATCTGCTTCCTCACAAACGCCGCCCTCGGAATGCTTCGCGATCGTCGATCGACTCTCGGCCGGCAGCGCCAGCGATACCCGGCTTCGCGATTCATTGGAAACCGCCTTCACCAAAGGGCGAGGGCATTGCCATGTGTTTGTCGAGCAGGGGCCTGAAGAAGTGGTCAGTGGTCAGTGGCCAGTGGCTAGTGAAGAGAGGTCAGGGGTCAGGGGTCAGTGGTCAGAACAAGTGGTCAGTGGTCAGTGGCCAGTGGCTAGTACAGAGGGGCCAGGGGTCAGAGGCCAGTGGTCAGAACAAGTGGCCAGTGGTCAGTGGCCAGTGGCTAGTACAGAGGGGCCAGGGGTCAGAGGTCAGGGGGCAGATGCCGCAAATCATAAATCTCCCGCCCCCAGCCCCCAGCCCCTAGTCACTAATTCCAATCCCCCGTCTCTCGCCCCGCTCCACTCACCGCTAACCCAAATCGACGGCCGGGCGTGGCGGCGGATTGGGTTCAGCACGCAGCTTTCTTGCGAAGATTGCGGCATCGAGTATCCCCAGCCGGAGCCCCGGCTCTATAGTTTTAACAGTCCGATGGGAGCGTGTCCTGAATGTGAAGGTTTCGGGAACATCATCGGCATCGATATGGACTTGGTTGTGCCCGATCCGAACAAATCGTTGCGCGAGGGTGCGATCGCGCCCTGGCACACGCCGGCCTATGCCCATGAACTTAAAGAACTGCTGGCGCTCGCCAAGGATTATGGCATTCCAACCGATGTGCCGTTCCGCGAACTTACCGAGCAGCATCGGGAACTGATCCTGCACGGCGTGCCAGAGCGGAAGTTCGGCGGGTTGGAAGGCTTTTTTGCGTGGCTCGAACGGCGGAAATATAAAATGCACATCCGCGTGTTCCTTAGCCGATGGCGCAGCTTCCGGCCGTGTCCCTCGTGCGGCGGCTCGCGGCTTCGGCCCGAGGCGTTGGCCGCGCGGATCGGCGGAAAAAACATCGGTGAAATTTGCGCGATGAAGGTGCGCGATGCCTCTGCGTTTTTCCGAACTCTCGAACTGCCCGAGCACGAACGGCAGATCGGCCGCATGATGCTCGAACAGGTGCAAGCACGGCTTTCCTATCTCGAAATGGTGGGGCTCGGCTATCTTACAATCGACCGGACTTTGCGAACCCTAAGCGGCGGCGAAATCCGTCGCGTTGCTCTTACGTCAGCGCTTGGTTCCAGTTTGGTCAACATGCTCTATGTGCTCGACGAGCCGTCGATCGGTCTTCATCCTCGCGACATCACCCAACTGCTCGATGCGATTCGCCAACTGCGGCTGCGCGGCAATACGGTGGTCGTGGTCGAACATGAAGAAGCGATTATCCGCGCAGCCGACCAAGTCGTCGAGATCGGGCCAGGCGCCGGAGAACGCGGCGGCAAGGTGGTTTTCCAAGGCACGCCTCGCGAAATGGAAAAATCACCCGATAGCCTGACCGGCGACTATTTGGCCGGGCGGCGCGGCTTCGGCTCGAACAGCCAGCGACGTTCGCCCAACCACGGCTGGATTCGCTTGGCCGGTGCGAAAGGCAACAACCTGAAGAATGTGACCGTCGAATTCCCGATGGGCGTCCTGTGCCTCGTGACAGGCGTCAGCGGGTCGGGCAAAAGCACCTTGGTCCAAGATACGCTCTATCCCGCACTCTGCCGGCGGCTTCGCAAGGACGCCCCCAAGCCCTATCCGCACGACGACGTTTTCGGCGATGGACAACTCGACGACGTGATCATGGTCGATCAAAGCCCCATCGGCCGTTCGCCCCGCTCGAATCCGGTAACCTATTTGAAGGCATTCGACGAAATCCGCGCCGTGTTCGCCGACACGATCGAAGCTCGCACGCGAGGTTATAACGCGGGCCATTTCAGCTTCAATGTCGACGGCGGACGCTGCAGTGCCTGCCAGGGCGACGGCTATATCCAGATCGACATGCAGTTTCTGGCCGACGTCTACATGCGATGCTCGCAATGCAACGGCGCCCGCTATCGCGACGAAATTTTAGACGTAACCTATCGCGGCCGGAACATCTCGGAAGTGCTGGAAATGACTGTCCGCGAAGCATTCACCTTCTTCCGTGGGCAGCCGAAAGTCCAGGCACGGCTCAAACGGCTGATCGACGTGGGGCTCGACTACGTGCGGCTCGGGCAGCCGGCCAACACGCTTTCAGGCGGCGAAGCACAGCGGCTCAAACTCGCCGGCTACATGAGCAGCGTCAAACGCGGCCGATGTTTGTTCATCCTCGACGAACCGACCACCGGCCTGCACTTTTCCGACGTCGTGCAACTGCTCGACTGTTTCGACGCCCTGCTTTCCGTCGGTCATTCGCTGATCGTCGTCGAACATAATCTTCAGATGATGAAAGCGGCCGACTACATCATCGACCTTGGCCCCGGCGCCGCCGACGAAGGAGGGCAGATCGTTGCCAAAGGCACGCCCGAGATGGTCGCTCGGGCATCCGGCTCCGTGACGGCAGGCTTCTTGGCAAAAGTGCTCAAAGAAACAGCACGGGTGGATTGATTGATCTGTGGAATTGGGAATAATGGAAAATTGGGCGACATATCGACCGGGAATTGAGCGAAATGGGATGAAATCATGTTGAAACGCATACGGATACAAGGTTATAAGTCGCTTGCCGACGTAGATGTGCGGCTGAAACCTCTTTCCGTCCTTTTCGGGCCGAACGCAGCAGGGAAGAGCAATTTTCTCGATGCAATTCAATTACTTTCCCGCGTTGCCACCAGTAAGACTCTCAGGGAAGCATTTGAGCCTCCCTATCGCGGAAAACCGCTGGAATCTTTCAGTCTTTGCGGCAGCAATGGGCTCAACGACTTATTACAAAAGGAGAATGCAAAGTTCTCAATCGAAGTGGATATTGAATTGTCGGAGGGGGTCGTTCATTCCGTCAATCGTCAAATTTTGGAAATGAGAAAAGGTGTGCAGGAAGACGGAACGAATGGAGACAAGGACGTAAAAGCCAAGCAATCGGCGATAGTACGCGAGAAAAACTTGCGTTATCGCGTGGAAATAGAAATTTTACCGAAATCCGGCATCCTCCGCGTCTCGGACGAATCTCTGTCGGCTCTAACAAACCGAGGCGACGTGGTCAAGTCTCGCGACCCCTTTTTTAGCAAAGCGGAAGACAACAAATTTCACGTTCGCATGGAAGGACAAAGTCGTCCAACCTATTATGAACGATATCTCGATCACACGATTCTTTCACAACCGTTTTATCCACCACATTATCCCCATGTCGTGGCGGCGCGTGAAGAATTGTCTCGCTGCAATTTTTTCTATTTTGAGCCGCGCGAGCGTATGCGGGCATCCAATCCGGTAAAGGAAGTCCGACACATTGGCCTCATGGGCGAGGAGCTTGCGGCATTCTTAAATACACTGAAAGCGATCGATCTGCCACAATTCAAGGGCGTGGAAAAAGCGTTGCACATGATTGTCCCCTCAATAACCGGGATTGAAGTAGATGTCAATCCTCTCGGCGAAGTGGACCTTTGGTTGACCGAAGGAAATCTGCGATTACCAGCCCGGGTGGTTTCGGAAGGCACGCTTCGCGTTTTGGGATTGCTTGCCTTGAGCGGCGCAAAAGACCCGCCATCGCTGATCGGCCTCGAGGAACCGGAAAACGGTATTCATCCCCATCGCATAAGGGATGTCGCCACTCTTTTGAAAACTCGATCGGAATCGGGAGATTCACAACTGATCGTTACCACCCATTCCCCGGTTCTGCTCGATTTGCTTCCCGATGACAGCCTATTCGTCTGCCGCAAAGAGGATGGCCGAACCACCATCGCGCCACTCGGAACCTACAAACCGATGTGGCAATCGGAGCGGCGCAATGACATAGACGAGGCCCTCGACGAACCGCTTTCAGTTTCTCAACGAATGATGCGGGGGGATTTCGATGCGTAAGATCAGCCTTTTTGCGGAAGATCGCGGACATGAAATCGTCTTAAAAGCCTTGGTGGAGCGTGTTCTGGCAAGCCATGAAGTCCACGCTATAATCCGACTGGTTTCGGTACGCGGCGGATTTGGACGAGTCCAGAAGGAATTGCAGCAATATGTTAGGGATCTCATAAGTTTTCGCAGTGAATTGCCTGACTTGGTTATCGTGGTGACAGATGCAAATTGTCATGGAGTCAACGCCCGACGCCAATCATTTCAAAAAGTCGCAGAACCCATTCAGGCTCAAATCATCTACGCAATTCCCGATCCGCACATCGAGCGATGGTTGCTACGCGATCCAGCCGCATTTAAGGCCGTATTGGGCGTCCCCTGTCAAACCGTTCAACAGAAGTGCGACCGCGACCGCTATAAAAAGTTGTTAATCGATTCCGTTCGTGATGCGGGCGCCGCTCCGTTGCTGGGAGGTCTGGAATACGCCGAGGATATCGTCAACAACATGGATTTGGACTCCCCGAGTGATGATCGTGATTTTTGCGAATTCCTCGAAGAATTGCACACACGCGTCCGGCTTTGGAAACAACAAGGAACGTCCATCTCATGACGGACGGTCCATTGTCCCAGTCTCGAATGGCCCGCTATGCCCGCCAAACGCGGTTTGCACCGTTGGGCGAGGATGGCCAGCAACGATTGTGCAACGGCCGAGCTTTGCTATGCGGATGCGGGGCGCTGGGCAGCACGATTGCCAATCTGTTGGTTCGGGCCGGCATCGGAATGCTCCGGATCGTGGATCGTGATTTCGTCGAACTGCACAATCTTCAACGACAATCGCTGTTCGACGAAAACGACGCCCGCGATGGGTTGCCAAAAGCCTTCGCCGCGGCCGAAAAACTGCGGCAAATCAATTCGACCGTCTCGGTGGAACCGATCGTGGCCGACATCGACTCGTCGAACATCGAACAATTCTGCGAAGGCGTCGATGTGATTCTCGATGGAACCGATAATTTCGAGACGCGGTTCCTTGTGAACGATGCGGCCGTGAAATTGAAACGGCCGTGGATCTACGGCGGCTGCGTGGGCGCGGAAGGCCAGACGATGACCATTCTGCCCGGCGAAACAGCCTGTTTGCGTTGCCTGATGCCGGAATGCCCCGCTCCCGGCGGCGCGGCCACCTGCGAAACGGCCGGTATCCTCGGCCCGATTGTCGGCGTCATCGCATCGCTCGAAACAATCGAGGCCGTGAAGATTTTAAGCGGCAACCGCGATGCCATTTCGCGTACCCTAACCGTCGTGGATCTTTGGACGAATCATCTGCGGCAGATCGACGTAGCGCATTTGCGCGAGCAAACCGATTGCCCCACATGCAAGCACGACGACTTTCCTTGGCTTTCCGGCCGACAGGGCAGCCGAAGTGCAACGCTCTGCGGACGGAACGCCGTGCAGTTGACGCACCCCGGCGCAACAATCTCGCTCGATGAATTGGCCCAAAAGCTTGCCGGAGTAGGTCAAATCACCCGCAACAGATTCCTATTACGTTTGAAAGTCGAAGGCCTCGAACTCACAATCTTCGCCGACGGCCGGTCGATAATCTCCGGCACTGATGACATGACAATCGCCCGGGCCATTTACGCGAAGTATGTCGGCAATTGACGCTTAGACCCTTTGCGGAAGACCAGGGTGCAGGTGGTAATACAACGTTCTAACGCTCAGATAGGCAAAGGCTTGGGCTTGATGAACATGACCTCAGCATGCTGAATCCATCCCGATCTCAAATCCAGCCGGAACCAGCCGTCACTATTCTTCTCATGGAAGCGGGTAGGCGAGCGTTTGCCGAACTCTTTGAGATCGTATTTTGCCCACGTTTTACCCATATCCGGGGAAACGATGATTCCTGTGGCCATTGCTGATGCCGGCGCACAATGCGAGGCCAGAATCACGCCGTCTTGAATGATCATATTGCCCGATTCCAGCTTTGGATTGAACAGCAACGTGTGGGCTTTGGGATCCGCGATGTCGGCCGGAGCGCAGCGAAAGATGCCTCGGTCGTGCGGCTCGATACCGTTTGCGTCGCTGATCCAATAGAGCTGGCCATCAACAAAGTTGATGCCCCCGGACTTGTATCGCGTGTTCGAATCGGTTGACACAAGGATCTTCCAATCCCATTTATCCGCTTTCGTGTCATAGGTGCCTCGCAGCCAATGGCATTCGTGCATGGCTCCTCGGTCGACGTCGCCCGTACAGGCATAGAAGGCATTTTCAGCGGGATTGTATGCTACCGAGTGAACGTGGCGGCAAATTACCGGGTTTTCCTGATCGCCGAGGAGTGTGCCTGCCTCGCCTGCCCACTCAGAACTATCGTCCCGGAAATGCGGATTCTGTCCAAAGGCATACGCAATTTTCACGGTTTGCCCGTTATCGGTCGAGTAGTAAATGTTCACGGGGGCAGCGCCACCCTGGACATTGCAGTAATTCCCCCACACTAGCATTTCTACGCCACCGACGTCCCACGAATTGACACCCGAGAGCGTGTGGAAGTACCAGCCGGGATTGTCGGGGTTTTTCGGTACGTGCGGAAGGTAATCACGGTTCTGCGCATCCTTCACCGTAACTGGCCTGTACGTTTTCAGGTTGTCGGTGCTGAGATACAGCTTCGAGCCTGTGGCGAAGACAATATTTCCATTCTTGAGGATGCAGCTAAAGGTTATTCGATGAGGATCGGAAAACTTGATCTTGTGCGGCCAAGTCCGGCCATTATCTTCCGACAGACAGATCGCACCGTCTCCATAGCCGAACGCCTTGTTTTGGCGTTGGGAGTCAATGTACGGACCTGCCGGCTGCGGACGATACCAGAAGTGATCCGTGGAAGGGAAGGAGGGTGACGAAACGACAGCATCAGCGCCCAGTCCGATCGCGTGGGGTATTACGGCCCCACCGGCAGTTACTGCCGTGGAAGCCAAGAAATTGCGGCGAGTCATTTCTTTTCGCAACATCATCGTGTCCTTGGGAGTGATGTTTAGTGTTCGTCAATCCACTCAATCGAGGTGATACACCTCGGGAATAGGCGTCCACGGTCCGCCGTTCGGAGCCTCAGGCAGAGGAATCAGGCAAGGCACACATTCGGCCCACCACTCTTGCGTCTTTGGATCAGCTGCCATTTTTACCATGTCTGCTTCAAAATCGCGGCCGACATATTCAAAGTAGCTAAATAGGTAAAGTTTTCCGGCTAGCGCCGCTTCGTAGATCGAGTAGTTGCGGATGTTGCAGTGTTTGATCATGGCGTTGATTTCCGGCCAAGGATCGGCGTGCAACTCATTGTAGCGGTCCCTTTTCTCGGCTTTTAGCTCTACAACCGAACCAAAACGTTTGACGGGCGGGTGCATGACAACGGCCTTTTGGATTTCTTGAGAAAATAATGGGGGATAGACCCGATAGTTTTTCGCCATTGTTGCATAACCGTCAATTGCGTCAAGCTCCGCTAAGCTTCCCCCACCTCGGCAACCGATGCTATCCCTAGAGACCCAGTGCATTCTCTTCCCGCAAAGAGATGAAATGACCCAGACCGGGCTACTACCGACTACTAGCGCTGCGCCCGTATCTATTCCCGGCACGGCGAAACACCGCTGTCAAATAAGACAGTGGGAGCTGGCTGAACTTATCGGCGAGGGAAGCCTTGCGCGCATCTATCGAGCACGTCCCGCCGGCACGCCTTCGAACCGCCCGGCCGCCTATGCGGTTAAAATGCTCCGCTCATGTTGGCAGGAAGACCCCCTGGCGATCCATTTGCTGCAACGCGAAGCCTTGGTGGGCCAAAGTATTTCGCATCCCCATTTGATTCCAATCTTGGCTGCTCCGGTGATCGACCCGCCGCGGTTATTGGTCATGCCTTGGCTGGAAGGGGCGTCTCTCGAAACGCGGCTTGCCCAGGGACAGCCGTTTGGCGTTCCTGAAGCACTATGGATTGCACGGCAAACCGCCGAAGCGCTCGACGCCTTGCATCAGGCCGGCTGGATCCATGGCGACGTATCGCCCGGCAACATTCAGATTTCACCAAGCGGACACGTCACGCTATTAGACTTGAACTTCGCCCGACGCAGCGATGAAATCGGGTCGGCCGTCGATCGACCGGTCATGGGCACATGCAGTTATCTTGCGCCCGAGTATCTTGCCTCGGCGCTGCGGCCTGACATCCGAAGCGATATCTACAGCTTGGGCGCCATTTTATATCTAATCTTCTCGGGACTCACGCCTTACCCGGGCGAGACTTTGGAACAACTGGCCACGCAGCAACGTCAAACCGGGCCGCGCGACTTAGCCAGGCTTGCGCCGCATGTTCCGCGCGAAGCAGTTCAACTGGTACGGCGGATGATCGCCCGTGATCCGTTGCGTCGCCCACAAACGCCCCGCGAATTGATCGACCGGCTCGTCGCATTAGAGATTGCCACGTTTTCCGAGCGGACGTGGTAGAATACCGACGTGAACTATCGGTAAACATCCCTACGATGTCCCACGGCAACAATACTGACCGTGCGAACCGCATCATCAACCAGATAAAGAATCCGATAGTCGCCAACTCGCATTCGATATCCTTCCCTACCCCGCAGACGTTTGCTTGTTCTTGGACGCGGGGCGGATTCCAATGAAAGAATAGCGGCACTAATGCGGCGAAACTCGTTCGAGGGAAGCGATTTCATGTCCCTTTCCGCCGAGGTCATGATCCGGATTTCATATCCGGAGGGACTGCTCACGGGGTTTGCTCCCCTAAAAATTCGCGAAATGTACGTGACGGCTCTTTTTGACGTTGCGATAAGACTGCCATGTCCAACAGGTCATTGCGCAATTCTTCATCGTCGGTGATTAAGGCAAGGACCGCTTGGCGTTCTTTCTTGGGCAGTGCCCGGAAAGCTGTCGCAAATACTTCCGCGGTTGCTTGTGAGGCAGTCATTGTTTTCTCCAGCCGAATCCCAAATTTCTAATAGATTGTAGGGGGTTGCCGAACAACAATCAATCACCCGGCTGCTCGCCGCGATAGCTCAGGTCGAAAAGATCCATCGGATGCATCACCTTGAGCGGAAGTTTTCGCTGTCGCACTTCGCGTTGGATTTGCAGCAGACAACCGGCATTGCTAGCCAACACGATTTGCGCGCCGGTGCTGAGTATGTTTTCGATTTTTCGCTCAGCCAGGCGATCCGCCATTTCCACTTCACGCAAATTATACGTGCCGGCGGATCCACAGCAGATGCCGCTCTCGGGCAAGTCGCGCAGTTCAAGGCCGGGTATCTTGGCCAACAATCGCCGCGGTGCGGCCATAATGCCCTGGGCATGGCCCAAATGGCAAGCATCGTGATACGTGGCCGTTTTCTCGATGCGCCCTTGCGGCGGAATCATGCCAAGCTGGTCGAGGAACTCGTTGATGTCTTTCACCTTTGCGGCAAACTTTTCGCGATGCGGCTGCAAACCGTCGCGCCAGTGCAGGCCGTATTCCTTCATCATCGCGCCGCAACCGCCGTGATTCACCACGATGGCGTCGTAGCGGTCTAGCTCAAACGCCACTAAATTGGCATCGGCCATGCGGCGCGCGCCCAGACTATCGCCGGCATGATAGTGGATCGCGCCGCAACAGCCTTGGCCCGGCGGGATGAAGATGTCGCACCCATTCTGCTGCAACACCCGCAATGTAGCCCAATGCGAAGGGCGAAACATTACATCGGCCACGCAACCGACGAAAAACGCCACGCGAGCCCGCTTGCGACCAATCGCCGGCAGAAAGCGAGGCAGTTTCGGCCCTGGTTTCTGCGGCGGCGGCAACAGCGGAACCATGCGACCCAAGCGGCCCGGGATCAATTTCAGCAACCCCATCCGCTCGGCCAAATCGAAAAGCCCAATCTGTTGCGCGATGCGCACTGGAATCATCAGCTTGTTCATCCGCTCGGCAAACGGGAACAACTGGAACAGCACGATCTCACGGAACCAATCATACTTGACCTCGGCACGCTCGTCGGCCTTTTCAACCGCCAAGCGGAACGGCTCGATCAACCGGCCGTAATGCACGCCCGAGGGACAGGCCGTTTCGCAGGAACGGCAATCAAGGCACAATTCCAAGTGCCGGCGCATGCGGTCGGTCAGCTCCGTGCGGCCGTCGGCCACCATGTGCATCAACTGAATGCGGCCGCGCGGACCGTCGTTCTCATCGCCCAATTCGGTAAACGTAGGACAACTCGACGTGCATAGCCCGCAATGAACGCAGCGCAAGAACAGCTCGGGGCTGATTCCCGCGGCGGGATTTTTCGGTCCGTTCGAGTTGTCGAAACCGTTGGAGTCCATGCGCGTATTAAAAGGCCAAACGGCCTGGGTTCAATAGGTTCTCGGGATCAAAACGATCCTTCAACGCACGCATTACGCGATGCGAAACATCAGCATTCATGCCGCCATCACCGTCGGCCGCTTTGTCAACGGTGCTGGACATCGTTGTATGAATCACGCCGTCGCCGGCATGGGCCTGGATCGAACATGCCGGATCAATTTTCAACAACTCAACGACCTTTTCCACCGTTTTGCCGGGCAGTACGTTGAATTTTGCGCCGGCAGGCGTTTCGGTCAACCATCGCCACAGCGATTCCGCCCGCACGGTGGGAACAAAGACCGGTTCAGTAGCGCCGGAAGCTATCCATGCGCCTCGCAGTTGCTCCACCATCCAATCGACCTCGTCTTTCAAGCCCTCAAAACCGACGTAGAGTCGGCCGACATGGCCATCAAGCATCGGGCCCAACATCGGCTCGTTGGGCGAAAGCTGCCCCGCCAAAAATTCAACAGCAGCAGGCCTGATGGGCAAGTGAATCATTTCCGACAAAAGCCGCTCGGCCGCCTCGAACGTCGGCACGTCGCACACGAGAAAAACCGATGCCTCGCACGCGGGCCGAACCATCAGCGTCGCTTGAGTAATAATGCCTAGCGTGCCGAACGAGCCCGCCAGCAGGCGACACATATTGTAGCCCGCGGCATTTTTTACCACGCGCCCGCCACCGGAAAACAGGTTGCCTCGACCGTCTACCGCCGTGAATCCCAACACATAGTCGCGCATCGTGCCATAGGCAAATCGACGCGGGCCGGCAGCGTTCGTGGCAATGGCGCCGCCAACGGTCGCGCGCTCGGGATGCGGAACATCAATCGGCAACCGTTGCCGCTTGGCTGCCAACAGCTTGCCGAGTTCGGCGATGGTCATGCCGGCCTCAACCGTGATGGTCAGGTCGTCGGCCGGATAGTCGATTACGCGAGTAAGATTGGCTAACGAAATGCCAATGCCAGGCTGAGTTGGCTTGTAGGGACCATTCCAAGAAGTGCCGCCACCGAGTGGATAGACCGCAATCTTGCGGCCCGCCGCATTGCGCACCGCTTCCTCCACGGCGTTGGCATCCGCCGGCGTGAGTGTTTCGATGATATGAGAACAATCGATCATTGGCGAATTCAAATAATTGCTCTAATCCCTAATCCCTAATCCCTAGCCCCTAGCCCCTAGCCCCTAATCCCTAATCCCTAATCCCTAGCCTCTAGCCCCTAGTCCCTAGCCCCTAGTCCCTTCTCTGGAATCAACTTCCCTGGATTCAATCGGCCCGTGGGATCAAATGCATGGCGAACCTGCCGCATCGCTTCCAAATCGGCGGGAGCGAAAAGCCGATCCATCAAGGCGATCTTTTCGACGCCGATACCGTGCTCGGCCGTGATGCTGCCACCGCAGGCAATGCACTCCTCTAAAATTTCTCGCCCGGCGGCCAACGCCCTATCGACCGACTCGCGATCGCGTTCGTCGAACAACACGATGGGATGGACGTTGCCGTCGCCGGCATGGGCCACGTTGACGATGCGTATTTGATATTTTTGGCTGATTTCGGCGGTGCGGCGGATAATCCGCGGCAGCTTGGTGCGCGGCACGACGCCGTCTTGAATCGTATAGCTGGGGCTCAGACGGCCCGTGGCCCCGACGGCCATTTTGCGGCATTTCCAAAGCAACTCGCGTTCCTGAGCCGAAGATGCCTGCAAAACTTCGCGAGCGCCAAACCGCTTGCAAAATTCGACGATCTGCTCTTGCTGCCGGTCGAGTCCCGCCGCCGGCCCATCGACCTCGATGACCAACACCGCGCCGGCGTCGGGAGGGAAGCCGAAATGGTAGGCTTCTTCAACGGCCGCGAGACTGCCTTGGTCCATCAACTCCATGGCCGCCGGAACAATGCCGGCCGCAATGATATGGCTCACGGCGTTGCCGGCGTCTTCCACCGAAGCGAACGTCGCACGCATCGCACGGTATTGCTGCGGATTGGGCGTCAGACGAACCCAAACTTTCGTAATAATGCCAAGCGTGCCTTCGCTACCGACCAGCACGCCAATCAGGTCGAGCAAATCCGCGTTTTCGACAGGCCCCAACTGCATGATCGAGCCGTCGCTTAAGACCACTTCAAGCCCGATCACATGATTGACCGTCACGCCGTACTTCAGCGTATGCGGCCCGCCGGCGTTCGTGGCCACGTTGCCGCCGATCATGCTGGCGCCCTGGCTTGAAGGATCCGGCGCGAAGTGATAACCGGTGCCCGCCAACGCTTGGGTAAGCCGCAGATTGGGAACTCCGGCCTCGACGATGGCCATCCGGTTGCGCAGATCAATTTCGAGAATCTTGTTCATCCGCGAAAGCATCAACACCACGCCTCGCTTCAACGGCAAACAACCGCCGGCAAGACTCGTGCCCGCTCCTCGGGCGATGATCGGCACATCATGGCGCTGACACGTGCGAATCGCATCGGCAACCTGCTGCGTGGAACATGGCAGAACCACGGCGTCGGGCGGCTGCCGCTCGATCGTAAAAGCATCGCAATCGTAGACCGCCATCTCGGACGGAGCCGAGAGAACATTCTCGCGGCCGAGTGCTGCACGGAGTTCGGATACCAATTCGCTTTCCATACTTCCGGCAATTATAGCTTGGCAACGGGATGATTGCCTACGGCACACCAACCACAAGAGGGGGCGTCTGTTTCTGAGCCCCCGCCGGCTTGCTCTTCGCCAGCTCCCATTGAAGTGCTAATTTTGCCAGAAAATCCACGCGATGGATCGGTTTCGACAGAAAATCGTCAAAACCGGCCTCAATGCATAGATTCCGGTCGGTCGAAGTAGCCCGGGCCGTTAAAGCGACGATCGGACTGGTAAACCCCTCGGAACGAAGAATCTTCAACGCCTCTAATCCATTGAGAACCGGCATTTGCAGATCCATGATGATCAAATCGAAAGGCGACCCATCATTCCGGGCGGCACATGCCGAATCGACGCCTTCTCGACCATTCTCGGCAATGGTCACTTCCGCGCCCGCTTTTCGCAGAATGATCGCCAGCAAAGGCTGGTGATCTCGGTCATCTTCGACCAGAAGGACGCGGCAATTCGATAATTGTCCGGGGGGCGCGGACAAAGAAGCTGAATAGGATTCCATGACAGCCAACAAATCATTCCGCATATTAGCTTATGGCCTTGCCCCTAGCCATTCATCGCTAATGCACGATAGTCCATGATTGGGTTATTATTGATACCGACGTTGCCAATGATCCTTGTTCCATCGCCAATACGATTGTTCCAGCCGAGTTTGCTGGTCTATCGGGTGCGAAAAGGATCATTGGCAATGCAGGGACTCAACAGGTGGGAAATTCCTCACAAACAATCAATCATTGCCTTTGCCCAAGCTCCCGTCAGAAACCTCTCTTTGTTCCAAAAATCAAAGCTTCCAATGGAGCAGCAGGGGTACAATATACAACACCTAGGCGGGGAGCGACAATAGATTCAGAGGGAATTACCTACGGGGGTCTGTGGTTTTCCGTAGTGCGGATCCGCAATCAAGGTTAGTCGGATCAATTCCGCAAGCGAATCCGCCTTCATCTTGCGCATCAACTTGGCGCGGCGCACTTCGATGGTTCGCACGCTCAAATTCAGCTCGCTCGCGATGATTTTGTTCGATTTGCCGTCGATCAACAACCGCAAAACATCATGCTCGCCCGGGGTCAAACGCTGCATCCGATGCAGAAGTTTAGCGCGCAGCGCCAGATGCTGCCGATGGATCGAGTCCCACTTCAACCCTTCTTGAATCGCTTCCCAAAGCTGCTGATCGCGGCACGGTTTTTCCAAGAAATTCAGCGCGCCGGCCTTCATGGCTCGCACTACCATCGGCACATCGCCATAGGCCGACATCACGATGGCCGGCAAATGCACCTCATCGCGACCAAGCTGTTCGAGCAACTCCAAACCGCTGATGCCCGGCATTCGGACGTCCAGCAACACGCAACCCGATCGCGACGGGTCGAAGGAATCCAAAAAATGCTGGGCCGAATCGTGCGGCTCCGCATGTAAATGCATCGACCGTATCAGCACCGACAAGGACTGCCGGACGGCAGGGTCGTCGTCAATAATAAAAACCGTAGGTTCAGCTTCCATGATTTCGTTCTCCAAAGTCGATCGGCAAGGTGAAATGGAAGGTACTGCCCCGATCCGCGTTGGGAGTAACCCAAATTGTTCCCCTGTGTTTTTCCACAATCGATTGGCAAATGGGCAACCCCATGCCCATGCCGTGGGTCTTGGTGGTGAAGAACCGCTCGAAAACATGTTCAATCACTCCGGGCGGAACGCCCGTCCCAAGATCATGCACCTCGACGGCAACGCTCCCCTGGCCGTCCGAGATCGTCCGAATCGTCAACTGTCGATATTCCGGTTCGCAGTCCCGCATGGCATCCATCGCATTACGCATCAGATTCACCAGCACCTGCTCCAATTGCACGCGATCCCCAACCACCGGCGGCAGCGACTTCGCCAAATCCAGCCGCATCTCGATGCCCGTCAATCGCGCCGGAATACTTAACAATTTCGCTACATCGTGGATCGTCGCATTGAGATCCAATAGCGTTTGCAGAGGCTGCGCCTTCATGACGAAACGCCGTAAACGGCGAATGATATCCGCGGCGCGGTCGGCCTGCTCGCTGATTTGCTGAAGCGATCCCAGTAGATCTTCCCGGTCCTCGGCCCGATCCGAAGCCAATAATCGCTTGCAGGCATGGGCGTAACTCGAAACGGCGCTCAACGGCTGATTCAACTCGTGCGTCAGCTCCACCACCATCTCGCCGACCGTATTTAACCGCATCACGTGGGCCAATTCGTTCAAATGCTGTTGCACCCGCTCCTCGGCCCGGCGACGCTCTTCCATCTCCATGCGCAATTGACGATTCGCCCTGGCCAACTCCTCGGTGCGCTGCTGGATGCGCTGCTCCAACTCCTCATGCGCTTCGTTCAACCGCATTTCGGACTGAATAAGCCGCCGCGCCTGGCGGTCGCGCTCGATCGCGCGATCGACCACCGGAAGCAACATCTTCATGAACGATGCGCCCTTGACCAAATAGTCGTAGGCGCCGCGTTTCATCATCTTGACGGCCACGCTCTCGTTGCCGTTGCCCGTTGCCACGACAAACGGCACACGCCGCCCTTGTGCTTGAATCTTCTCGACAAGCTCGTCGCCGCACATGTCGGGCAAGCCGTAGTCCAACAAAATCAGACTAGGTGAATCCTGCCGGAGCCACTCGAGCGCGGCGGCTCCGTTTGGCGCCCCCACCGTCTGATGGCCGTTGGCCGCCAGACGCATTTCGATCAACTCTCGCAGGGCGGGATCGTCCTCCACTACTAAAATGGGACCGCGATCCTCATCCCCTGCCGAAAAGCTCGCCGAGCTGATTCGCTGTTTGGAAACCGACATGGTTACATACTTTCGCACACCAGCTCCGAGTTGTTCCCGCCCCGGCAGAACATCAGAGAGTACGCCTGGCAGGATTCGAACCTGCGACCTACGGTTTAGGAAACCGTTGCTCTATCCCCTGAGCTACAGGCGCGCCGCAAGCCCATACTGCACAAGAACTTGCGTCATTCGTTCAATTATTCAAAGGATACGGGCGCAGTCTCCTCCATATTCTGACAACGGCATTGTAAACTCACGACACGGAAAGAGCAACACAGATAAATCACATTGGCCTAGTAATGCTTAGCCGGCAGGAGGGTATCCAAAGCAATCAAAAGGCCTCGCGTCTCGATATGTTTTCAAGAATAACGCCATTGCCGGGTACTCAACCAGATAAAACCAAGCAAACAAAACAGGACGGATAATAGGTAGGTACTCAAGCAGGATGCCGCTAAAAAACTACGTAGGTATTCTCCTCTGGAACCAAGCTCCTGCGAGCCAAGGATTACCATGATAATCGCCGTTGCCGGGTAAAGCAGAACCATCCATTTTCGGATCCGGAGTATGTCTTGAATCAATCCGACCAACGCCATTGCCAAAATGCCGCCAATAGAGTTGAGCAAAATGAACAGAAAAGCAGAATTCAAAATCATCCCAACAAATCCCAACCACCAACCTACCCAACCACTTGTATAGAAAAACAAAGCCCGTTCATCGCCAATGTTCCAAAATGCCGTCCAGACGCCTAACATTGTGATAAACCACAAGGCTGGCAGCACAAAGACATGAAACAACTCGAATTCATATGTTTCAACATGAGTATTAGGAACTTTGGCCATGATATTTCAGCAGTTTGTCACATTCTTAGGCGAGAGAACATGGCTTATGCAACATCTTTCTTCCGTAATGGAAAAATAGGAACTTTAACGAAACGACGCCATTTCCAAAACAATCCCTCCCCGGCACGTTTTCCACGCTAGCCCCTATCCTAATCCCTAATCCCTAATCCCTTGCCCCTAACCTCTCCCCGCCCCCCACTCACAACCGGCGATGATTTGGTACAATGCTTTGCTTCGCACACAGGAACTCAACCATGAAACAGTGGGATACAGTCGCCATCGTGGGGGTAGGGCTCATCGGGGGCTCGATCGGCTTGGCCCTGCGCCAGCGAAATCTGGCCAAAAATGTCATCGGAATCGGCCGGCGACAGGCCAGTTTGCGAATCGCCCGACGAGTCGAGGCCGTTACCCATACCACGATCGATCTGACCAAGGGCGTTGCCGAGGCCGAATTGGTCATCGTTTGCACCCCGGTCGGCCGAATCGTCGATCATGTGCGACAAGCCGCGCAACATTGTCCCGAGCGAATTTTGATTACCGATGCCGGCAGCGTCAAACATCCGATTGTTGCGGCCCTGGATAACAATGTTCCTCGCGGTTGCCGTTTCCTGGGCAGTCATCCCCTGGCAGGCAGCGAAAAAACCGGGGCCACCTATGCCTCGGCCGACCTGTTCGAGGGCCGCGTCGCCATCCTTACGCCCACGGTCAACACCCGGGCCGAAGATTTCGATCTCTTAGAGCAATTCTGGCAATCGCTCGGTTCGCTGGTCGTCCAAATGTCGCCCGAGGAACACGACCAAGCGCTGGCCCTGACCAGTCATCTGCCCCATGTGGCCGCCGCCGCGCTGACGCTGACCATGCCCGAAAAATTCTATCGTCTGACCGGCTCCGGCCTGTTGGATACCACGCGTATCGCCTCGGGCGATCCCGAACTATGGAGGCAGATCCTCGTACTCAATCGCGAGAATATCCTCCGCGCCCTCGAACAATACGGCTCGAATCTCGCCTCGCTCCATGCCGCGCTCCGCGACAATAACCTCGAAGAAATCACCCGCTTTTTAACTCAGGCAAAGAAGAATCGCGATGCTTTGGGAAGTTGATATCTACGCCGCCGCCGGACAACCGGATCT
>CAYWGR010000034.1:0-35675 GCA_964458015.1 uncultured Planctomycetaceae bacterium
TCAGACCTGTTGAGGAGGTCATCATGGTTAGCTCTAGTATAGGTTGCGCCCATTCTGTCCGCAACGGTTCCCTGATGTCCCTTGGAAAAGCCGCCCAACTCTTGGGATGCCATCCTAACAGCCTACGCCGCTATTGCGATGACGGTTTAATTGAATGCCAGATTTTACCCTCTGGACATAGGCGAATAAGCCAGAGGGCAATTGACGCATACAACGGGGTTCTGGAAGACGACGGAAAAGGAAATTTTGGGGCGGGAATCACTTGTTATGCAAGAGTCAGCGATATTAGCGGCAAGGCCCCTCTAGACCGCCAAATTGAAAGACTTCTCATTGAGGTAAGCCAAAGAGAAAACATTGAGAAAGAAGAAATCACTATTTACAAAGACTTGGCAAGCAGCTTTGGCGACCGGGAAGGGTTGAACCGGCTGGTTGACAGTGTAATAAACGGGCAAGTGAAGAAAATCTACTGTCTTTACCTAGACCGTCTTTCGAGAGTACCCGCGTTGACGCGACTATTAGAAAGTATCTGCAAGCGGTTCGGGGTAGAAATCATTGCCCTGGACGTAGAAGACTGCGAAACCCAAGACGTTTGGCAGAAGGAACTATTGGGATACATAACCGTATGGTGTAACCGGCAATCGGCCCAAAAATCAATCGCGGTCACAAAGAGGGAGGTTTCGCCCGAGTGTATTGAAAGAATTATCCAGTTGAGGAAAGAAGGAAGGACGGCAGCCAAAATATGGAAAAGGATTATCAAAGAGGGTTATAAGGCTCATACCCAAATCGGCGAAGAACACGAAATCTCTTATACCTTAGTCCGGCAAATTCTAACCAACAGCCAAGCCCTAATTGGTAAGGTGAAGATTGACAAGGAAAACAATTATCTCGTGGCCGATAAGACTTTCTTCTCATTCATTGAGAGTAAGATTAAACAATGTGAATACGATGAGGGCAAAATAAGCATCAATCTGGTTTATAAGGCTTACTGCCTGTACTGTGAGTCGCACAACGAGAAACCCCAATTTAGAAATGTACTTGGACGGTTCTTTAGGGAGGTTTTTGGAAAGCACAATAAACGCATTCAAGGGCAAAATTGGTGGTGTGGGCTAAAACTAATCTAGGCGGTTAGGGGCGACCCTATATTATTAAACCTCATCTTCTGCTTGACAGACCTAGGGCGGGCAATATACTTCGTTCAATGAATACCCCCTTCTACTTCCCTTGGGAGAAAGAAAAAATGGCAAAGACGACAGAGAAAATCAACAAAAGCAAAGCGGTTAGAGACTATCTTTCCAAACACTCCGAAGCAAAAGCCGCCGAAGTGGTGGAAGCCCTGAAAGCAAAGGGTATAGAAATCACTCCAGCCTATGTTTCCGTCGTCAAGAGTCAATCCAAGGGTAAGGGCAAAGCCAAGGGCAAGGCCAAAGGTAAAGCCAAGAGCAAGGCCAATGCCGATATCGGCGGTTCCCTCACGACAAACCTACTGGCAGAGAAAAAATCACTTGAGGCAAAACTAGCGGCCATCAACACCCTGCTAGGCCGATAACGACAATCCTTGCGTGAAAACGAAAAAAATAGGGGTAGACGGGAAAAAATCCTGCCTACCCCTGTCTATTGGGCAACGCCCGTTCCGGCTTGCCGTAAGTCGTTATTCTGACTGCTTTTTAAGGCTGGGGGAACTTGGTATAATCACCAATGCCGCCCCTTTGTGTTTGGTGAGATTTTTGTTGGTGTTTTGCGAAGCCGTGAGCGGCGCGTACTACCCTCGGATGCCTTGTTCCCAGCCGCCGGATTCGTGGCCTTCCATGTAGTCGCAATCCATGCCGAGTCGTGTTTTCAGTTCCTCGAACTGCCGTGCATAGGCGTCGCTGGAGGAATGGACGTGTTCGGCCTCGGTGATGAAGCGAATTTGTTCGTTGCAGGGGACCGATCGTTGGCTGAGGATGTTTTCGTACTCTTGCAACTGCTCGCCGTAGATGATCAACAGCTTATGTTCGTCGAACTGGATTTCTTGGGGGATATCGGGATTCAAAACGGCCAGGCCGGTGCAGCCGTCGTTCAGCAAAAGGTCTTCGTATTCGTAAAGAACGCTTTTGAGGACCGGCAGATCGATATGTTCGCGATAGAGGTCGGTATGACCTTTGTTATGCCGGTTGTGGCTGGTTTCCAAAACGACGTCGACGGTGAAGCCGAGCGGGTCGAGCAGGTCGAGGAAGGTCTCGAAGAGACATTCCTTGGAGGCTGCTAGCATGATGACGGGAACGTTGCTTTGGTTCTGGTCATCGTGATAGCAATCGTGTCGGTAGCCCTGCGTGGGAACCACCTGGAGGTCGTAGGAAGGACGGACGGCTTCGGTCAGGGTGAAGTCGCCGTAACGCGACACACCCAAGTGGGATTCCAGCTCCTCTTCGCTAAGATGCTCGAAGCTGCTGGCACCCGCCGGCATCGCGCCTTCGCGGAAAACATTACGGAAAAATCGTTTCAGAAAACCCATCGGTGTTCTCAGTCGTCTAATGGCGAAGGAATACGGATATACAGGGTACGGGTCTTTTCGTATCCAAAAGCTTGCCTATCCAACCGTAGGTCACACTTGGGCACGAATCCAGCACCGCCGCCTGGTTGTTCCCCCACGTTCCATTCAGCCTCGATAAAGTCGGAACAATCGTCACACTCGCCCGATCCCTTGTGAATATCGTGGAAAAACAGGCGTTTGGGACGCATCCGGCTCGGTATTCGCACCGTGCGAATAGAAAGCCGATTACGCTAATGTAGCACCGGAAAATGGCGTCGGTGGGCAATTACCGAGAATCGGTTCAGAAGTTCGCAGGAGAGGGGGGGGCATGGGCGTTGATTTCCGAAGAGTTTGGGATGCAGTAATTTCTTATGGTCAAGTTGGATAAGCTGTGTTGTTTGGCTGCAACCGGGGCAGCTTGGCAACGGGGCCGCCGTACCGGCGGCTGCTAAACTTCGGGACTGACGAACCGGCGGACGGTAAACTCGGGTGCAATTCGCGCACATTCCGGGAGCTGTTAGCTCCCGGCTAAACTGTTAGTTCCCGGCTAAACGGTTGTGGATTTTGCGGTTCGCGGACAAACCGCGAAAATCCGTTACTGCATCCAGAGTTTGCACCCTGTAGCCAGAATGTCAGGGATCCGTTACACTAAGGGCGGCTGTCCGGAACGCTTGGACCAGAGGGTTTCCATGGACCGTTTTTTCGCCGTTATTGCATCGGCCGCCGTCGCCCTTGGTCTACCGTTATCGACCGGGTGTACCCAGTCGTTGCCGGATGTTTCGGCCCAGACCTCGACGACCACGGAAATCGTCTCGAAAATCGAGCCTCGGGAAACTTGGGACGTCTATCTTCTTCAGGGCAAACGGATCGGCTACGGCAAGACGACGGTGCGATCGGAGGTCCAGGAAGGTCGGGACGTGGTCGTGACCGTGGGGTTGAACCACTTGGCCGTCAAACGAGCCGGCCAGACGACCGAGGAAGACATTCTTACCACGAGCATCGAGACTCCTCGGGGGCGGATGCTTCGTTTCGAGAGTGAGATGCGCATGGGGAAAAAACCCATCCGCACCATCGGGCAAGTTCACGGCAATCGGCTTGATATCGACGTATCGGGCTCGGAGGCAGGGCCTCTGCGAACAAGCATTGCTTTTCCGGCGGATTGCCTAGGGCCGTATGCGATCGAACAATCGCTTTTGCAGAAGCCGATGCAGCCGGGCGAGCGGCGAGTGTTGAAGTCGTTTGTCGTCGGGTTCAATCAAGTTGCAGATATCGAGTTGAAGGCGAAGGATTACGAGCCGACCAAACTGCTGCACGGTGCTTACGATTTGTTGCATATTGAAACTCTCACGCGGTTGGCGGACGGGCAGAAAATCGAGGGGGCCGTATGGACCGACCGGACGGGCGACGCCTTGAAAACCTTCAGTCAGGCGATGGGGCTCGAGACATTTCGCGCCACGAAGGTCGAGGCTTTGGAGAAGGCCGACGTGGTGGAACTCGACTTGCTGCCCGGCACCTTCGTGAAAGTCGAGCGACCGTTGCCCCGTGCCCATGAAACGAAGCGGGTGCGGTATCGCGTTCACCTGAAAGGAGGCGACCCGGCGGGCGTATTCGTCACGGGGCCGATGCAGGCGGTGAAGTCGATTGATCCGCAGACGGCCGAGATCACGGTTTATGCCCTTCGCCCGGGCCAGCCGGAAGGAGACGCCCACGCTCCGGCCGATCCACCTTCCGAAGACGATTTACAGCCGAACAGTTTTATTCAGAGCGACGATTCGCTGATTGTGGCGGATGCGAAAAAGGCCGCGGGGCAAGAGACGGATCCTTGGAAAACGGTCGTGGCATTGGAGCGTTACGTTCATGATGAGTTGAAGCAGAAGAACTTCAGCCAGGCATTTGCAACGGCTTCGGAAGTGGCGCGATCGCTGGAAGGCGACTGCACGGAACACGCGGTATTTTTGGCGGCTTTATGCCGAGCTCGCGGGATTCCCGCCCGGGTGGCTATTGGTTTGGTCTACATTCAGGGCGATCAGGCGTTCGGCTATCACATGTGGACCGAAGCGTATATCGACAAGCGATGGATTCCGCTCGACGGCACGCTGGCCCAGGGGGGCATTGGGGCCGGGCATCTCAAGATTCAGCACACGAATCTTAAGTCCGCATCGGCGTATAGCGCGTTTCTGCCCGTGGTTCAAGTTTTGGGCCGTCTGAGCATTGAAGTTCTTGATGTTAAGGAATGACGAAATAAGCCAAACTAATTTGACCGTTGTGGGCGAATTGGTTATAATCCACCCGTACCTGCCGGATTGCCGCTTTCGGCGAATCCGTGATTTGCACACCTGCCGCTGAGGTTATCGATCTATCGAAAAGGAGTAGCCCATGCCTGAGAAGACCGACCGTCGTTGTTTTATCGCTCGTGGCGTTTTGGGGGCGGCCGGCGTCGGCGCCGCGTATGGCAGCATCGAGGAAAATACGCTTTTGGCCGCGATGCAGGACGGTGCGGCTCAGCCGGCGGAAGCGAACAAGCCGAAGACCGACATTCCGCCCGGCAGTTTGCCGCAGGGCAAGATCGGCAACGTGTCGATCAGCCGATTGTTGATCGGCGGCAATTTGATCGGCGGTTGGGCCCATAGCCGGGACTTGGCCTATACGTCGAAGTTGTTCACTTCGTACAACACCCCGGCGAAAGTCATCGAGACGCTAGAGTTGGCCCAAGAATGCGGCGTCAACACGATTCAGATCGATCCGAGCGCCTGGAGCACGGTGTTGCAGTTCAACAAGACGCACTCGAAGAAATTTCAGACGATTCCGTGCATTCCGTTCTTCGAGGATAAAACCAAGATGAACGACGAGATCAAACGCCGGATCGACGAGGGCGCGACGATGCTGTACTCGCACGGCGGCAACACCGACGCCTACATGATGAACGGGGGCAAGATCGACGTGATCGGCCAGATGGTCGATTTGATCAAGGCCCAGGGAGTGCCGGCCGGCGTCGGCGGACATTCGTTGAACATGGTCAAAGCTTGTGAAGAGGCCAAGCTGAACGTTGATTTTTACATTAAGACGCTCCACATGGATCGCTATTGGTCGGCGACGCCCAAGGAACGGCGCAAGGAATACGACTGGATGGAAATGCACGGCGACGACCATGGCGCCAACAACGACAACATGTGGTGCAACAATCCGGAAGAGACGATTGCCTACATGGAGAAAGTGAAGAAGCCTTGGATCGCATTCAAGGTGATGGCGGCCGGGGCCATTCCGCCGCGCATGGCGTTCCCCCATGCGTATCGCGGCGGGGCCGATTTCATCATTGCCGGTATGTTCGACTTCCAAGTGGAAACCGACGTAAAACTCGCCATCGAAAGTCTGCAAAAGGTCGGAAGCCGCAAACGACCTTGGTGTGCGTGATGTTTTTGTCATTTCTTCGATCGCCAAAGATAGTAGGCCGACGAAGTAGAACGAAAAAACGCTCAGAAATAGTTACGTCCCTGATTGTTATTTATGTTTGCTTGGATAATGAACCGGCCAATCTACTTGTTTGCCCCGGTTTTCGGCCTCCCGATGGTCGGCCTCGGTTCATTCGCGATGGAAAGATCAATAGACATCAATAGAGCCCTCCGTTGTTACCACGATTGCAGTTCCGAGTTCCTTGGTGGAATGTTGGAATAAGCGATTCGTGTAGGTATCTCCGCGACAACCTTGAAGCGGTGTGCGTGGATACATAAACCGCAAAGCGAAGGCCGGCAGCTATACATTACTGCGTCCACGGGCCTTTGGGTGCTTTGCGTAATTTGCAATCAATACTGGTGTTTTATGACAGCAGAATGGAAGTTGACCGCTGCGCCCTTAGGGAAAATAATCGACGCGACAGCCGTTGATTTAGCCCTGTCGGAGACACGATCACGACCGCGATTGCGTTCGCTGGATACGTTGCGCGGTTTTGCCATGTTTTGGATTACGGGCGGGCGAGAATTTGTGTTGGGGATCATTGCTTGTTTCTATCCGGCGTATTTCGACGCGGTGGAAACGCAGTTGACGCATCCGAAATGGGCGGGATTCGTTGCCTGGGATTTGGTGATGCCGGTATTTCTTTTTGTCGTGGGCGCCACCATGCCGATGGCCTTGGATAATGGCAGGGAGCGGGGGCAATTGCTTGGTCCAACCTATTTGCGAATTCTGCGACGAGTGATCGTGCTATGGGTGCTTGGCATGTTGATCCAGGCCGTCCGCTACGAGTTGGTAGTGCCGGAACTGTACAGCAATACGCTTCAAGCGATCGCTATCGGCTATTTAGTGACGTCGATTGCCTTGCTCCATTTGTCCTTGGTCGGCCAAATTGGGCTTTTTGCCGTTCTCGTTGTCGGTTATTGGGCGTTGCTTATGTTTGTTCCTTTCGGAGACAATCCCGCGGGAACGCTGGAGAAAACGGCGAATTTCGCTCGGTACGTCGATGAACTTGTTCTCGACATCTATCGGCGAGACCATTCTTTTACCTGGGTGGTTACGAGTTTGGGCTTTTCAGCAACCGTGTTGCTTGGCGCGATGAGCGGGCATTTGTTCAAGGCGCGGATATCGGCGCAACGTCGGCTTTTGTTCCTAGGGTTGCTAGGCGCGGGGTGTTTGGCGGGAGGATGGCTGTGGAGCTATTCCATTCCCCTGAATCGCCATCTTTGGACGAGCTCCATGATTCTTTGGAGCGGCGGTTGGGGATTTCTGCTTCTTGCGCTTTTTCATGGCATCATCGACGTGGCGGGGGTATCCCGTTGGACGTATCCTTTCAGCGTGATCGGGGCCAATGCTTTGCTGGCTTATGCACTTGATCCCACCTTTGATTGGCTCAGCAAGACATTGACGGGAATACCGATCGAGCATTTTTCCATTCCCGAGGTAGGAATGCTGGGCGCGATGCTGGAAATCGCGCTTCTTTGGCTGCTTCTCTGGTTGCTCTACCGTCGCGGGTTGTTTTTCCGGGCGTAGTTGATGCGGCATTGTTTGGGCATTGTTTTTATATGGTCAAGTCGAATGAGTTGTGTTGTTTGGCTGTCACCGGTATGGTGGCGCGGCAGCAGGGCCGCCGTACCGGCGGCCGCTAAACATAGGGTTGGCGTACCGGCGGCCGCGAAGCTGTTGTGTATTAAGCGATCTGCGGATAAAACGCCATAATCTTTTACTGCACCCGCGTTGTTCGAACGGCTGGTCACTCCATGGTCTGTAAGGTAAATTACAGCAAAGGGATGTATCATGCCAATCTACACACGTACCGGTGATCAAGGCGAAACGGATTTGCCCGGTGGGGGACGGGCGGCTAAGGATGCGCTGCTGTTGGAAGTGTTGGGGACGCTCGACGAATTGGGCGCGTGGATGGGCTTGGCGCGATGCGAGGCGCTGTCGGCTGGGGAAATTGCTTTGCTCGAACAAATTCAGCATCAGCTCTTTAAGATGGGGAGCGAGTTGGCAGGCAAATCGGGAGAGCAGCCTTTAGCAGGGGCCATTAGCACGGAAGATGTCACGGCCCTCGAACAGCTCATCGACCGTTATCAGGCCAAGTTGAAGCCGACGACCACGTTTATTTTGGTTGGGGGGTGTCGGGCTGCCGGGGTGCTGCATTTAGCGCGGGCGGTCTGTCGCCGGGCCGAACGCCGACTGGTCGCGCTTGCGACAGGCGGATCACAGGCTGTACGGCTCTCTCATTTGGCTTATCTCAACCGGTTGAGCGATCTGTTGTTCGTTTTGGCCGGGGTTGCGAATCTCGAAGCCGGCGTGGAAGAAACGCCGTGCTAGCCATGCAAACATTGTCTGCCTGCCAATTAGGCAAAGTCTTTGCCGTGGCGTGAAAAATTCCGCTGTAATATCCGCAAAAAGCCCTGCTGGTAATGCATTTGGGGCGTTTCGGCCGATTTCAGCCTGCAATTTGGCACGCAGATTGCTTCTCAAAAAAACTTCGTGCCGAGGCATGGGCGTTGTGCGCGCCTATGTCGCCGGTTCGTTGAACGGCAACGAAAGGCGGTGTTCTTATGAGAATGGAAATGAACATATCGAAGTGGATTGTAACGGTAGGCGTTATCGCTATTTTGGGTTTAGCAGTTTTCTCCGCGGGCACGGCTTGGGCGGCAGAAACGGAGAGCGTTGCTCCGGCGGCATCGACGGCGGCCGCGGGCCCCAAGCTTGATACGGGCGATAATGCTTGGCTTTTGGTCAGCTCGGCATTGGTGTTGATGATGACCGGTCCCGGCTTGGCGCTGTTTTATTGCGGATTGGTTCGCAAGAAAAATGTGCTTAGCGTGATGATGCAATGCGTATTTCTGATGTGTTTGATGACGGTCATTTGGGCGCTCTGGGGCTATACGCTGAGCTTTGGGGGCGATGCCGCGGATATGCCGCCGAAATGGATCGGCACGACTGAACACTTATTCATGAAGGGCGTACAGGCGGAATGGATCGACGGGAAATCCGTCACGCCGATGCATCCGCTGCTGACGATCAATCGATTGACGCACATGCTCTTTCAGGGGATGTTTTTCATCATTACCCCGGCTTTGATTTGCGGGGCATTTGCCGAACGCATGAAATTCAGCACGATGGTCGTCTTCATGATTCTCTGGGGGACGTTGGTTTATTGTCCGTTGTGCCATTGGGTTTGGGGGGGCGGAATCCTTCAGTACGGCAGTAAAAATGCGGGGGTATGCGCGGGCGGGGCGTTGGACTTCGCCGGCGGAACGGTGGTGCATATCAGTTCCGGCATATCGGCCTTGGTGTGTGCGTTGATGCTCGGCAAGCGGTTGGGATTCGGGAGCGAGCCGATGCCGCCGCATAATTTGACCTATACGGCGATCGGCGCCACGATGCTTTGGGTTGGCTGGTTCGGCTTCAATGCCGGCAGCGCGTTGAATGCCGGCGGATTGGCGGCGAGTGCTTTTTGTGCCACGCATTTCGCGGCCGCGGCAGGCGGCCTAACTTGGGCTGCCATCGAGTGGTTCAAACGCGGAAAGCCTTCGATTTTGGGAACTTGCTCGGGCGTCGTGGCCGGATTGGTATGCATTACGCCGGCCGCGGGCTATGTGACGCCCATGTCGGCCTTGGCGATGGGTGTGGCTGTCGGCGTGGTTTGCTTCCTGGCCTGCACCAGCTTGAAATCATGGTTCAAGTACGACGATTCGCTGGATGCGTTCGGCGTCCACGGCGTCGGCGGAACGTTGGGAGCGCTTTTGACCGGCATTTTTGCCACACGCGCCACCGGCGCATTTCCCGACGGGAAGTTGTTGGGGCTTCTCGAAGGTGGCTCCGTGTTGACGGCCCAGATCACGGCCGTTGTGATTACTTGGGCCTTGGCCATTGCCGCGACCTATGTTATTCTCAAGGTGCTTGATGCCCTGATGGGACTGCGCGTATCGCAAGCGGCCGAGATCGAGGGTCTCGATTTCAGCCAACACGGCGAAGAAGGATACATCTTTATTTAAGAATACCGACATTGCCCAAGATCCGTGTTCCGTCGGCGATACGGTTTCTCCGGCCGAGTTTACTGGACAATCCGCCGCGGCGCGGTTCGTAGGCAAGTTCAGAAGTAATAGGAGCTTTCTGATGAAAAAGATCGAAGCGATTATTCGCCACTTCAAGCTTGAAGACGTGAAAAAGGCCCTGACGGAGCATGGCGTGACGGGGATGACGATCACCGAGGTTCGCGGGTTTGGCCGCCAGAAAGGCCACACCGAGATGTACCGCGGCACCGAGTATGAAGTGGATTTCGTGCCCAAGATCAAGGTTGAAGTCGTGGTGCCCGACGCTAAGCTTCAGGTGATTTTGGATACCATTATTCGCTCTGCGCAAACGGGCGCGGTGGGCGACGGAAAAATCTTCGTCTCGGATTTGGCCGAGGCCGTTCGCATTCGCACCGGCGAATCGGGAGAGACGGCGTTGTAGGTGAAAGGGGGAGGCAAGAGTTTCCAGGAAGGAATGCGGGGCGAGTGTTCGTGGAATTTTAAGTAATAGTTGAGGGTGTCCTGAAATTGGAGTACCAAAACAACGAAAAAATTTAGGCCAGGAGGGTCGTAAACGACCCTGACGTGACATTCGGTTGAGGGAAAACAGTTTGTTTGGCGTCCGTTATCCCGGCGTAAACGCTCGGGCCTAATACCGCCTACGGCGGGCAAGGGCCGTAAACGGCCCTGGGCCCTGGCATTTGAATTTCGGGGACACTCTCACTTAGTTGCCGATTGCCTTATACGCTATCCACCATCCACTAGCGGCATTTTTCTGTCTATGTCCTCTCTCCGTCCTTATGTGTTGACGGCCAAGCAGCGTTTGGAGGAGGGGCGTCGAGAATTCGAGCGGCGCCATGAAGCGGGCTGCGAGGGGATCGAGCTCTCGGCGGCGATTACGGATCTTTGGGACGAAGTATTGTTGGAGCTTTGTGAGTTTGCGCTGGACGAAATGGGCGAATCGGGGCCCAACGGTCTGTGGTCAAAAATCGCCTTGGTGGCACACGGCGGCTATGGGCGGCGCGATGTGGCCCCCTATAGCGACGTTGATTTAATGATCCTTCATCAGCCGGGCGTGGGCGATCGTGTGGCGCCGTTGGCCGAGCGTTTGTTGCGAGACGTGTTTGATGCGGGATTGTGCTTAGGGCATAGTGTGCGAACGCCCGAGCAGGCCGCCGGATTGGCTTGCGGCGAAGCGATGATCTGCACATCGCTGATCGAATCGCGGTTGCTGCGCGGCAGCGTATCGCTCTACTCGCATTACCAAAAAAAGCTCCAGCGTTTGACGCGGCGGCGCGCCCGATGGCTGATGGCCGAAATTCGGGAGGATCGCAGCGAGGAGCGGCATCGCTACGGCGAGACCGTATTTCTGTTGGAGCCCAACGTCAAGCGGTCGAGCGGCGCGTTGCGCGACATTCAGTGGATCCGTTGGGTTGCATGGCTTCGGTACGGAACCACGGATGCCGGCGAATTAGAGATTCGCGGCGTGCTTAGCCATGAAGATCGGCTGGCGATTGAACATGCCCGGGAGTTTCTGCTTCGCTTGCGGAATGAATTGCACTTTCATGCGCATAATGCGGCCGATGTGCTGGATCGGAGCGAGCAACTTCGGATTGCCGAATTGCGGGGCTATGCATCGCAGGCGGGATTGCTGCCGGTCGAGCGGTTCATGCGTGATTATTTCCGCCACACGGCGGCGGCAAGCCATATTGCTGCGAGGTTTACAGCCAAGGCCCAATCGCGTGATCGTAGAGACAAACTTGTGACGATGTTGTTTGGCCACAAGGTTGAGAAGGGGATTTATGTAGGGCCGGCGGGTCTTTTAGTGGGGCACCGCCGTCTGGAATCGCTTCGCGGCGATTTGACATCGGTGATACGGTTGGTTGATTTGGCGAATTTGTATGATACTCCGATTGCCGCCTCGACTTGGGAATCGATTCGGCAACATGCGTGCCATCTGTCGAAGGAACCGCCTTCGGCCGAAGCGTGCCGATCTTTTCTTTCGCTGTTGAATCACCCGGCTCGGCTGGGGCCGTTGTTGCACGATCTGCATGACGCCCACCTATTGGAGCATTTTCTGCCCGAGTTTCATCGCGCACGGGGTTTGCTGCAATTCAACCAGTATCACAAGTACACCGTGGATGAGCATTGTTTGCGGGCGGTGGAATTTGCCACGGAGTTTTTGTCGGATCCGGGGCCGGTCGGGCGCGTTTATCGTTCGCTTACGCAAAAAAGACTCTTGCACTTAGCTTTATTGATTCATGATTTAGGGAAAGGGCATCTGGAGGATCACCGTGAGGTGGGAGTGAAAATCGCCGCTGAAGCCGCGAGACGATTGGGGCTTGCCGCGACCGAGGCCGAGTCGCTGAAGTTTCTGGTCCACAACCACATGCTGATGAACCATCTGGCGTTTCGCCGCGATACGGCTGATCCACAATTGGCCGTGCAACTAGCGGTGCAGGTGGGATCGCCCGAGTTGTTGCAAATGCTGTATGTCATTACAGCGGCCGACTTGGGTGCGGTGGGACCGGATGTGTGGGATGGTTGGAAAACGGAAGTTGTCACCGACCTTTACCATCGCACGATGCAACATCTGGCAGGCGAAAGTTTGGAAACGACGGTTGACGAACTGCTTGAACAGCAGCGCGAAGCGATACGGGATCTGTTGGGCGAGGAAAAGGCACGGCCGTGGTTTGCCGAACATCTTGGCGCCTTGCCGCCCGCGTATCTTCATGCCACGCCGCCGCAACAGGCTGCCGCCGATTTGCGGTTGTTGCATTCCATAAGTCCGCGGCCTTCGGGAGAGGCCCGAGCCGAGGGCATTCGGAGTGCGGCGTCTGTTGCGCAGTATCAACCGGAGACGGATGCGGTTCAATGCACGATTGCAACATATGAACATATTGTGCCCGGCCTTTTTCATCGGCTGACCGGCGTTTTGAGCAGCCACGGCCTACAAATTCGCTCGGCACAGATCCACACGTTGCCCGACGGTTTGGTGCTTGACCGATTTTGGGTTCACGATCCTGATTTTGCGGGCGAACCGCCTGCCGAACGGCTGGAACAGGTGGAACGGTCGCTGGTCGAGAGTTTGCAAAATCCGGTCGGGCAACCGCCTGCTTTCCGGCATACGTGGCAGGTGGGCAGCCATCGGAAGGTGCGTGTGCCCGGTGTTCCGACGCGGGTGAATATCGATAACAGCACGTCGAGCCGATTCACGATCATTGATGTGTTTACGCACGACCGCACGGGGTTGCTGTATGCCATTACCCGCGCGTTGTTCGAGTTGGACCTATCGGTTGCCCGGGCGAAGATCGGGACTTTTTTGGATCAGGTGGTCGACGTGTTTTACGTCACCGATCTCAACGGCGAAAAGGTGAAGGATGCCGAGCAGTTGCAGATCATTCACCGGCGACTGCTGGAAGTCGTCGAGAGCGGGAGCAATGGGTAGAAGGTGATTGGTGGCGAACGAATCCCAAATCCTTCAACTGCCTGCCCTCACCCTAACCCTCTCCCAAAGGGAGAGGGGACCGGAATCGAATTCCTAAGCCCTGTCCCCTAATCTCTGATCGCTCTTCTTATACGGATTCCAATTCAAAGTTGCGTGGTGGTGTCTTTGCGAAGCTGCAAGCGATTGATTAAACGTATTGGGCGGTCGAGGCGTTCAGAATTGGCAAAATCAGCGCAATTGTGAATTGGAAACGATATTATTCTCCGGGGCGAATGTGGAGGCGGCAGCAGCCTTCCTCGCCGGGTTGCCAGGTGTCGGACGTGAATTGGAAGCCTGCGGCCGTAAACATGCCTTCGTCGATTTGGGAGGCGATGCGGCATAGGACGGCAATCTCCTCGTCGGGCAGTCCGGCTTCGACCCAAGCATCGCGCAAGGGGCATCCCTGAAACTGGATATCCAGCTCTTCGGCGTCGCTGTGAACGACCTTGGGGTGGAACATTCGGCCGCTGTCGGGAATGGTGTCGAGCAGGTCTTTTTGAAGCCCCGCCAAATCGGCGGGTGCGAACCGGGCGTATTTTTCTTGCCCTAGCGCTTCGCCGCGGCGGTAAATTGCCCTGGAGAGCAGATCCTCGGCCCGATCTTCGCCGAGTTCCGAGCGGAGTTCGTCGTAGATCAGGTAGTACAGCATGGCCCGATTTTTGTAGGAGTCGTACAGTTGGGCGTGGAGCGATGCTTCTGACATAATCCTAAGCCCTTTTGAGAGAAGAGTTTGCGGCAAATGGAAAAAACCGAGAAAAAAACGGTTAAACGTCTCTAGAAGCGTTAATTATCATAGAGGAAGGGACTTTTCCGGGCAACGGGGAAAAAAACGTGGACAGAACGCACGCCAATGATGAATTTGTGCGACGGTTTGTTCGCTGCCAGCAGGATTTGTACGCCTATATTCTTTCCCTGGTGCCCAATACGGCCGATGCCCAGGACATTCTCCAGGAAACGGCCGTAGCACTTTGGGCCAAGGCGGATCAGTACGAGATGGACGAGCCCTTTATGCCTTGGGCGGCCCGTTTCGCTTGGAACCAAGTGCGGAAGTTCCGTCTTTATCAGGCCCGGCGTCATCGGCACGTTATTCCGCTGAGTGACGAGGCGGTCGAGGCTTTGGCGGCAGATCGGATCGAGTTCGACGCGACCGCTCCGACGCGGGGGCAGATTTTGCAGGAGTGCGTGGAGAAACTGATCGACGACGACCGTCTGTTGTTGCGTGAGCGTTACGATTTGCAGATTTCGATGCGGGAAGCCGCCCAGCAGCGCGGCGTTGAACCGACGATTTTGTATAAACGGCTTGGACGGATTCGCCACGCTCTTTTGGATTGCATCAACGAGACCATCGCCGAGAAGGGTCGCGAACCAAAGTAAAACACCATGACAGCCGACAACCTTTCCATCAACGACCTGTTGACCTCGCTTTGCGACGAAACGATCTCGCCGGAGGAGATGGAACAGCTCGATCGGCTACTCTGTACGGATGCCGAGGCACGGCGGGTCTATCTGGAGTATCTGGATCTGCACGCGCGGCTTAGCTTTGGGCATGATGGAAGGCAAAAGAGCAACGCTCAACAGCCCAAGGCGAGTGGGGAGACGCCGGAGTCCGACGATCAGAATAACGATTTGCTTCCTGCTCTCGGCTTGCCGTCCTCCGTAACGGAGTTTACGACGGCCAATCCCTGCATCGTTCTCGACACCTCGGATCTTTCGTCGCCCCTTAGCTCTCGTTCCTCGCCTCTCTACGTTACGCATCCGTTTTTATTCTCGAACCTTTTTGCCGTGGTTGTGCTTTGCATTGGCATTTTGGGTGCATGGGTCTATCAGATTGATACGCCGCAGCCGATTGCCCAGCAGAAGCAGCCGGCCGTGCGATCGGGAAGTCGGTTCGGCACGGACAAGATGGAGTTTGTCGGGCAGATTACGGGCATGGTCGATATCCAGTGGGCGGACGATTCGACGGGGGCCTTGGGCGGCGCTCGAGTGCCGTTGGGGCGTCGCTACGCATTGGCCTCGGGCCGTATGGAAATCACCTATGACACCGGCGCGAAAGTCATTCTGCAAGGCCCCGCGACGTATCAAGTCACTTCGCGCGACGGCGGATTCCTTTCGGTTGGCAAGCTGACGGCGAGATTGGAGAAGAAGGGGTCAGGGATCAGGGGGCAGGGGGCAGAGAAAGTGGCCAGTGGCCAGGAATTAGTGGCCAGTGGCCAGTGGTCAGTGGCCAGTGAAACAAATCCCAAATCCCATATTTCTAATCCCCAATCCCCAATCCCAAATCCCTTGCTTTCTCCCACCCCCCGCCCCCAACCCCCCACCCCTGTCTTTGCCGTGCGAACACCCACTGCTACGGTGACCGATCTTGGCACGGAGTTTGGAGTCGATGTCGCTAAGAACGGACGCACGGTTACGCATGTTTTCCGCGGGTCGGTTCAGTTGCAAACAATGGCGGAGGGTAATGCGGCAGCCGAGCTTCGTATTCTTCGTGCCAATGAATCGGCCTGCGTGGAAACGACAGCCGGCAATGGAGGTTCACAGAAAGCCGCGTTGCGGCGTATTACGGTTGATCCGAAGATGTTCACGCGGCGGCTATTGCCGGCGCCGAAAACGATCGATTTGCTCGACATCGTGGCGGGCGGCAGCGGACTCTCGAACCGGCATCGTGACCGCGGCATTGACCCGACGACCGGCATGGAAGATCCTCTGTTCGTAGCCGACAAGCGTTCGGGCGATAGTCAGTATCACGCGACGACATCGTTCAAGTTTATCGACGGGGTATTCCAGCCTGACGGTCGGCATGGGCCCGTGCAAGTTGATTCGGCGGGCCATAAATTTGCAGGTTTCCCCAAGACGGACGGCGTTTCGTGGGGCTCGATTTGGTCGCGTGGCGCGAAGATTCGATCGGATTATCTTCATGTGAACGATTCCTATTGGATCTATGCGATCGGGGAAGGCAGCGAATTCACGCTCGAGAAGCGAGGATTGCTGGGCATGCACGCCAATGCGGGCATTACATTCGATCTTGCGGCGATTCGTAACGTTCACGAATTGCAGGTGGAAAAATTTCATGCCACGGCGGGCAAGCGATATGCCACGTCGGCCGACCTATGGGTGATTGTCGATGGGCAGCCCGCGTGGAAAGCTAAAAAGATCATCAATAACGGCGTGTTGCGGATTGCTGTGCCGTTGAAGCCCAATGACCGATTTTTGACACTTGCCGTTACCGACGGCGGCGACGGCTTCGGTGGCGATTGGGTGGTATTTGGAGATCCGGTGCTAGAGGTGAGTGCGGAGTAGTGCGTTTCCTTTTTCGTTTTTGTGTTTCGTAGTCCTTTTTCCAAGGAGCGAGGTGTTATGAGAACATTATTGGGCGTGTTGATGGTGGGAATTGCGATGTTGGGCTTCGGCCGCATCGCCGTCGGGGAGTATATCCCCAATGCGATTCAAGGCGTCACGGCCGCGGCCGGTAGCCAAGGAGATGGAACTACTGCTGGAACTGGTTCAGAGCTAGATGTGGTCAATGGTAATGGTCTTACCAAGGCCACGAGCGGCACGTATGAAGGGCAATACGTACATGATGCTCAATGGACAAACAATTGGCAGAGTTGGTCAACCCTTTCGGACAACAAGAACTGGTTCCTAATGGATTTGGGCAAGAACTACTCAAACCTCGATAAGGCGTGGGTTTGGAACGTGCGGGAAGTAATCGGACGCGGTGCAAAGAACGTGGACGTATACTATGCAACTACGCCGACCATTGTTCCGACCAGCTACAATGCCTATTCTGATTTCACAACTTCAGGATCGGGATGGACTCACCTCATCAATACAGATATTGTACAAGCGATCAGTAGTGGAGTGGTGTCGGGAGACAGCTACTCGGGAGTAATAGGGCCCGCCGACACGCAAATTGATTTGTCGGGTATCACCAGCGCCCGTTACATCGCGTTTGTCATTCACAGCATTTACGGCGACACCGTCAAGCCCGGCGGCGGTTTCGCTGAGATTCAGGTTACGACCATACCAGAGCCGACAAGCATGGTTATGTTGAGCGGCGGGATTATCGCCCTGCTGGCCTATGCTTGGCGAAAGCGACGGTAATCAGGAAGAACATAGGAAGCGAATAGAGGAAGGCACAAGTTCCACGCCTCGCTCTTTTCCCGGCTGAAAAGAGCGGGGTTGCGGCACAGATTGGGGAATGGACTAATCGCTTCTCTTTATCATCGGGAATTGAATGATGAAAAAATGGATTTCCTATAGTTGCACCGCCTTGGCGGTATGCCTGGCGATTGCAGGCACGTTGCACGCGGCCGATTCCGCCATCAGCATCAATTTGAATGGCGTCAGCACTGCTGACACCACAGGCGAAGGCAATCTTCTGGCAACCGATATCGCGGGCGCGGCGGCCGTGGGCAATTGGAACAACGTCGGCACGATCGGCACGGCCGTCACGGGGCTTGTCGATAGCGCCGGCGCATCGGTATCCACGAGTTTTACCGGCTCCGGATATTGGTTTTGGGCAGCCGGGAACATTAATTCGCCCAACAACAAATTGTTCCGCGACTATGCGGACACGGGAGCGGCGGGAAGCACGAACGGGACTACGCTGTCGGTGGCCGATATCCCCACATCGTATACGCTAGGCTACGGCTATAAAGTTTATGTCTACATGGCCGGCGACAGCAGCCATGACAGCGCCATCGGTGTGACGGGAACGGGCAGCAATAAGACCAATGCTGCCTATTCCACGAAGAAGTATTTGCTGGAAAACAACGATGATCTTCGCGTCGGCAATTCGCTGGTCGAGTCGACGGCCACGATGGCGTCGGCCGCCACGTCGGCCAATTATGTCACGCTGTCCGGTTTTCAAAGCACGAGTGTTGCGTTGACATTCGACAACGGGACGGCGGGCCGCGCCCGGCCGGCCGGCTTGCAGATCGTCGCCAGTACGCCCAATCGCAGTTTCGGCATCAATTTTTCAGGCGGGCATGACGGTGCAGGATTGCCCAGCAATGAGAATCTTCATCCGTTGGCTTCGAGCGCCATTGCGGGCGTTTACCGCCAAGCCAATTGGAACAATGCGAGCGTCAATGCGGGCGACAAGTCGAATATCCTGAGCCCGATGGCCGCCGCGTTGGTTGACAACACGGGGGCCGCGCTTAGCACGTCGATTTCGTGGAATGCCAACAATTGCTACAGTACCACGGCCTCGGTGGAAACCAATGTAGATAAAGAACTGATGAACGGCTACTTGGATCTCAATGCTTATGCAATTCCGCAAACGCCAACCACGGTGACGGTCTCAAACGTCGACTATAAGCATTACGACGTTTATGCGTATGTCGGTTCGGACGGCGACGGCCGCACTGGGCATGGATGGCTGACGGATTTGAGCGGTACGACGATTGCCGATTCCGTGTATTTCATCACGGCGGACGGTTCGTTTGACGGAACGACGTATGTCAAGGCGACGGGAGCAAACGCGGCTTCGGCCAATGCAAGCCATTATATGCTATTCCACGACGTTACGGCGTCGAGCTTTATTTTCAACTTGTACGGCGACGGGTCGAACGTCGGCATCCATGCTTTGCAGATTGTCGAGATTCCCGAACCGACATCCTTGATGCTCTTGGCCGCAGGCGCGATTAGCGTGTTGGCTTATGTCTTGCGGAAGCGGAAGTGAAGAAGCTTGGATTTTGGATGGTGGATGGCGGATCTATCGAGCAGGGTTGATCGCCATCCACCTCCTATTCCATTTCAATAATGCGAGAGGAGATCACATGCGCGGAAATCCACGATCCACGATCCAATGTTCAAAATTGCTTCAAGGTTTTACGCTTGTGGAACTTTTGGTCGTGATTACGATCATCGGCATTTTGATATCGCTATTGTTGCCGGCAGTGCAATCGGCGCGAGAGGCAGCGCGCCGACTGCAATGCTCGAACAACTTGAAGCAACTCGGCCTAGGCGCTCTCAATCACGAGCAGGCCAATGGGTTCTTTCCATCGGGCGGCTGGGGGTGGTTTTGGGTCGGCGACGCCGATCGCGGGTTCGGCAAGCGTCAGACCGGGAGTTGGATCTACAGCACCTTGCCCTATATCGAGCAGCAGGCCGTGTTTGATTTGCCCAAGGACGGCGACGGAGCGAATGTGACCGCCGTGCAGACCAAGGGGGCGGCGGCGATGTTGGCCGTACCGTTGGCGGCGGTTCATTGTCCCACGCGCCGACCGGCCGTTTTATATCCTAGCAGCGGAACGCTGTACAATGCCGACGCCGCATCATCGGCCGCACATACCGATTATGCCGCCAACAGCGGCGATCAGGGGGCGGATGAGTCGTTTGCAGGGCCGGCTACCTTGGCGGAAGGCGATGCCAGTAATTATGGCAGTTGGCTAGGCTCGAATGTTTGCACCGGCATCAGCTACGAACGGAGCGAGGTGACGGTGGCGCAGATTCGTGATGGAACATCGAATACGATTTACGTCGGCGAGAAGTATCTCGCGCCCGACTCGTACTATACGTGCACATCGGACGGCGGCGACAATGAGAATATGTATTGTGGGTATGATAACGATAATTTCCGCACCGCCAGCGCCAACTATCCGCCGATGCAAGACCGAGGCAGTTATTTCGATGCCATGCGATTCGGCAGCGCCCACGGCTCGGGCTGTAATTTCGTCTTCTGCGATGGCTCGGTCCGCTCGCTGAGCTATTCGATCGACGCAACGAAGTTCGGCTACCTAGGCAACCGCAAGGATCTCGCGGCCATCGACGGCAGCAAGTTGTAGAGAAGTTGTCAGTTGTCAGTTATCAGTAGTCAGTTTGTGGTGTTCGGGGATTGGTCGGAAACGAAGAGGATCAATTCATCGTTGGGCGGGGCGAGGAATCGGTGCTGTCGCAATAGTTCGTTGAAACGGCCGGGGAAATCTTTTTTCAGCAACGCCTCGTTGTCGTTCGTGGTGATGACATAGACGCGGGGCGACTGCTTGAGGAGTGCTTCCAGATCTTGCCGGGCCGAACGCTCGTTCCGCGGGTCGTCCTCGCATCGCGTGATTGGATAGCCCGCGTAATACACCATGCTCTCGCGGAAGAAATAATAGCTGGCAATCGGAGCCGGCGAGTCTTTGCCCCAGTCCTTGCGGATGGCAGCCATGAACGACGGCGAATTCTGATGCCGATCGACGCGCACGGCGCCCCAGCCGAACATGGCGGTCAGGAAAATGACGGCGAAGAGGCTGAAACCGATGGCAGCCGCCTGGTTTCGACCGCGCGAGGTTTGCCGCCAGCACCAAAAGCCGCACAAAAGGGGAATAAGGCCGAGGATTCCCAACACGGCATCGCCGGGCAGATAAATGGAGGCCACGATCGGCACGGCAACAGTCATGCCGACGCCTACCAGGATCATCGAGATCCAGGCATTGCGTAACCACCACGATTTGAGGCTCGCGGGATCCGATAGCCAGCGGTCGATGAAGCAGGCTGTCAGCAAGGCCAAGGCCGAATAGGCCGGCAGCAGATAATGGGGCAGTTTGGTTTTACAGATCGACCAGAAAACAAACCACACGGCAAACCAGCACGCGGCCAATAGGCAGCCGTCACGCCACGGGTCGCGGCGGCGAATCCTTGCGAGCATGTCGGCCAGAGTCGGCCCTAAAAACACGGACCACGGAAAGAAACCGACCAGCACGGCAGGAATTTGGTAGAAGTAATAGAGAAAGGAAACCAACACGGCCAAAGCGCTGCTCAACATACTGACGTCGCCGTGGCTGAGAATCGGTTGCTTGAAGGGGCGGAGATTGAACTCGATGAAGAACTTGCGCAGCCACTCGCCGTCCGTGCATACGCCGACCCAAACGTACCACGGCAAAGCGACGACCGCCACGACGATAATGGCTGTGAAGGGACGCATTTGCCAGGCCGACGACAGCAGATTTCGCCAGCCGTTGGTTACCAGTAGATACAGCCCCATCGCGGCTAAGGGCAGCAACATGCCTACCGGTCCTTTGGCCAAGACGGCAAGGCCGATGCAAGCGTACATGAGGGCCGCGGAAAGCCAGGAGACCGAGGCATTTTCCAGCCCAGGAAGATTCTGACCGCCCTCACCCCCTGCCCCTCTCCCGCTTGCGGGCGAGGGGAGATTGTTTCGGGCGATGACGAATGCCAGGAAGGCGATGGCTGTGACGAGGGTTAGCGCGGAATCGACGGTGGCCGCCCGGGCTGAAATGGTGAAGATGATGGTCGAGGCCGTGATCAATCCTGCCCAAAGCCCGACACGGATACTGAATAAGATCCGTCCGAGATGGAAAACGACAAGTGCGGTTGCCACTCCGAACACGGCCGAGAAAAACCGGGCGCCGAACTCGTTGATGCCGAACAATTCGAAGCCGGCGATCATGTCCCAAAACATCAAGGGCGGCTTTTCGGGAAACATCTGGCCATTGAACCACGGCACAACCCAATCGTTGCGTTCCAACATTTCGCGGGCGCAAGTGGTGTAGAGGGCTTCATCCATGTCCCAAAGGGCGGCCGCACCCAGGTTGGTGAAGAAAATCACAGAGGCTGCCGCTGCGATCCAAAGTTGGTAACGCACCTGTTGTTGCATTATGGTTTGACTCTCCGTGCCCCCGGGTGGGGATCGGTCTTGACACAAAAAGCCCTATCGGGTCTAAGGGCGTGGTCAGGAATAAAAAGACTGCATGGAAGCAGTTGTCAAACACTCTAAAGAATCCGGCGATTCGAGCCAACACCACTTTTCTGCAATGCCCCCAAAACGCGCAAATTCCCGCGAATTTCTCTTGCCATTAGCGTTGGCCTTGGCGGCCGTGATGGCATTGGCTGTGGATATGCCGATCGTTAGGGCGTTGCGCTACGGGAACCAGACAGATCCTTACCGTAGCTATTTGGGCTACTTCGACATGTTCGAGTATTTCGGCCACGGTTTCGGCGTGGTTGTGTTGGTCTTGGCGATGCATCAGCTAGATCCGGGCCGTCGTTGGGCATTGCCGCGGGTGGTGGCGTGTCTTTTGGCTGCGGGCGGCTTGGCGGATGTGTTGAAGATGGCCATTTTGCGTATTCGGCCTTATGAATATGCCAAGGAATTGCCGGGCAGCGTTTGGGCGACCTTTCAACAATGGTTTCCATTGCTAAACGCAGGGAGCGGGGGGCAGAGTTTTCCTTCGGCCCATACGGCCACGGCATGTGGTTTTGCGGCTGCTCTGATTTGGCTTTATCCCCAGGGGCGGCTGTTGTTTTGTGTGTTGGCCGTTCTGGTCGGTTGCCAGCGCGTCGTCTGCGGAGCGCATTACCCCAGTGACGTATTGGCGGGGGCGGCGGCGGGTTGCACGGCCGCCTTGTTTTTGCTGAAGATCGGCGCTCTACCTGCAAAATTCAACCGTTGGGAAGAGGCTTGGCGGTCGAAGTGATTTCGTAGAGCCGATAAGGACCGACAGCCTGATGGGGAACGGAATCCAGATGGATGTAAGCCTGCATCTTGTGTACTCGACGCGAAGGCACGACAAGGGCATCGCCTGCGTGCAGTTCGGGTGATAATCCGCGCGGGGCCAACCGAAGCTGATCCGGCGTCAACGAGGCACGCAGTTGGGGATCGAGGTAGAATGCCAGCGAGCCGATGCGCCCTTCGGCGACATAGAGACGCTTGGGCAGATGTCCTTGGCGGTTGAAATAATCGGCCAGATCCCTGGCTGAAAATGTTTCGGCCACGGTCGGCAGCACGGTGGTCATTAAGGCGGTAAATTGCAGGGCTAATGAAAGGGCCGCGGCAGCCAAGGCATGGGTTGCACGATCGGCGCGCCAGGGAATCAGCGGCAACGGGGCCGCTGCGGCGGCAACGCCCACGAAAAGCCAAGCGGGCCATCCGAATTGCAATCCCACGGCGACTTGGACCACCAGCAATGCCGCCGGCAACATGATCGGGCCCGTCCAAGATGACCAGAGGAACGTGCGGGTGAATGCCTGGCGGGCTGCCGGCGACAGCGTACCCTGGATTAAGCCAGCCCAGGCGGTTGAGGCCAACAGGGCCACGGCTGGAAAGACCGGCCAGAGATAGGTGGTCAGTTTTGAGCCGGCTAGGGTCATCAGCAGCGTCCAGCCGATCAGCCAGCACCACAGCAGCGGCACGGCTTCGGATTTTTTTCGCTTATCACGGCCATTTTGAACAACGACGGGCAGATATCCGATCCAAGGCAGGCCGCCGCCTAGTAGGACAGGAATGTAGTACCACCAGGATTCGATGCTGTGCGGTTGCGAATCGGTTGCGAATCCCAGGAGATGCCGCTCTAGAAAGTAATAGTGGAGATAGCCTGGGTTTTGGATTTCGACGGCAAGATACCACGGCGAGGCAATCAACGCGGCGACGATTAACGCCGCCGCGCCGCGGAGCAGAATGGCGAGTCGGAGGCGACGTGCAACAAGGAGGTAACCGCCAAAGGCCACGGCGATCACCGCAACGCCCGAGAGCCCTTTGGTCAGCACGGCGAGCCCCAGATATAAACCGGCTCCGAAGATGCCGAGGCATGTCGTTCGCCAAGCGGCGGAGCGATCCAGTTTCCAAAGCAGCAACAGCGAGAGGTTGATCCAGGGGATGAGGGCTACGTCGTGCGAGGCCACTTGGGCTAGCGCGGTGGGCAAGATGGTAGTTGCGTAGAGGATGCCGGCGATCCAGCCGGTGGTGCGGTCGAACAGGCGTCGGCCGAGGAGTCCCGTTGTTACGGCACCTAAGAGTCCAAACAAGAGCCCCGGCAACCGGACCGCGGTTTCGGTGGAGCCCAGCAACTGGATGGAAGCCGCTTGAACCCAAAAATAGAGGATGGGTTTATCGAAAAAAGGCTGTCCTAGGAAGCGAGGCACCAGCCAATCGCCGCGTTCGACCATCTCTAGAGCGATCGAGGCGTGCAAGCCTTCGTCGGGATCTACCAGGGGGAAAGGAATAGCCAAGGGGAAAACGAACATGAACACGGCCAATGTGCCGGCGAGCAGAACCAAAGTTCGTTCCCGGTTTGGAATTCCACGTGCGAGCATTTCGGCTCCATCCGACGGGGGGGTGTTAATCCATAGTGAAAAACAGGGCTGTAGGACGCCTGGTTGCCGAGGAATTTTGGGGGCGTAACGAATCCCTAACCCTGAAACCTTGGTCGCCCAACATTCGCCGCCTTGGCTTTTCAATCTCGGCAGAGTACCATAGATAGATGGTTTCATTCAATCGCAGAGTGTTATTTCATACCAATTCGAACTTGCGATTCGCTGATTTTTGTACTTTGTGGAAACAGGCAATATCTCGGGAAATGGATACGCAACTTTGGATGGGAAACCTTATTTAGGAGCCTAGGTTTACTATGGCAATCAATTTAACGGAAACCGCAGCCGGCGAAATCAAGCGTTATATGGAAGACCAAAAGGTCGAGGAAGGCGCCGTGCTTCGGATGGGCGTTGCCGGCGGCGGCTGCTCGGGTTTTCAATACTCCTTGGGATTTGAGACGGATTACAATCCCACCGTCGATGCCCGCTATGAACAACACGGCGTGGCGGTCGTTACGACCAAGAAGATGGCGTTGTTTTTAGATGGGGCCACGGTTGATTTTCTCGACGGTCCGATGGGCCGGGGATTTTCGATCGATAATCCGAACGTACCTCGCGGCGGCGGATGTCCCGGTTGCGGCGGACATCATTAGACGGGCGGTAGGATCGAGAGGGTGCGGGAGTCGAATGGTGGAGCAAGAAACGCGAGAGCAGCGCGAGGTATTCTACGCGGGCCGAGTGCAAGGTGTTGGATTTCGCTACACCGTTCGATCGCTGGCCGGGCAATTCGACGTTGCCGGTTTTGTCCGGAATTTGCCCGACGGGCGGGTTCAACTGGTCGTTGAGGGCGAAAAGGAAGAAATTGTTGAATTTTTGCAAACCATTCGGGCGGAGATGTCGTATTACATCGCGGACGTCCAGGAGTTGGTGCGACCGGCGAGCGGTAGTTTTTCATTGTTCGAGATTCGTCACTAGAGCAAAAGGGTGCTAAGCGTGAGCGGAAATGTTTTGCCTTTATTCGGGGCGGTTCCGGCGTGGTTAGGACCGTTATGGCTGGTCGCGGCGGGCGTGGTGATCGTTTTGGCCGCCTTGGCGGCGTTGGGGACATTGCTCCGCTTGGTTGCACCCAAAGTGGCCGCTATCGGCTGGACGACCAGCAAGGAAGCCCTTTCGCAACCGCTGTTTTACGTATTGCTGACGATTGGGGTTTTCGGCCTTATTCTGTTTCCGTTCGTGCCCTACAACACCTTGGGTGAAGATATCAAGATGGTCAAGGATGAGGGTCTCACCTTGATTATGGTGTTATCGATATTGATGGCCCTGTGGACGGCGAGCGTTTCGATTGCCGAGGAAATCGAGGGACGAACCGCATTGACGTTGCTGTCGAAGCCGGTTGGCCGCCGTGAGTTTATCTTGGGCAAATTTACGGGCATTCTTGTGCCCGTAGCGATTATGTTCGTCGTTTTGGGGGCGATATTTTTGGCCAGCGTGTCGTATAAGGTTGTTTACGACGCGCGCGAGACGGCTCAAACCGATCCGACATTGGCCGACTGCCAGCGAGAAATTTTGCAGATCGCGCCGGGGTTGCTTTTGGCTTTCATGGAGACGGTCGTATTGACGGCCATTAGCGTGGCCATTTCGACACGGTTGCCGATGCTGGCCAATTTGATCATCTGCGCATCGATTTACGTGTTGGGGCATTTGGTGCCCGTGCTAGCCAACTCGGCCGTGGGGCAAATCGAATATGTGCAGTTCGTGGCCAGTCTTTTGGCGGCTGTTCTGCCGGTGCTAGACCATTTTAACATCTCGGCGGGCATTTCGACCGGGCAAGAGGTGCCGGGCGAATATCTTGCCTGGGCTGGGCTGTATTGCGTGCTTTACAGTTCGGTGGCCATGCTGTTGGCGCTGCTGCTGTTCGAGGATCGGGATTTGGCATAAGCAGTCGGCTGAAAGGCGTTTTTTCGCAAGTCAGCTTGATTGTCGAATACCCTCGGTTTGTCATTCTTAACGGCATATCTGATTCGAGGGCTGCCTTCGTGATCTCGTGGCGTCCCCCGCTGGTAGTGTGGGGTGACTTGACGATGATCTTGCTGGTTGGTTACACTGGATGGTTTCGGCAGTTCTCGGCGGGAGCCGTTTTATATTAACGACAATTTGAAACTGTGCATTGCCGCACGTTAGCCCAGGCTGCTTTTTGCCTAAGGGAAGCGTAGTTTTGAATTAGGAACCGATCAGTCAGTAGAATATCCAATGCGACGCACCGACATCCGCAATGTGGCCATCATCGCTCACGTCGACCACGGCAAAACCAGTTTGGTCGATTGCATGTTGCGTCAGAGCGGCAGGTTTCGGGATACCCAGCTTGTGGGTGAGCAGATTCTCGACAGCAACGACCTGGAGCGCGAGCGCGGGATCACGATCCTGGCGAAAAACATTGCCATTCCTTACAAGGGCGTGAAGGTCAACATTATTGACACGCCCGGCCACGCCGATTTCGGGGGCGAGGTGGAGCGCGTGCTGCGGATGGCCGACGGTGCGTTGGTGTTGGTCGATGCGGCCGAGGGCCCCATGCCCCAGACGCGATTCGTGTTGGGCAAGGCCTTTGAATGCGGGCTGCGTCCGATTGTGGTCATCAACAAGATCGACCGTTCGGATGCTCGTCCCCATGAAGTCGTCGATGAAGTATTGGAGTTGTTTTTGCAACTCGGCGCGGACGACGTTCTGGCCGACTTCCCGTTTATTTTTGCCAGCTCTCGCATGGGCTATGCCACAACAGACCCGGACAAGCCGACCGAGGATATCCATTTGTTGATGGATTTGATTCTCGAAAAGATTCCCGGTCCGGACGTGGATGTCGGCGAGTCGTTGCAGATGCTCGTCACGACGTTGGATTGGTCGGACTATGTGGGGCGCATTGCTATCGGCCGCGTTCAGTCGGGCACGGTGCGCAAGGGGCAAAATGTGGCCTTGATGCAGGCCGATGATAAAATTACGCAAACGAAGGCCGTTTCCGTCTACGTGTTCGAGGATCTCGGGCGCGTGGAGGTCCATGAGGTCGATGCGGGCGATATCTGCGCGATCGTGGGGCTTGAAGGCGTTGAAATCGGCGATACCGTGGCCTCGCCTGCCGATCCGCGTGCGTTGCCGCGGCTAAAAGTCGATGAGCCGACGCTCAAAATGACCTTCGGCGTGAATTCCTCGCCCCTGGCCGGCCAAGACGGCAAGTATCTTACGAGCCGGCACATTCGCGAACGTTTGTTCCGCGAGTTGGAGAAGAATGTGGCGCTGCGGGTCGATTCGATTCCCGGCACCGAACAGTTCTCCGTGGCTGGTCGCGGCATCTTGCATCTTTCCGTGTTGATCGAAACGATGCGGCGCGAAGGGTATGAACTTTCGGTCGGCAAGCCGCAGGTGATTTTCCGGGAAATCGACGGCGTTATGCAGGAACCGTTCGAAACGTTGGTGGTTGAAACGCCATGCGACCGGACGGGGCCCGTGATGGAGTTGGTCGGCGAGCGGCGTGCTCAATTGGTCGAGATGACCACGCACAACGAATACACGTTCATGATTTTCTCGATTCCGGCCCGCGGATTGATCGGTCTGCGCACCCGGTTGCTTAATGCCACGCAGGGCACGGCCGTGATCCACCATCGTTTCGAAGCATATCGTCCGATGGCCGAATCGATCCCGGGACGCGCTACCGGCGTGTTGGTTTCGATTGCCGCGGGCAAGGCCGTGGCTTTCGGGCTCGATAGTCTTCAGCAGCGTGCCGAGTTGCACGTGGCCCCGGGCGATGTGGTTTACGAGGGCATGATCGTCGGAGAGAACAGCCGGCCCGAGGATATGAACGTCAATCCGACGAAAGAGAAGAAGCTTTCCAATATGCGGGCCGCGGGTCACGACCGCAATATTCTTTTGAAGCCCGCTCGAAAGATGTCGCTGGAAGAAGCCCTTGAGTTCATTGCCGACGATGAATGGGTCGAGGTGACGCCGAAGCTGATCCGGCTTCGGAAAATTCTGCTGAAGGAAACCGACCGCCGCCGGGCGAACCGCTAGGTGGCATTTCTCATCAAATGCAGGTGACGCAAGCAAGCCGATGTACTGGTGGGGCTTCGGTCGCGGCAAGTCGGTTTGCTTTCTTTCAGGGTGTGGAACAACGGTTGATTGGTTTGCGCGGCCCCAGCAAGAATTCCACGACCTTGACCCACCCTACAATGAGAAATGCAGGCCTCATGCGGCATCGTTGAAACAATGTTGCGGAAAAGCAACACGGGGATGAGATTCGGAAAAACGGCGATGTTTTTTCGATGGTTGTAACTCCTTTGCTGGTCGGTAGTTGCAGTTGGGGTTGATGGCTCTTGGCAGGCAGCTCCCTCTTTGGCGCACACTTTGCTCCCCTCGTGCTTTCATGCACGCACGTGAACTTGTCGAACTTGCCGCGATCATTTCTTCTCACGGACCGGCGCTTATTCGTAGCGGCGAGCGGATTCCGGTTGAGAGCATCGAGCAGTATTGGACGAGTTCGAAGGTTCGGCTGGATCGTTGGGCATGGCGGTTGAAAAGTTTCGTGGGCAAGGCCGAGACCGACGCCCGACAGCGTAAGACGCAGTGGCCGGCGGTTTGCGGCGTGCTTGAGGAAATTCTTACGGGCGAAATGCTTACTCGCGTGTGGACCGCCGTGCTTTGTGCTTACGATAGGCGACGCGGGGCCGATGAGGTGGAACCTGTCGCACGAAGCGTTTATATCGGGCACATGGAAGCACGGCATCGCGTGCTATCGCTGATGGTTCGCGGGCCGGGCATCGATGCCGAGGCCGCCGTGAAACTGAATCGTTTGCGCCGCCGCGCGGAACGATGGACCGATCTTCTGGTTGGAAATCTCCAGAGCCTTCACGACGTAAGCGAATTTGCGTTCGATCCGCAGCGGTCGAAAGATTTTGCCGAAGACATGCAGTATCGAGGACGTCTTCAGGGCGGGCGGCACGTTTGGCCCTTGATTCAAGCCTCGCTGCGTGCGGCGTTTCGGCACGGGCTTGGTTCGGAAAGCCCTAATGCCGATCTCAACGCCAGGATTGCGGCCGGCGTTCTCTCCTGCTTCCCGCCGGAGGTGTTCGATTCGACGGGGCTCATGCGTTCGCTGTGGTTGATGCGATTGACCAGCGCCGCCGAGGATACCCAAGGCATGATCGACGCACTGTTGGCCCCGGAACGGTCGGGAACGATCTCGCAGATGTCGGGCAAGCGTTTGTGGAAACGCTGATTGAGAGATTGTTGGCCTTTTGCGGCTATAGGGGATAAGGGTTTACGAAGAAAACGGTAGTTTTTAGGGAAGCATACCGCCCTCACCCCCGGCCCCTCTCCCGTAAACGGGCGAGGGGAGACTCGCAAGATTCCCTCACCCCCGGCCCCTCTCCCGTAAACGGGCGAGGGGAGACTCGCAAGGTCCGCCTCTTCCGAAAAGCGGGCGAGGGGAGACACGAAATGCGGACAATCTGTTGATCGGCATTTCCACGACATTTGCGATGGGCCGCGTCGCGGGCGTTTAGCGATAGTCTGTCGGCGGTTTGTTGCAGATGTATTGCCGCCAGCCGTCCATGTGTTCTTTGCTCAGGCTGTTTTCGCGGATGATCTCGGTATCGACCTGTTGGTTGGTGTTGGGCACCGTGACGCGAACTTTCAGGCGGCCGTTCGTTTGGTAGTGGAAGAGCACTTCCACGGGCGTATGCATGGGCAAGTCGGGCGGGAGATGCCGCATCGAGCAGTGACCAAGCGGCGTGCAATCATCGGCCGAGGGGCTTTCGCCCTCGACGATTTCGACGCGGATGGATCGTTGCCCTGCTTTGGTGGTTTTGAACGTTCGTTTCGCCGTGACGGGCAGCGGGGTGTTGCGCGGGATCAGCGTGCCGTTGCGACGGCGTTTGGTAAGCGATTCGACGCCGACGACGCCGAGGCTGTGGGAATTGACGTTTTTGATTTTGAACGTGGCGGGTTGGCCGGCCTGACGCGCTAAAATCAGGGATGCATGCAGGGCCGCTCCGTGGGCGACGGCCTCGTCGGCGGCCACGGAATCGTCGGGCTCTTTGCCGGAGAGTTGCCGCAGCATCGTGCGCACCATCGGCATCCGGGTGGATCCGCCGACCAGCAATACCCGATCGAGGTCTTTCCATTCCAAGCCGGCGGCTCGCATGGTTTGGACGGTTGTAAAGCGCGTTCGATCGAGCAGGTCTTGCGTGGCTTCTTCGAATTGTTGCTGGGTGATTTCAATGCGATTCGAGATGCCGCGATAATCGCAGGCAACGGCCGCTTTTTGGCGTGCGGAGAGGGTGCGTTTGGCGTCTTCGCACTCGCGCCACAATTTGCCGGCGGTGATGGGATCTTCGCGAGGATCGATTTGGTGCTGGCGAATGAAGTTTTCGGCCACGATATCGACCATGCGTTGGTCCCAATCGTATCCGCCGAGCCGGACGTCGCCGTCGGTCGATAGGGCGCGGAATTCCGTGCCCTCGATGCGCATGATCGTCACGTCGAAGGTGCCGCCGCCCAGGTCGTAAACCAGAATGGTTTGCGGCTTCGGGGAATCACCATCGGGGTTCAGATAGCCTTGTTGGAAGCCGAATGCGACGGCGGCGGCCGTCGGCTCGTTGATGATATCCAAGACCTCGAAACCGGCCATGTAGCCGGAATCTTGCGTGGCTTTGCGGCGGACTTCGTCGAAATAAGCCGGGACGGTGATGACGGCTTTAGCAATCGGGCCGATCTGTTTTTCGGCGTCGGTCCGCATTTTGTTCAAGATCAGCGCTTCGATGACCTCGGGGGGATACTGCTTGCCCTCCAAGACCTTGTGATAAACGCGATGGCCGACGTCGCGTTTCGAGCATTCGGCGACCTGCATGGCCTCGGTAACGATGGCTTTCAGCGCTTCCTTGCCGACGATGATGTCGTTGCCTTCGAATAGCACGGTGCTGGGCGTCAGACGGTCGCCCTCGGCGTTGACGACGGTCGTCGGGCGTCCTTGCTCGTCGATGCGCGCCAAAACGGAAAACGTAGTTCCCAAGTCGATGCCGATTGCGGGTGTAGCTGGTTCAGTCATAGCAGTTCATTCAGACGTTTGTTTTCGGGAGGCGTTTCCAGTGGCCTCTGATCTAGGTGCAAAACTCAATAGTTACCAAGGTAGAGGAAAAGAATCCGGTCGAAGTTTGTAAAGAACAAAATACCCCAGGGCCAAGCCGACTCCCGCCGCGATGACGTGCCCAATTAAACTGAACAACCAATGGGGTATTGGGAGTACGTCGTCGGGTGAGCGAGGCTGCGATTGTGCGGCCGTCTCGGTGATGGCTGCGGTTGGCTGCGTAGCGGAAGGGGATGCGGTTGTTTTCGCCGCCGTTGTGGTTTTCGCTGTCGTCGTCGTTTTTGTCGTCGTCGGCGATGCGGGGGCTTGGGGCGTCCATTTTTGAGCTGCCGTCGTTACCTTGGCCGCATTTTCGAAATTGGTCTGCATGTGGGGCGAGGACTGCGATGCAACGGCGTTTTCCGACGGATCTTCCATTAAATTCAAGACGTCTTGCACCATCGCCTCGAAGGCGTCGAATCCCGGCGCGGCCTCGATGGTTTGCTTCCATCGGGCGATGCCGTCGTTCGATATGCCCACATTCCGCTCGATGTCGAGCGTGGCGCCTTGGTGGGTGCCCGGCACGATGGCCTCGACGGTCAAGCGGCCGTTGGCGCCGTATTCAAAGGTTACTTCCACGGGCCAGTTTTTGGGCAAGCCCTCGGGTAAATTTCGGATGACGGTGCGGCCGATCATCGAGCATTCGCTCGGCAGCGAACTCTCGCCCTCCAGAACTTTCAAGGCGATGGAACGCTGATTTTCGAGTTTGGTGACGAATCGCTCGGTGATTTTCGAGGGCAGGGGGGTGTTTCGCGGTATGAGCACCACGTTTGTTTTGCGCATCGTTTGCGGATCGATGCCCTCGACGCCCAAACTGTGGGAATTGACGTTGGTGATCGAGAAATCGTGGGCTTTACCGCTCTCTTTGGCCAGTAAGAACGAGGCGTAAAGCGCTGCGCCGCGTGCGACCGCTTCGTCGGGATTGACGGTATGATCCGGCTCGATTCCGCTCATCTGGCGGAGCATCTCGGAGACCATCGGCATGCGTGTTGAACCGCCGACGAGAAGGAGCCGCGAGACATCTTTCCATTTCAAGCCGGAGGTTGCCAGAATCTGGCGGGTGGTGTAGGCCGTCCGCTCGAGCAAATCGGCGGTCATTTCGTTGAACTGATCGCGGGTGACCGGGATTTCCATCGACCGGCCCACGAGTTCGACGCGCACCAACGTGCGGCTGCGAGCGCTTAGCGCATGCTTGGCGTCAATGACTGCCGCCAAGATGCGGTTCATCGCGGCCATATCCTGGCGGGGATCGACGCCTTGTGTTTTTTTGAACTGGTCGGCCACGTATTCGGCCATCCGCATATCCCAGTCGTGTCCGCCGAGTTGGACGTCGCCGTCGGTGGCGATTGTCTCGATTTTGCCTGGTGAAAGGCGGAGCAGGGTGGCATCGAAGGTGCCGCCGCCTAGGTCGTACACCAACAGGGTCATCTCTTTTTTGGGAGCGCCGCCGGGCGTCAGATAGCCGAGCAACTCGCCGAAACTTAAGGCGGCGGCGGTCGGCTCGTTGACGATGTCGAGCACTTTGAGACCGGCCATTTCGCCGGCGTCGGCCGTGCTTTTGCGGCGGGGCTCGTCGAAGTAGGCGGGCACCGTGATGACGACGCGGTCGAGTTTGCCAAGCGTGTGGAGAATATCTTGTTTCAGTTTCCGCAAGATACAGGCTTGGATGACTTCGGGAGGCAGCTTCTGCCCATGAATGGCACGGGTGTAGTAGGGCAGGCCCATATCCCGCTTGACCCATTCGGCGACCAATTCGGGATGAACGGTCGTGGCGGTCCGTGCTTCTTTGCCGACAGAAACCTCTTGGTCGGTAAACAGCACGACGCTCGGGGTGAGAATATCGCCCTCGGCGTTGCGGATCATCGACGTATGGCCGGACTGATCGACCCAGGCTACCGCGGAAAAGGTAGTTCCCAGGTCGATTCCGACGGGTTGTTCTGATGACATGAGCGAAAACCAATCAAACGGTGTTGCTTCTTCCAAGATCCCTCAAACATTCCAGTTTAATCGGATCCCTCGATATCCTCAAGTTATTTCTACCACGTGGGGGGGCTGGGGTGGCTAGTTACCCCACTCTTTTCTACGGTTATGCAGCATGATATACTCTTTTTCATACATTCCGGCCCGATCCTCACCATTGCCGAGCAATTGCAGGGGGCCACCGTTGGACGTTGAATCCCGCGAAATGGTTCCTTGAAAACACAGGAAAAGGCAGTCTTGGCGTAGGGTTTCTGGGTTTTGGTCGTAATGTATTCTTCGTTGTAGAGCCCGCCGTTTATTTCCGAGTTTATACCCCACCTTGGGAGAGCTTGCCGATGCTTCTCCTCCATGCGGTTTTTTATGTGAAAGGGTTCGAGAGCGATCCTTTCATTGCGGCGGTCCATTTTGGCGAGTTGAGGAACTGAAAGAGAGGGCATGGCCCGAGGCGTCGGCCATGTGAAAGGCAAACCGGTTAAAGGGAATTGAGGCTTGTATCTGAATTCCCGGCAACCGTTTTCATGTCGTATTGAACGCATCTACTAGGAAAGGTTAGCGCATGTTGTCGGAACGAATGGCATTCTGGATTTCCTTGGTCATGATCTTATTTCCTGCGAATATTTTCGCAGCACAGACGCTGATTGACATCAACGAGAATTTCAACCTTTCGGCCGTAGAAGCCCGGGATGTCAAAATTGCTCGAAGCGGCGTGGCTTTGCGGCTGGAAGCGGGCCACGGTATCGAGTGGCCGGGCATTACGCTGAAAGCTCCCGACGGTCGTTGGAATCTGAAGGCCTTTCAATGCATTCTGATCGATGTGAAGAACGTTGGGGCTGCTGGTGTCACGGTGCATTGCCGTGTGGACAATCCGGGGGCCGACGGCTCGAAAAAATGCATGACCCAAAGCTTGGAATTGCAGCGTGGCGCCCAAGATACGCTGCGCATTGCATTGCCGCGCCGATTGCCTGAGGGACTTCGCACGAAACTGTTCGGAATGCGAGGTTTTCCAGGCGGGATGTCGTCGGAGGACGGCATTGACATTGCCGACATATCCCAACTACTCATTTTCGTAGCGAAGCCTACGGAAGACAGTTCTTTTGAGATTGCGAATATCCGAGCCGACGGCGTTTCGACCGATAATCCGCCGCCGGATGTGGATAAGTTCTTTCCGATGATCGATACTTTCGGGCAATACATTCATAAGGACTGGCCGGGCAAGATACATGCGGCCGACGAGTTTGGCGCGCGGAAAAACGAGGAGGCCGCCGATTTGAGCGCTCATTCGGAGTTTGCCGATTGGGATCGGTTTGGCGGTTGGAAAGCGGGGCCGCAGCTAAAGGCCACGGGCTTTTTCCGTACGGAAAAAGTGAACGGCCGATGGTGGCTGGTCGATCCCGAAGGACGACTGTTTTGGTCGCACGGGATCGATTGCGTGCGTAGCGGCAATGCGACGACGCCGATCACGGACCGCAAGCATTGGTTCGCCGAGTTGCCCAAGCCGGATTCGCCGTTCTCGCAGTTTTACGGCCAAGGCGGTTGGGCGCCGCATAACTATTATGAAGGCAAACAGTATGAAACGTATGATTTTTCCGGCGCCAATCTTTTGCGGAAATACGGCAAGGATTGGGTGAATACGTTCAATGGTTTGACGCACCGCCGCTTGCGCAGTTGGGGACTCAATACGATCGGCAACTGGTCGGATGCGACGATTTATCAGATGCGCAAAACGCCTTACGTCGCCACGCTTGGCGTTTATTCCAAGCCGTTGGGCGGCAGTTCGGGCTACTGGGGCAAGTTTGCCGATGTTTTCGATCCGGAATTTCAAGCGGCTGCTCGACGTTCTGTTGCTCAACACAAGAACATCGCTGCAGGGGATCCCTGGTGTCTTGGTTTCTTCATCGACAATGAGTTGAGTTGGGGCGATGAGTTCTCGCTGGCGCTTGCCACGCTGCAATCGGGGGCCGATCAACCGGCCAAGCAGGTTTTCGTGGCCGATCTGAAGGGTATTTATGAGACCAT
>CAYWGR010000035.1:0-35133 GCA_964458015.1 uncultured Planctomycetaceae bacterium
CCCCCGCCCCCAGTCCCCCCTCTCCGCGCTCGAATCCATCCACCGCCGCAAAACCGGAGCGATGATCCAAGTTTCACTCCGTTTAGGGGGGCTTACGGCCAGCGCCACAACCGATCAAATGACCGCTCTGGACGACTACGGCCGACGGCTCGGCCTCGCTTTCCAGATCACCGATGACCTTTTAGACGTACAGAGTAGTGAGGCCGCCACAGGCAAGCGTGTGGGCAAAGACGCCCAGCGAGGGAAACTTACCTTTCCCGGCCTCCTCGGCGTTGAACAAAGTGCCCAACAAGCAGAACAACTGATCTCCGAAGCCTGCCAGGCCATAGCGTTATTGGGTCAGCGGGCCGAAGGACTTCAGACGTTGGCACGTTATGTCCTCGAAAGGAATCACTAATGGACAAACTGCTCTCCATCATCAATTCACCGGCCGACCTGAAAAAATTCTCGCCTAAAGAACTAATTCAGTTGGCCGCCGAAATGCGCGAAGCGCTTTGCCGATTAGCAGCCACGCGCACCGCCCACTTCGCCTCGAACCTCGGCGTCGTCGAACTGACCCTGGCCCTGCATACCACATTCGACTTCAGCCGCGATCGCTTGATCTGGGACACCGGCCACCAAGTCTACCCGCACAAAATGGTGACCGGCCGCTACGATGAATTCCATACCTTGCGTGCCAAGGGCGGACTGATGGGCTATCCCAATCCGGCCGAAAGCGATTACGACCTGTTCATGACCGGCCATGCCGGTTGCAGCGTCGGCACCGCCCTCGGACTGCGTTGCGGCGACGAACTGCTAAGGCCCGACGAAAAACGCCACGTCGTGGCCGTGGTGGGCGACGGCGCCTTCCCCTGCGGCACGATCTTCGAGGCCATGAACAACGCCGGCGGGCTCAAAAAGAACCTGATCGTCATCCTGAACGATAACAAAATGTCGATCTGCCCGCGCGTCGGCGGCCTGGCCGAATCCCTCGACCGCCTGCGCATGGCAAACTTCTACACCGGCCTGAAAGCCGAGGTTCAAAAGTTTCTCGGGCGCATGCCCTTGATCGGCGATCCCGTCGAACGCTTCGTTTCGCAGATGAAAGACGCCATCAAGGCCGGTCTGCTCGGCGGCATGATCTTCGAGGATCTGGGCTTTCGCTATATCGGGCCCGTCGATGGCCACAATATCCCGCAATTGCAACGATACCTGAACATGGTTCGGGAATTCAAAGGGCCCGTGCTGCTTCATGTCGTGACCGAAAAAGGCCACGGCTTCGCGCCGGCCGTCGAAGATCCCACCACGTTCCACGCTCCCGCGCCGTTCGAGGAACATAACGGCACCGTCGTGCCGGTCAAGAAAACCGCGAGCCGGCCGCCTTACACCCAAGTCGTGCGCGACTCGCTGCTCCAGCAGATGCGATCCAATCCCAAAGTGGTCGTCATTACCGCCGCAATGTGCCAGGGCAACATGCTCGAACCAATTCGCGACGAATTCCCCGATCGCTTCTTCGACGTCGGTATCTGCGAATCGCACGCGGTCGTCTTCGCCGCCGGCATGGCCAAAGTCGGCATGCGCCCCGTCGTCGATATCTACAGCACGTTCATGCAAAGGGCCTACGATCAAATCTTCCAGGAAGTCGCCCTGCAAAACCTGCCTGTCACGCTGCTGATGGATCGCGCGGGCGTCGTCGGTCCCGACGGTCCTACGCACCACGGCGCGTTCGATCTGACCTTTCTGCGCCCGTTGCCCAACTTGGTCATCATGGCCCCCGGCGATGCCTCGGACGTGGATTCCATGCTCGAATGGACGTTCGGACACGACAGCCCTGTGGCCGTCCGTTATCCCAAAGCGCCGGCCGAAACCATCGACCGCCCCGCCGCGCCGATCGAGCTTGGTCAGGCGGAAGTCCTTCGCTGGGGCGAAGACGGCATGTTCGTCGTCTGCGGCGGCCTGTTGAAAAACTGCGTCGATGCCGCCGACCGATTGGCATGCCAAGGAATCGACTTCGGCATCATCAATGCCCGGTTCGTTAAACCGCTCGACCAAACCACCATCCTCAAGGCCGTCGCCGAATGCCCGATGGTCGTTACCGTCGAAGAAGGTGCGTTGATGGGCGGCTTCGGCAGCGCCGTACTCGAAGCGGCCGCCGACGCCGGACTCGATGCCGGACGCATCCGAAGGCTCGGCATCCCCGATCGGTTCGTCGAACACGCCAGCCGGGCCGAACTCCTGGCCGACCTCGGTCTCGACGCTCCCGGCATCGAACGCGCGTGTCGCCAATGGATTAGTGAGTTCCACAATAACGCGGCCATCGGTCGCACCGTGTAAGGTTACGATCAGTCGTCGTGGGAGGGAACAAGGAAAGTGAGCAAAACCATGCAGCCGTTGCGTGTATTCCTGCTCGGCGCCGGAGGCCGACCCGACGTGCTGGCCGAGGCCGACCGCCTCCGACCGATCATTGAACAGCATGCGCAAATTGTCGCCACCGACTTCACCGGCAGTGAAGACCTTTCCGCCGCCGAGGCAGATCTGGCCATCGTGCTAGGCGGCGACGGCTCGATTTTGCGAGCTGCCCGGCAGATGGGCCATCGCCAGATTCCCGTTGTTGCGGTCAATCTGGGCAAACTGGGATTTCTGGCCAACATGACTCCCGCCGATTTGCCACACGTCCTCCAAAATTTCGCCGCCGGCAAGCTCCCGGTACTCGAACACCTGATGTTCGAATGCTCGGTGCTGCGAAACGATGAAGTCTGCGGCCGGCAACTCGGTCTGAACGAAGCCGTGATCCATGCCGGCACCCCCTTCACGCTGATCAACGTGGATCTTTACGTTGACTCGGATTTGGTGACCACGTATAGTTGCGATGGTTTGATCGTGAGTACGCCGGTGGGATCGACTGCCCATTGCCTTTCGGCAGGCGGTCCGATTTTGCGGAAAAACCTGCAAGCGTTCGTCATCTTGCCGCTTAATCCGCATACGCTCACGATGCGGCCGGTCGTCGATTCGGCCGACTGCGTGTATGAAATGGTCGTCGAACGGCCGAACCCGGGAACCTCGGTCGTCGTGGATGGGAGAGAACTGTGCCGCTTGCAGCCGGGCGATCGCGTCCGCGTCGAACGCGCCGCGCCCCAGTTCAAACTGGTCGCTTATCCCGGCCATACTTACTATCGCACCCTCCGCGAAAAACTTGGCTGGGGCGGAAGACTAAAACTTAACGATGGAACGTCCTGAGCAAAAAATGATGTGTAAGAAGGAATAAGGGCAACGAGGAAAAAAGGAATCCGCCCCCGCTTTCTCTTACCTTTTTTCCATTTCCCCTTATTCCTTGTGCCTACACCTGATTTCCGATAAATAAGCCAACATATTTTTGCGACTCGAAAGGAAGCGAGTATGAAATCGACTCTTTGTTCTTGTGCGGCGTTGGCAATCGTCGCGGCCTTTGCCGCTTCAGCCCTTGCCGACGAATCTGAAAAATACACGCTCCGCTACAAATTCCAGCCGGGCGAGGCGGTCCGCTGGGAAGTCGAGCACCGCTCGAATGTCAAAACCACCGTCTCGGGCACAACCCAAACAGCCGAAACCTTAAGCACGTCGGTCAAGCTTTGGCGCGTCACGGCGGTCAAGCCCGACGGCTCGGCCACGTTCGAGCATAGCGTTGAACAAGTCGATATGCGGCAAAAACTCACCGGCCGCGACGAGGTCCGCTACAACAGTAAGACCGACACGAAACCGCCCGTCGGATTCGAGGACGCCGCCAAATCGGTCGGCATTGTCCTGTCGGTCGTCACGATCGACGCCAAGGGAAAAGTCACCAGCCGAGAGCGAAAATACCCGAAGAAACAAGACGCCAAGGATTCCACCAACGCCCCCGCCCAAAGCGAAGGCTGGATGACCATCCCGTTGCCCGATGAGGCCGTTACCGTGGGTCATGCATGGTCATTGCCCTACGATATTGATCTTCCCATGCCGGGCGGCGGCACCAAACGGATCAAGGCAGTCCAACAGTTCAAACTCGAACACGTAAAAACCGGCATCGCCACTATCCACGTCTCGACCGAAATTCTTACGCCCATCACCGATCCGGCTATTGAATCCCAACTGGTCCAACGCGAGGCGGAAGGCCGCGTTCGATTCGATATCGACGCCGGCCGAATCGTCGGCCAACAGATGGACACCGACAAGCACGTCGTCGGTTTCCGCGGCGAAGCCAGCAGCATCCATTACCTCAATCGCTTCGCCGAAAAACTGCTGCCTCAAACAGCCAAAACCGCCGGAAAAGAGACCAAGCGAGACTAATCCCGCGGTTTGCAGGAAACGCACCATCCAAAACACATGACGGTGCGTTGCACGTACTCCAAAGGGTCTGACCCAAAATAATGGCTAATTGTCATTCTGAGCGGAGCGAAGAATCTCGCCGTAATCACGGAGATTCTTCGCTCAGAATGACGGAACAGCCAAAAAATTCCGCACCTATTCTAAACTCATAAGCAATACAGCGCCGCGACCACCTGCACCGCTTTTGCCGGATTCGCCGCCTAGGCAAACTGCGGCGGCTGGCCGCAGATTACGGAAAGCCAACCTATCGCCCATGCCGATCTTTTAGGACATGGGACTCAAGAATACCGTTTTAGGCGCCGGCGTTTTGGCATTGGCCGCCGGCGGACCAATCACGTTTTATTCGGCCTCGGACTACGCCGGCAACCTTAAGAAGAGCTGGTTTTCGAGTCCGCCTGCCGCCACGGCCACGGCCTCACCCTCGACCGGCACAGGCTCGCCCTATGCTGCTAGCACAGGCGAAACGCCCACGGTTGTCGGCGACCCCGCAGCGCCGCCCGCCACAGCGTTCGACCCCCAGCCGATGCCCAGCCTGGCCGAGGTCTTGCGTTTTGATGTAAGCGTCGAATGGGTGTTGCGTCGCTGGCCACGCGTTTCGACCGGCCTAAACTACATGCAATTGCAAGGCTATCGCGTGCCCCTGGTCACCGGCGGCCAGATCACCGACATTGCCGGCGCGCTGACCTATTATTTCAACGCGCACCAGCAAGCACAGCGCATCACCCTGCGCGGCACGACAGGCGATCCGCAAGTCCTTGTGGCGATCCTGACCAGTCGCCACCATTTCGCACGACGATTAACCAACAACCCCGGCCTTATCGTTTACGAAGCCGTCGATGCGAACAACAAACCCCTAGGCACGTGCAAAATCCGCTCCGCTCCCGTCATCAAAGCCAACAAACCCTACACGCGATACGAGTTCGATCTCGTGATCGATCGAGCGGAAGATAGTGGTCAGTGACCAGTGTTCAGTGGCCAGTAAAAACTTTGCAGCCGTGTGGGCTTCCTCTAGCCACCGGCCACTAACCACTAGCCACTAATTTCGCCCTTCGGCTTCACCGGCTTGGCTTCGGGCTGGGGCGGTTCATATTCAAACTCGCGCCAGACCATCGGACGGCGTAGATACGGCTCGATCCTCAGAACGACCTCGCCGTTTTGAAAGATGCGGACGGTGCCGTTGGTTTGGCTCACCGTCACGGCCACGGCATTCGTGGCCCGGCTGATCGCTGCGGCGGCCCAATGCCGAGCGCCAAGGCCCTTCGAAAGCGTCACGTCGGCCGCCGAGCAATCGAGATACCGGCAAGCCGCCTCGACCACGCCATCGGCGGAAACGATCAAGGCGCCATCCATTTGCGCGATTTCTTTGATGCCCTCGCGCACTCGGGGATCGTCCAGATTGCGCTCCTTGCGGCTGTACCCTCGCACGGGGTCGAAACCAACCGGCCGGCTGCAACCTAGCACTTTGCGCGAATCGCCCACGACGAACAGCGTACCGACCGGCTTGCCTTCACGCCCGTCCCGGCCAATCTCAACCGCCAGATCGACGACGATTTTCAGCGTGTCCAGCGGCACGCGCGTTTCCAATTGACGCAGATCGCGACCGCTCAGCCGATTCAAATGCTCGTCCAAATTGATGACGCTCAGCGAGTCGATCGTGTCGGCGTCGAACCCGCTATACAGGGTCACAACACTGGAGCCGGGCGTCAACAGATCATCGGCAACCGCTTCCAGCACTGCTTGGGTGAGCCGCTCGTAAATGGGATTGTCCGTCATGTCGAGCCGTACCGTGGCCAGCCCGACCTCCTTGGCGCCTGCCAAGTCTTCCGAGGTATTGGCCGCCACGACGACCTTGCTCTTTCCGGCCAAATTCTTAAGCCGCGGCCACTCCGTGGGCCCCTCCATGAGCAGAAGAATAGCCTCGGCCTCGGCGGATTCCGTCATCTGCCGGGCAACGGCAAGTAGATTCTTGAATTGGTCGGTGAAACGAATTGGCTGCACGGGTTTACTGCCTCTTCCCTGTCGAGCATTGCGATCAGCCGGCCTGAACGTCACATGGCCCACTGTTGGATCGCATATCCGCAGGGGCAGCGGCGCGACCTCAACCGGCCCTATACTAAAGCTTTTCGTGATCTGTGGCAACTGCAAGGCATTCATGCTATTGGAATTTCTCGTCAATTCGTGGTCAATGTGTTCATTCCAAACCGTTATTTAGCCGCGGAATAAGCGGCTTTTACCGGAGAACTTCGCGACTTTCGACGCGAATCAAACACCTTGGATCCACAGATCAAAACAGACGCTTGAAGCGTTCGGCCAACGAAGGAGGCGGATCGGGCTTCTCGCCCTTCACATATTGCTGCCAACGATCGACGCTCCCCTCAAAACTCTTGCCGGTCACCCGCTCCAACGACTGCACCGCACGATATTGCATTGCCGGATCAGAATCGGCCAATGCTTCCCCCAAGGGCTTTACGGCCTCGGCATTCTTCGTCTCGCCGAGGGCCTTCGCGGCCGCCAAACGCACGTCCGCATCCACGTCGCCCCGCAAGGCTTCGGCCAAAAGCTTTACCGCCTCGGCATTATTCCGCTTGCCCCAGGCGTCGCAAGCCGCCACGCGCACATGCATATCCGAATCACCCAACGCCGCTTTCAGAATGGCGTCGGCCGCGGGCCCCGGATAATGTCCCAAGGCACGAATGATCTCAATCCGAATCAGAGGATCTTTCTCCGTCTTAATCGACTCGGCCAACTGCTGCGATATGCGCGCCTTCTCATCCGCCGAGGCTGACGCTGAAGCCGCCCCCAACGCCCGCAATTCCGTGATGCGCTCGGCCGGCGTCTTCACACCGGGCAATACATCCGACACCGGCCCTTGAAACGGCACCCAAGAGGGTAAGATGTCTAAATCCGCGCAGCCGCTAGCCAACACGGCCGTTAAGCCGCAGAGAAGAATCAAAATCCGTAGGCCGCTAGCACCGGTCATGGATGATACTCGCCGTCGTAGGGCCGGGGGAACGATAAAAAAACGCTCTTCCTCGACAAGAGGGCGGAACTATACCAACCCCGTCCAATCCCGCCAAGACGAATCCCAGATAAAAAACTCTTAAACTAGCTAAGATGCGACGATTAGGGAAAAACGCCCCCCTAAATACTGACCCTCGATCTCTCAATTCTCCCTCTAGCCCCTAACCCCTAGCCCCTAGTATGATACAGGCGGTTTCCCCACTGTCCTGCAAATGCCGAGGAGAACATGATGGCTCTGCGATTAGAAGTCCTTCAGTTTTTCGATGAGACCAACCAGTCGATCGTTCACCGTATTCCTGAAGAGGGCTCGACCGACATCAAGATCGGCGCCCAACTCATCGTGCAGGAAAACCAAGAGGCCGTGTTCTTCCGCAGCGGTAAAGCCCTCGACACCTTCGGCCCCGGCCGCTATACCCTGGTAACGGCCAACGTGCCGATCCTCACGCGGTTACTTACGATTCCCTGGGAAAAATCACCCTTCCAGGCTCAGGTCTACTTCATAGGCAAGCAGACTTTCATCGACCAAAAATGGGGCACCTTGCAGCCGATCGTCTTCCGCGACCCCGATTTCGGCATGGTTCGCCTCCGAAGCTTCGGCAAATACTCCTTCCGCGTGGCTGAAACGCAAAAACTGGTCGATACCCTCGTCGGCACCCAAGGCAAATACACCACCGAAGCCGTCGCATCCTACCTGAAGGACTTGATCGTCGCCCGCTTGATGGATCTCTTGGGCACGCAAAAAATCAGCCTACTCGACCTCCCCTCCAAATACGACGAAGTAGCCGCCGAAACCAAAACCAAACTGGCTGCGGAATTCACTCAATACGGGCTGGAACTCGTCGATTTCTTCATCAACGGCATCACCCCGCCCGAGGAAGTCCAAAAAGCCATCGATTCCCGCAGCTCGATGGGCGCGGTCGGCGACCTGAACGCCTTCATGAAATTCCAAGCCGCCAACAGCATGGCCAAACTGGCCGAACAAGGCGGCGGAGCCAACGGCGGCATGGCTGGCGGAGCGATGGGCATGGGCATGGGCGCCGGCTTCGGCATGATGATGCCCGGCATGATCCAACAAGCAATGGCCGCAACTAACGCCCCCGCTGCGGCCCCCGTCGCAACAGTCGATCCCAAAGCGATGGTGCGCACCATTGCTACGGCCGCAGGCTATGCCGTCACCGAATCCGGCAACACGCTGCAAATCTCCGTCCCCACCGGCGCACTGCGTAAACAAGTGGTCAATGTTGAAGTCGGCGCACCCGACCAAACCGGCCATGCCGCGCTCAGTTACTGGTCGGTCTGCGGCCCTTATGATGAGAAAAACGCCGCCGAACTACTGCGTTTCAACGCCGGCGTGTTGCACGGAGCATTCGCCGTGAGAAAAGTCGGCGCAGCCGAGATGGTCGTCCTGCAAGCCAACCAAGCCGCCGAGGCCGTCAACCCGCTCAGCATCAGCCAAGTGTTATCCGCCATCGCCTGGCAAGCCGATCAAGCCGAACAAAAAATCATCGGCAGCGATACCAACTAAGACTCCCACTCCTTTGCTCCCGTACAACAAAGCCGCTTGCGGCTTCGCAAAACCTCCCCTCGCCCGCTTTTCGGGAGAGGGGCCGAGGGTGAGGGCAGCAGGTATCGTCACTTTAGGTTGCAGGCCATCGTAACTCATTGCATGGCGCATCACAAAAGTGATGCATATTTCTTACAAAACATCCGATCCGCGAAATAACGTATAATAGAAGAATGTTACCGCTGAGGACGCGAAATACGTGAAGAAAACACTTTGATTTGCACGGATATGTAAACTGTATTCCTAACTCCATAGATCGTGAAGTTTTTAACAAAGTCTAGCGACCAACGGGAGCGAATCGAAGCCGACCGAGCGGTAGCTCGTATTGGTTGGCGGCCCTGCCGCCCTGTGAACAACGACATTTCCAAACATCCGTGTTTATCTGTGTCTATCTGTGGTTCCAAAATGCCTTCTCTGCGATCTCGGCCATTTCATCGCATGATCTTCGTTGCGTTCGTTCTTCTGGGAGGAGTTTTCTTCCCCGCTTCACTCTCCGCGATGGACCAACTAACGCTCAAGCGTGACGGCAAAACGGTGGAAGTCGCCGGCCGCGTGTTGGTTACTGCCCAAGACGGCGGACTGCTGCTTTTGGCGCGTGATGGCCAGCTATGGTTGATTCCGCCCGAGGAACAAGTTGAACGCACAACCGACGCCGCGTCCTTCGCTCCGCTTTCGCGCGAAGAGATGACCAAACAAATCTTGGCCGAGCTGCCACAAGGTTTCAAAGTACATTCGACGACGCACTATCTGATTTTCTACGACACCTCGCTTTCCTACGCTCAATGGTGCGGCTCGCTATTTGAGCGGCTCTACATGGCGTTCACGAATCTTTGGACCCGCAAGGGCTTTGAACTAAAAGAGCCTGAATTCCCCCTGGTGGCAATCGTTTTTGCCGACAAGAGATCGTACCTGAAATACTCCCAACCGGAATTGGGCGACGCAGGCAAGTCGATCATCGGTTACTTCGGCCTGACCTCGAACCGCATGACGATGTACGACCTCACCGGCGTGGAAGCACAAGGACACGGCCGCGTTTCAACGGCGGCCCAGATCAACCAAATCCTGACCCAGCCCGAGGCTCTCCGCACCGTCTCGACGATTGTCCACGAAGCCACACACCAAATCGCATTCAACTGCGGCCTGCACACCCGGCTGAGCGATTGCCCTCGCTGGTTCAGCGAAGGGATCGCCGAGTATTTCGAAACGCCCGACTTGCGCAGCGCCAAAGGGTGGAGCGGCATCGGCAGCGTCAATCGCGCCCGGGTCGATCAGTTCCAAAAATATCTTCCCGACCGGCCTGACAATTCGCTGGAAACGCTGATCCGCGACGATCGGCGATTCACCAACCCCAAAAAGGCGTTAGACGCCTACGCCGAAGCCTGGGCACTCACGTATTTCCTGATGCGTCAGCACCCCAAGGAATATGTGGCCTACTTACGGATGCTTTCGACCAAAAAGCCCTTAATGCCCGACACCCCCGAGCGAAGGGTAGACGATTTTCGCCAAGCCTTTGGCGATCTTGCCCAGCTTAACACGAAATTTTTACGTTTTATGAATGGAGTCCGGTAGAACACCGATGTTGGAGTAGTCGTAAACAATATGGCTGGCTGGCAATAACCATTTTGCGAGCCCGCCGTACTATTAACGCTTCCAATAATAAGGGTGCGGCAATTTTTCCTGGCGGTTTTGTCATTCTGAGCGGAGCGAAGAATCTCCGTGATTCCGGCAAGATTCTTCGCTCCGCTCAGAATGACTATTTGCCATAATTTTTTGTCAGGCCCTAATTGAGTTCCAGCTTGTATTTTCTCCTTTGTTTTGGTAAATTGGGTGACATAGCAACTGACCTCTCGTGGTGCATACCGCCCAGCAGCGTCTCTTGCAGAACACACACCTTGTGTTTCTCCCTCCACATTCCGTTTCATTCTCTCACTTGAAAAGGATCTCCGCTTATGACGCAGCGACCTTCGGCCGTTTCTTCGTCTCACTCCAACCGACGCGATTTTCTGAAAACCACCTCGGCCCTGGCTGCGGCGGGTGCCTTGGCCGGCAATTTGTCGATCGGCCGCTCGGCCCATGCCGCCGGTGACGACCTTCTGAAAATCGGTTTGATTGGTTGCGGCGGACGTGGTACCGGCGCCGCCATGAATGCCTTGGGCGCCGACAAGAATTGCAAACTCGTTGCCATGGCCGACGCCTTCGGCGACCGCTTGCAAGGCAGCTTGGACGCCATCAAGAAGGCAGCTCCCGACAAAGTGGCTGTCCAGCCGGACCACTGCTTTGTGGGCCTGGATGCCGGTCAGAAGTTGATCGACAGCGGCGTTGACGTAGTTCTGCTGTGCGAGCCGCCTCACTTCCGCCCGATCCACCTGAAGGCCGCCATTGCCGCCGGCAAGCACGTCTTCGCCGAAAAGCCCGTCGCAGTCGATCCCACCGGCGTTCGCAGCGTATTGGCTTCCGCCGAAGAGGCCAAGAAGAAGAATCTGAACCTCGTCGCCGGCTTGTGCTGGCGCTATGATTCCGGCGTTCGCGAAACAATGAAGCGCGTTCTCGACGGCGCGATCGGCGACATCCACACGATTCAAGAAACCTACCTAACCGGCGAGCTCTGGGAACGCCCCCGACAGCCTGACTGGACCGAAATGACGTTCCAGTTGCGAAACTGGTACTATTTCACATGGCTCTCCGGCGATTTCAACAACGAACAGCACGTGCATAGCCTCGACAAAGCGGCCTGGGCCATGCACGACGAACCGCCCGTGCGAGCTTGGGGCGTGGGCGGACGCCAAGTCCGCACCGCTTCGAAGTTCGGAAATATCTTCGACCACCACGCCGTGGTATACGAATACAAAAACGGCACGCACGTCTACTCGTTCTGCCGTCAAACGGCCGGCTGCTACGGCGATTGCTCCGACAATTTCGTCGGCACCAAGGGACGAGCGAATATCATCCCACACAACAAGATCGAGGGCGAAAATCCCTGGCAATATAAAGGCCCCAAGCCGAGCATGTACGACGTCGAGCACCAAGAGCTGTTCGCCGCCATTCGCTCGGGCAAGACGATCAACAACGGCGTGTATCTGGCCCGCAGCACGATGCTGGCCGTTCTGGGCCGCATGGTCAACTACACCGGCCAAACGCTGACGTGGGATCAAGCCATCAACTCGCAAGAACTCCTAGCGCCGGCCGCGTACACCTTCGACGCCGTGCCGCCGATTCTTCCCGACAAGGATGGCCAATATCCCATCGCCGTGCCGGGCAAGACGCAGATCGTTTAGTTAGCGCGATACATTGCGTTTAACGCAGAAGTAAAACGCCGAGGGCGAACAGCCTTCGGCGTTTTTTTATGGATGGATCTTTGCCGGAATCTTCAGCTCAATGCCAATCGGCAACAGCTTGGGATCCGAAAGCGATTCCCGATTTGCCGCTAGAATTTCATCGGCCCGGGCCGACGTACCGAGATATCGCTCGGCCAGCGATTCCAACGTGTCGCCGTCCGCGACGCGATGCGTTTGTGCCGCACGATCCGCCATCGCCGCGACCGGCATCATCCGATCCATGGGCATACCCCAATGCACGCTAGGCGGCGGCTCAGTCTCCGGATACTTGGGCGAAAGAGCCGGCGGCGGTTCCTGACGATCCGACGGCGTAACCACAATCATCGGTCGAACCCCATTCGGAGACTCCCCAAGGTTGATCGCCGTTTGGTCAACACCATGCCGGTGTTCGCCCAGCGGCCGCTTGTTGGCACGGACATGCAACAACGTCGTTTCTTTTTTGACGCTGGCCGCAGGAGCAACCTCTTTCTGGGACGAATCGGATCGAAACAGCAGCGCCGCGCATACCCCCCCCATGAGCACGCACAACGCTAAGGCGATTTTTACGGCCGGATCCATCATTACCCAACATCTCCCTCCTTCAGATATCGGGGCCATTTGCCGGAATTTGCAACAAACATCAGCGACTTTATCGCTTCACTCCCTTTCCCGTTACACTCCTACCGACTCTGGCGAAGATGCCGATTTAGCAGCCGAATAGACTTTTGCGTGCAACCCCTTTATTCAAATTATTCAATCCGAAACAACATCTCGAATACAACAAATCTCCTCGCACTCTCCCTTTCCCTTTTCCCCCTTTTCCTTTTCCCGCCTGCCTACACCTCCGCCTTCTCTTTCTTTTTCCAAACAAAAAGCCCGCAGGATTGAAGTCCCACGGGCTGATGGAATCCATCGATGGTTCAAAACAAACAACTACAGAGCCGCCGGCGGCATCTCCAACTTACGGGTCCGAAGACCGATGACCGACAGCACGAGATAAAGCACGAATCCCACAATAAATGCCGACATCGGCGGCACGGGAACGTAGTTTTCCCACTCCTGAAGATTGGGAAATGCACCGAGCACGCATTCCCACTTCCGCGCAAGAGCGGTGCCCACAAACAGGTTGAACGACCCCACGAGGAAGCCAAAGAACCAAGACAACCAACCGGCCGGATTAAACCCAGCCCGCGGCCCTGACCACTTGCGGCCCGCCAACAGGAAATCGGCCAAAATTGCGCCGCAAATCGGACCGAACGAAGCGCCGATCACGACGAACACGCCAACCACGTCGCCGGCTTTTCCACTGATCGCCAAAAAGACGGAAACCAACGTGCCGATACCGACCGAAATAAACGGATTCACCTTCGGCATCGTCGTCTTGAAACTGTTCGCGGCAATCAAGGCCGAGAAACACGCACCCGGGAAGGCCGAGATCGCCAATCCGATCATGGCGATATTCGCGAAGGTCTTGCCCAAAATGTCAGGCATTAGCTGCACGGGATTCAGGATACCAAGGTGGGCCTGCGGGATCATGTCTTCGCAACCATACGCGCCGACAATGATCAGAATAACGGCCTCGCCCGTCAAAACCGTCGGTAAAACAAGCCCCGCAAGACCGCCGATATGCACGTCCTCCTCATTGCGGCTGCCCATGGCAATATCCGCGCCGGCAGCGCCCGCCGTCGCAAAGAAACCGATAATGTACGTGCAAAGATAGCTGATCACGCCCCATTTGCCGAGAATCTTGCCCCAAGGATCAGGCTGCTCGGCAATAGCGGCCTCGGCATTGGCAGGCTGCTGTGCTTCAACAGCGGCAGCGGCTTGCGGAACCTCGACCATCTTTTCCAACTTGAATGTTCGCAAACCGGGGAACGTAACAGCCAACATAATCAAAATAACAACCACGGGAATCAACGGCAAATACGTCGCAATACGAGCTACGTATTGAATGCCTTTCAAACCGACAAACGCCGCACCGACCGCCCAAACCGTGGCGATGATGCCGTAGGCCATGCCGGGTATCTCCACCATATCCGCGCCCGTCGGCCCTTTCACCATTCCTAGATCGAAGCACGTACACAAAATCGTGGCCGTACCCCACGCATTCACTCCCAACCATCCGAATTGCAAAATGCCCATCAAAAAGCCAGGCATGATCAATCCGCCAGTCACGCCGTAGGTCGATGTCCCCACGACATATAGCGGCAAGCCCGTTTTCGCGCCCAACATGGCCGGCGCCATGTAGAACAGAAAATGGCAAATCACCGCGGCAATAATCAGACCGAGAAAAGCCGGCCCAATGCCCGCGGTAATAATACCGCCGGGCGTGCCCGTCTTGCTCAAGTCCTGCCAAAACACAAACCACAACATGATGCCCGCATACGTGGGCGCAATCGTTTTGTACCAAGGGGCACGGTTGGCCCACGGCACCGGTTTCGCCTCGGCCACATAGGACGGCAAACTCGACATAAGCTCCCTCCTCTACGTTAAAATGAGACCCGCCTTGCCCGGCAATCCGTCTAACGCTCTCACGCCGACATTTTCGTCAGGCTACGGAATAAAAGTATACAAGCTACCCCACGGAAGTAAATCAACAAACAGCCCCCGTTTCGGGCCGGTTGAAATTACACCGAGAAACTCTCCGCAAAGACGGCAAACTGCCCAACCACCAGCTAAATTTGCCTTGACCGCCCAAGGCTCCCTAGAGTACCATACCCTGCCCATTTTCTCAAGCGGAAGGTCCAACTATGAAGCCGTCTTATCGTCTCGCCTTGGCCCTCCTCTTGGTAATCGCCTTTGCCGCCCGTTCGGCTGTGAGCTTGGGTTGGCAACTCCACCTCGACGACCGCCTGTTCGGCATGGCCGATAGTGAAAGCTACTGGGCACTCGGCCAAACCATCGCCGAAGGAAAACCTTACGCATTCGGCGAGGATCAAGCCCGCGTTTTTCGCACGCCCGGCTACCCCATCTTGCTTGCCCCGATTATCCGGCTTTATGGTGACGGTTTTAAGGGTGTTTTTTGGGCGAGGATTGAAGCGGCATTGTTTGGCGTCCTGGCTGTTGCAGGCGTATGGTGGCTTACCCGTCTTTTGTTCAACGACGCATCCGCATTGCTGGCCGCGGCCCTGGCAACCTTCTACCCCGGCGCCATTGCATCGAGTGTTCTTCTCCTAAGCGAAGCGCCCTTCTGTCCACTCCTGCTGCTGAATCTCGGCCTTTGGATCAAAGCATGGCAGGCCGAATCTACACGCAAAATCGCCGCCTGGGCATTTGCCACCGGAACTGTCGCCGGACTGGCCACGTTGGTCCGGCCTAGTTGGCTGCTGTTCACGCCATTTGCCGCACTCGTGGGAATACTCGTTGCCCTGGTGCGAAATACAACCAATGCCGCCCCACAATCCGACGCAAAACATACCGACCGCTCGCCAATGATCGGCGTCACAGCCGGTCTGTTCACCCCTGTCTTGCATCGTCATATCACAATCGCCTGTTGGATGCTGCCCGGCCTCATGCTGACTATGTCGCCCTGGTGGATCCGAAATGCCTGCGTAACCGGACGGTTCGTGCCCACGACGCTGCAGGTCGGTGCAAGTCTCTATGACGGCCTGAACCCAGAGGCCACCGGCGCGAGCAATATGGATTTCGTCGAACGGTTTACGGCCCAGGAACGCCAAACGCCGCCCTTATACCCCGGCGATTCGCTCGAAATGCGGCTCGACCAACGGATGCGATTCGAGGCTCTCCATTGGGCACATACCAACCCAGCCCGCGTTCTTCAACTCGCGGGGATCAAATTCTTGCGTATGTGGAACATTTGGCCCAACGAACCTCGTTTTTCGCAAGCTCCCATCCGCTGGGCGGTATTTTTCACGTATACCCCGATCCTGTTTTTTGCCATAATGGGGGCGTGGCGAACCCTTGGTCAAGGATGGCCGTATGTATTGTGTTGGATTCCGGCCGTCTACTTAACTTTGTTGCATACCGTGTTCGTCAGTTCGATCCGGTATCGCGAGCCTGCGATGCTGGCATTGCTAGCATTCGCCGCCGCCGCTGTTCTTTGCATAAGAAGAAAGGATTCAAAATCATAAATTTGCGATCGACGAAAAACCATTCAATCCACTTGCTGAAAAGAACTGCAAATTACATCGTAACAAACCATGTTTTCTAGCCCCTAGTCCCTAGCCCCTAATCCCTAATCCCTAATCCCTGCTTACCAAACCACGGAGGGTTGGAACAATTCTCGGCCGCGCCATCAACACCTGTTGGGTATTCTTCAAGTGGGCCATCGTCCTGACGGCAGTCGGCGGCGGTGCGGCTGCTTTCGTCTTCTACCGACAGGCCGGCGAGGAAATCCGCTGTCAGGTCGAATCGCGACTCGCCCAACACTACAAAAACCTGAAAGTCAGCGTCCGTTCCGCCGAACTGGTCGAAGGCCTGGGCATTCGCGTCCGAAACTTGTCGATCCTGGAACCCGGCGCCGAAGGCCCCTGTGCCGAACTTCTAACCATCGAGGAGGCGGTGTTCGAGTGTCCGACCGAATGGCAAGAACTCCTTAAGGGCGAACCTCCGATAAGCCGCGTCACGATTCGCCGCCCCAAGCTGCTCGCCACGCATCGGTCCGACGGCCAATGGAGCACCGCCAAGCTTTTGCCGCCGCCGCAATTCGGCAATCATCCGCCCGAAGTGATCGTCGAAAACGGTATTGTCGAAATCCTCGATCCGCTCAAAAAGGCTACCAACAACCTCGCGTTGCGCGACATCAATCTCTCGGTCCTGCCGATACTGGGCAATACCCCTCTTCCCATTTCCGGCGAATCCCAGCAACCTAAAACGGCCGCCGCTTCCACTAATAATCCAACACACGCCTCCTTCGCCGCAAGGCCTGGCATGCGGCGCATCCAAGGCATGTTCGCCGGCGACGGCTTTCGCCGCGTCGAGTTCGAGGGCGTGCTCGACGCCCATCAATTCGCCTATTCGCTCCGCGGTCGGGCCGAAACCATCGATATCTCGCCCGAACTACGCGATTCCCTTCCCAGCGCACTCGCGGCAAAACTGGCGGCCATCGGCGACTTGCGCGGACAGAGCGATCTGCAATTCCAAGCGGCCTACGATTCCGCATCCAATGCACCCGTGCAATACGTTCTCTCCGGCCGCTTGCGGCGCGGTCGGCTCGACGATCCGCGATTGCCCCATACCTTAAGCGACATGCGAGCCGCATTCCGCGTCGATAACAACGGCTACTGCATCGACGATTTCGCGGCACGCAGCGGCCAAGGCACTTTGCGCATGGCCTGCCGCCGCGCGGGATTCGAGCCGACAAGCCCCATGACCCTCTCCGCCGAACTGCGGCAATTGGATCTCGACCGCGCATTGCTCGGCATCCTGCCGCAATCACTGCAAGACCAGTGGAATAAATATCGGCCCGCAGGCGAAGTCGATGCCGATATTCAGGTCTCCTTTGACGGCCGTACCTGGCGGCCGAACGTGAATATGCAGTGCCTCAACGTCTCGTTCACGCACCATAAATTCCCCTATCGCCTCGAACACGGCAAAGGCTCGCTCACTCTCAAAGACGATCAAGTCAAACTGAATCTCACCGCCTATGCCGGCAGTCAGCCGGCGCGTCTGGCCGCCGAATTCACACACCCCTTCTCGGGACCGATAGGATGGTTCGAAGTCAAAGGCGACGATATCCAACTCGACGAAGCAATCGTCACGGCCCTGCCCGATAAGCCGCGAGAAGTCGTGCGGTCGCTCGCGCCGCGCGGTTCGCTCAATTTCTACACGCGATTCTGGCGTGACAAGCCCGACGAGCCCATGCACCAGCATCTGCTCATAACGGCCAATCGTTGCTCCGTCCGTTACGAGAAATTCCCATATCCTTTGTCGGCTATCCGCGGCACTTTGGAAATGTTCGACGGAACATGGACGTTCCGCAATCTGGAAGGCTCCAACGATCGTGCCCGGGTAACGTGCGAAGGCCGCCTTACGCCCGGCTTCAACGGCAACGAATTGGTACTGAATTTTGTGGGAAAAGACGTTTTGCTCGAAGCCAGCCTGCGCGACGCACTCTCTCCCCACATGCAGCGCGTTTGGCACGACTCGCGCCCGCGCGGCTCGATCGATCTCACTGCCCAAATCCGCTATCTATCCGAAGACAAAACATTCAGCGTCGGCGTCCAGATCCAACCTCAACGCGAAAACGCCTCGATCGAACCCGTGCAGTTCCCCTACCGCCTCGAACACCTCCAAGGCGACATCGTCTATCGCGACGGCCATGTAACCTTCAGCCGTTGCAAGGCCGACCACGGAAACGTCAAGGTTGCGGCCGAAGGCTACTGCGATTTCTCGCCCGATGGAAGATGGAACGCCCATTTCTCGAATCTTACGGCCGACCGCCTCCGCGTGGATCGCGACCGCGAGTTGCTTCTGGCCCTGCCCGAACGATTGCGAAAAGCCGTCACCGAGCTGAATCCCCTCGGTTCGATCAATCTGCGCGGAAGCTTCGATCTAGCGCGAACCGGCCGCCTCGACGAGCCCCTGCAATCCAGTTGGAACATGCAGATCGGAATGCAGCAGTCGAAACTGCAATGCGGCGGCATTCTGCTCGAAAACATCCACGGCAACGTGACGTTGCAAGGCGGATTCGATGGGCAGCATTTTCGAACACGCGGCGAGCTGGCCCTCGATTCCGTGCATTATAAGGATTGCCAGTTCACGGGCGTCACGGGCCCCCTCTGGATCGACGACGGCCGCATATTGCTGGGCTCCTGGGTAGACCGACGCGACAACGGTTTGAAGAATGCCGAAAATGCCGCGCCCGCTCGAACGCCGCGTTCTTTGACGGCCGTTTGGCTCGGCGGCAAATTCTATCTCGATGGATGGACCACGCTCGAACGCGAACCACGCTATGCCTTCAACGCAACGCTGACCCAAGCCGATCTCGCACGGTGCGCCAAGGAATTGGCCCCCGGCCGGCAAAACCTCCGTGGCCGCATCCTCGCCACCGCCGACATCTCGGGCAGCGGTCGAACCCGCAACACCCTGATCGGCCGAGGCATCATCGAACTCGCCGAAGCCAATATCTACGAATTACCCGTGATGATTTCACTGCTGAAAATTCTCAGCATTCGTCCGCCCGACCAAAATGCTTTCAGCACCGCCAAAATCAACTATCGCATTGAAGGCGAACATATCTATTTCGACCGCATCGACTTCCAGGGCGATGCCATCAGTCTCCGCGGCAAAGGCGAAATGGATTTCCAATCGAATATCCACCTGACCTTTTACACCACCGTCGGCCGAGGCGATGTCGAGATCCCCATCGTCAAACAAGTCTTTACCGGCGCCAGCCAACAACTAATGCTCATCCACATCGACGGCACGCTCCAGAATCCCGAAACCCGCAAGGAAGTTCTGCCGATGCTAAATCGAACCCTTCAAGAGATAACCAATCCATAATGGTTAGCAACTATCGACACGGCGACACCCCGCGATTAGCGGCTGCCGGCATGACGGCCTCTTGAACCCTGACCTCTGATCCCTGACCTCTGACCCATAAACCCTTCCCATGAGCATCGGCCCCACCCACTCCTCCGCCGTCACGGCCGGTTCACCACTAGCCCAAACGAAGGGTGCCGAGCTAGATCGCGCCCAAGAGACCGTCGGCGCGCAGGCCCGCCAAGTGTACCATGATAGAAAGGCGGAAGCCGCCGATGGCGTCGGCGAGCCCGATGGCGAAAACCACCAAACGGCCGAACGCGACGGCGACGGCCGCCGCACCTGGGAAGATATGCCGGAACCCGAAGCACAAAACGATTCCGGCGACCGAAAAAGCAAGGATCCGTCGCAACAGTCCGGGAATCTATTGGATTTGACCGGCTAAAGACCAAAGAAAGATGCGTATAATGCGATTTACCAAAATGCACGGAGCCGGCAACGACTACGTGTATGTCAACTGTTTTGAAGAACCCATGCCCGCCAATCCCGCCGCACTGGCCCAGCAGGTCTCCGACCGGCATTTCGGCATCGGCGCCGACGGTCTGATTCTGATTTGCCCCAGCTCGGTGGCCGATGCTCGGATGCGCATGTTCAACGCCGACGGCTCCGAATCGGAAATGTGCGGCAACGGCGTCCGCTGCGTGGCCAAGTATGTTTACGATCACGGCATCTGCCGCAACAACACCTTGCGCATTGAAACCGGCAACGGCGTCTTGACCCTGGATCTAAAAATTATCGCCGGTCTGGTTCAGCGCGTGCGCGTCGATATGGGCGCGCCGATCCTCGAACCCGCCCGCGTTCCGACAACCTTGCCTGGCAATTCGGCCTATGCCGGCAGCCCGGCCGCGAATGTGGATCTCGACCTCGGCGATTGCAGGCTTCAAGTCACCTGCGTATCGATGGGCAACCCGCATTGCATCACGTTCGTTGACGAACCGACCGACCAACTGGTGCTTCAAGTTGGCCCGCGCGTCGAAAACGATCCTCACTTTCCCAACCGGATCAATGCCGAATTCGTGCAGGTTCTCTCGCCCGACGAAGTGCGGATGCGCGTCTGGGAACGTGGCTCGGGCGAAACACTCGCCTGCGGCACTGGCGCGTGCGCCGTTTGCGTGGCAGGCGCCCTGACCGGTCGCACCAACCGCAAAATCCGCGTACACTTGCCCGGCGGCGACCTTGAACTCGAATGGGCCGCCGACAACCACGTCTACCTCACCGGCGAAGCCGTCGAAGTCTTCAACGGCGAATGGGAAAACAGGGACTAGAGGCTAGACATTAGAAAAGAATATCCCGCAACTGTGGTTGGAGGAGACGACAAAAGCCGCTTGCGGCTTCGCATCCCATTGAAAACCCAAAACCCTATGTTGACCACTACAAGCTGACCGCTGATAGCTGACCGCTACTGATAACTGACAACTGACTATTGACCGCTTATTACCACCATGAAAATCGAAAGTCGGTTTCTCAATCAGCTTGGCGGTCTATTGAGCACGGCGGCGGTCCGCTGGTGGATGAGCACCCTCGACTACAAAGTCGCCTACTACGATTACACCATCGACCCCGTTTTCCCTGAGTGCCAAGGCCAAAAAATCTATATCTTTTGGCACGAGTACATTCTTTTCCCCTTCTATCTCCGCGGCCATTGCAACATGGCCATGCTCTTAAGCCGGCACCGCGATGCCGAAATCCTCTCCTATGCCGCCTATCACATGGGCTTCGATTTCGTTCGCGGCTCGACCAATCGCGGCGGCGTTACCGCGCTGCGTAAAATGCTCGCGAAAAGCAAATCGATGCATCTGACCATCACGCCCGACGGCCCGCGCGGCCCCCGGCGGCAACTTGCACCCGGTTGCGTCTATCTCGCCTCAAAACTCGAGTTGCCGTTGGTCGTCATGGGCTACGGCTACGATCGGCCGTGGCGCGTCCGCAGCGCCTGGGACCAATTTGCCATCCCCCGCCCGTTCTCCCGAGCCCGCGCAGTTCCCAGCAGCGAAATCCACGTCCCGCACAACCTCGACCGAGAGGGTCTCGAACACTATCGCCAAAAAGTCGAAAACCTCTTGAATCGCCTCACTCTCGAGGCCGAAGCTTGGGCCGAATCCGGCACCCGCAAAATCGGCCAGCTCAACGTCGAACGGCGCGGAGCGCCCCTGCTCGGAAACAAAAAAACCGCCTCCCCATCTTCGGAACGCTCCTAGTGCGCAAAAAAAACCGCTCACGGCTTCACAAAATCCATCCTGTGAAGCCGTGAGCGGCTGTGATTGCAAACCAAGTGCTCTTTCGAGCCTTATTTCTCCGACACTTGACGCAAGGAGGGCAGTTTCTTGCCGTCTGTCGACGCTCCAGCGCCGTCTCGTTTCGGCGTATGGCTGGTGCCGGCCAAATAGTTATCCACCAAGGCGGCTTCTTGCAACTCCTCAAACTTGTTGGCCATCGCCAACCGGAGTTTCTTTTCATGAATGTCTTCGTAGATGTCGTTCCGAACGCTCTTAAAATCGACTTTCGCCGGCTTGGTATGCCCTTCGCAACGCAGGATGACATAGCGGTCTTCCACCTGAATCACGCCCGACACCTCGCCGGCTTGCAAGGCAAACGCTTCGTCTTCCAGAACCGGACGCCCTTGATACTTCCGAATCGGCGGAATCTCGCCGCGCATCGAACGGCTCGCGGCATCCACCGAGTATTGCTCGGCCAAATCACCGAAATTCTTGGCGGAATTGTTCTTCCGCGCCATCTCGAACACCTGCTGGGCACGACGTTGGTTGTCGAGCACGATGGCCAAACACCGCACGCGCGGCCCGTAGTTCGACTCGAAGCCCTTGCGCAGATCCTCGTCGGTAATCTTGACGTTATCACCCACAAGCTTTTTCAGCGCTACCGTCGGCCACACGACGTCGTTCCGATACGCTTCGATCGGAATTCCTTGCTTTTGCGTTACCAGCTTCAGCCACGATTCCACGTCGGCCGAGCCATCGCGCTTCGGTTTCACGCCCGCCAATGCCGCACGCGCGATTTCTTGATTGATGTCTTCCTTCGTGATTTTGATTTCACGCCGCTGGATGGCTTCTTCCAAAATTTTGCGGCTGATCATCCCATCGAGAGTCTCCAGTCCGTGCCGTGCAATGCATTCCTCGTCCAATTCGCGAATGGTGATGGGCGAACCATTCAACGTAGCCGCCACGCCCGGCATTTTCTCACGCTTTTCGGGATCATTCCACACATTCTCAACCTTGGCATTCTCCTGGAGTTGGCGGAAAACATCTTGCGACACGGTGCGCATCTTCCGGTCGCGAATCACTTCCTCCAACCGCGGCGCGACTTGCTCGAAATTCACTTTCCGAGCAGGCACCAATCCCTCGCGTTTCAGAATCACGTATTGTCCGCCGGCATGAATTACCGGCGAGACGTCGCCGTCGGCCATATTGAATACGGCATCTTCGATTTCTTTATAGCTGCCGTGCTTGCGAATCGGATTGATCACGCCCTTGGCGCTGGCACTCGGGGCATCCTCAGAATAATCCTTCGCCAAATTGCCGAAATCCTCCGGCTTAGCCGATGCCTTGGCCTGCAACTTCTTGGCCTTCTGCAAGTCGCTTACTGCTATCAGCCTGGCGCGAACCGCGTCGCCATATTGCACGTCGTATTCGATCTGCAACTCTTGCGGCGTCACGGCAAGCCGCTCGCCCGCCAGCTTTCGCAATGCCAGCGTGGGCCATATAATATCGTTCGAGTATTGTTCCGGCGTGATATTCCGCTCTTGTTTGAGCATCTTCATCCATTGATCGACCGGAATGTTGAATCGCTTCGCCATCCGCTCGACCTCGGCCTGGATCTCGCCCTTGGTGACCTTCACCCCTTGCTGCTCGCACTCGACGATAATCAACCGTTTATTGACGATGCTTTCGAGGATTTCCTTGCCGTAACGCTTGCGGCATTCCAGGGCAAGATCCTCGCTCAAGATGCGACGTGTGTTCACGGTCGCCACTATCGGAGGAACCGTGGAGCCCTCGATGTTCTCCGTCTGCGCGGGACGTTTCTTCGCGGTCTTCGTATTGGCCGCCGGCTGTTCCGATGCCTCGGATTCGACCGGGGCCTGCCGGACCGCCGCCGTGCTCCGGCGAACCGGTGCTTTTTCCGACGTGTCGGCAACTGCCAACTGCGTTCCGCTGTAATAACGTGCGGCAATGCAAACCGCCAGCAAAAACATGCTGCCGAAAAAGAAATGTACTCGTCGGCTTCCTAGGAAACGGGAAATGAACGAACGATCAGAACTTGACTGGGTCATTGCGGCTCCTCCTTAAACCGTTATGCAACCTGAACTTACCCCCGCCCTTCTCCAAGGGCGTCGAACGGATCCCAGGAACAGGCTTCCGGGCGTGTGTAACGTCCGAAAGGTGCGGAATTCCTAGAATCTCGCGGTTTTATCCATTGGCGAGTGCGGCAGTATAGGACTTTCGTGCCCATCGAGGCAAGCCCGAAAAATCCCATTCATTTTTGGGATTGATCCATCTGCGGCTATCCCGGTATACTCCAGACCCTAATCGCGGGAAAACCTTTTATTTGGCTGGTCATTTGGCCGCTTTTTGGCAAGGATCGCCGACACTTGAGCAAGGAGGCTCTGTGTGAGCGGGTATCTATCGTCAATCTGGCGCTTACGCTATTTCTGGATGGCCCTGGTACGCAGCGATCTGCGGACACGCTATCGCGGCTCGGTCATCGGCATGGGCTGGTCGCTCTTGCGCCCCATCGCCATGACGGCCGTCATGTGCATTGTTTTCTGCCAACTGTTCGGGCTAAGCCTTCGCGACTACGCGCCCATGTTGCTGTGCGGCCTGACTTTCTGGAACTTCATCACGACCGTGATTGGCCAAGGTTGTCAAACCTTCTTCCAGGGTGAATCCTACATCCAGCAACATCCCGCCCCCATGGCTATTTATCCGCTACGCACCGTGCTGGGCGCCGGATTTCACTTTCTGCTGGGGATCGGCGTGGCGACCGTGTTCATTTGGTGCGTCAGGGGATTCGGCAATCTGCCGGCAATGATAAGCCTTGTGCCCACATTCGTCTTGCTGTTCGTCATCGGCTGGTCGCTGGCCATTTGCATGGGCGTGGCCAACCTAATGTTTCAGGACACGGAACACCTGATCGAAGTCGTCTTGCAGACTATTTTCTATCTGACGCCAATCATGTATCCGGCAGAGATGCTTACCAACAAACTAGAAAAGGCTCACATGGCTTGGCTGGTGAACATGAATCCGTTCGCCATACTCGTGGAATTGATTCGCCAGCCGCTTTTGCAGGGGCAGATTCCTTCGCTCACGCTGGCCTGCTGTGGCGCCGCCGTAGGATTGGCGGCCGTCATCACCGCCACGCTCACATTAATGCGATTCGAAAAACGACTCATTTTCTACCTGTGATTCGCCTATGCGTTTAATTCAACTGGACGATGTCGGCTTGCGTTTCCACGTTCGGTGTTTCGACCGGATTAGCCTGAAGGAATATCTCCTGGATGGCTTCTTCGGCGGCTCGAAAAAGAGCACCTTCGAGGTTCAAGCCCTCGACGGCATTAACCTTGCCGTGGACGAAGGGGATCGACTGGGCATCATCGGCCACAATGGAGCGGGCAAAAGCACCTTGCTCAGGCTGTTGGCCGGCGTTTACCCCCCCACAGCCGGCCGCCGCCAAGTTACCGGACACATTTGCTCGTTATTCGACATCTCCCTGGGGTTCGAGCAGGATGCCAGCGGTTGGGACAACATTTATTACCGCGGCTATCTGCAAGGCGAAACGCCGCGGACCATCCGCTCGAAGGTTCAACCGATCGCTGAATTCAGCGAATTGGGCGAGTTTCTCGATATGCCCGTTCGATATTATTCCACCGGCATGAGAGTGCGCTTGGCCTTTTCGATCGCCACGACCATCGAACCTGAAATATTGATTATCGATGAAGTTCTGGGGGCCGGCGACATGACTTTCCAGGCCAAAGCACAGGAACGGATGCGAACGCTGATGTCGTCGGCGCGGGCGGTGATCGTCGTCAGTCATGACTTGGCCTCAATCAAGTTGATGTGCGACCGCGTCCTCTGGCTCGATCATGGAAAGATGCACATGCTCGGTCCGGCCGCCGAGGTCATCGATGCATATTCTGAACAATCCAAAGCAACCAAAACCGTGCGCCAAGCGGCGTAGCCGTCTGCTGTAGAGCAAATACACCTATCACTTTCGAACGGATTAAACATGGGCCCCTTGGTGCTGATATCCCTGGTGACTTGGGCTTCAGCGCTCGCGTTGACGGTCATCGTCCGGGCCGTCGCCGAACGTTGGGGAATCGTCGATCAGCCTGACGGACGGCGAAAACTCCATCGCCGGCCGACTCCTCTCTGGGGTGGCGTGGCCGTCTACGGCGCCACCGCGATCGGCTTGTTGGTGATCCGCTTCGGACTCGACGACGTCAGTCCACAGTTTACCGCACTGGCCTCCACCTGGATGATCGCCGCGGGATGCGTTTGCGTCGTCGGCGCCATCGACGACCGCTATGATCTCCCCTCGCGTCTCAAGCTGATTCTTCAAATCGTCTCCGTCCTGCCCATCGTTCTGTTCGGCTACTCGATCGATCGCATCGTGGCATTTGGACATCCCATCGAACTCGGTTGGCTCGGCATCCCGCTGACGGTCCTATGGCTGGTCGGTTGCATCAATGCCCTCAATCTCATCGACGGCATGGACGGACTGGCCTCGATCGTCGGCCTCTCGACCGCCGTCATGACCGGCGTGATTGCCGCCAGCCAAGGCCACGACCATGTGGCCGTCATCGCCACCATCCTGGCTGCTTCGCTGGCTGGTTTTCTCATCTATAATCTGCCGCCCGCCAGCGTTTTCCTCGGCGACTCCGGCAGCATGGTCATCGGCCTGAGCGTCGGCTTGCTCGGCATCCAAGGCACTCTCAAAACGTCCGCCACGTTGGCCATCACCGCCCCCGCCGTCGTGATGACTTTGCCGATGTTCGACATCGTCGCGGCCATGGTGCGTCGCAAACTGACCGGGCGGCGTTTCGACACGCCCGACCGGCTCCACATCCACCACCGCCTGCTCGACCGAGGATGGACGCCTTGGCAAGTCTTGTGCTTGATCGGCGCCGTCTGCCTGACCACGGGCGCCGCCGCCACGGCCGCCACGATCTTCCGCCGCGACGCGCTTGCCTGGATCACCGCCATAACGATGGTCGTCTTGATGATCCGCCTGCGCTTGTTCGGTTACGAAGAATTCGCACTCATCAAAAACGCCGTCATCCGATTTTTATCTCTTACCTTCGCTTCTTTCGCCCAAATATTCGCGTCGCGCAACAAACCGGCGGAACCCGAAACGATCGTCGGCGATCTGCCGCCGCTCGACATGGCCGGAATGCCCTCGCTTCCGCCAGCCGCTTTGTGGGAGATATTCCTCCACAACATCAAAGCCTGGAACATTCATCAAGTGGAGTTTTGCACTTATCAGAACGAGCAATTGCGCCGCATTCGCTGGCTCGATCCCGCGGAAGATCCCGAGGAGGATTACCGCTGGTCGCTCTCGGTCTCCTTGCCGGATCCCACCGACGAATATTGCGAACTGCGCATCACGCGACGAACGCCCATCGAGGATCCGAACGACCTTTTTGTGCTAACGTCCCTGCTCAAGACTTTCGGCGCTCATTTTGCCATCCATGCCGAACAAATCTTCGGCCCGGCAATCTTCGTCGAAGAACCGATCCTGACAGGAACGTTTACCCACGACCGTCGCAAGGCCGCTTAAACCCAAACAGTATATCTAACCCCTGACCTCTAACTTCTGATCCCTGCCCCCTCTAAAATGCCTTCTTCTCTCGATATCGGCGTCGTCTACACTCACGAGCGCGAGATGATGCCGCATCTGCTGGAGACGATGGCAGCCTCGGGACAAGGACTCTACCCTCGACTCATCCTAATCGACAACAACTCGGCCGAAGGCGTCGAGCCGTGGTGCAAATATTTTCCTGAAACGCGAATCGTTCGCAATCTGCACCGGATGCCGTATGCCGCGAATTTGAATCGCATCCTCAAAGCATCCTCGGCTCGCTATGTGTTGCTGATGAACACCGACATGTATTTCGACCCTCGCGAGCAATGCCTGACGAAAATGGTCGAGTTCATGGATCGCCGGCCCGAATGCGGCATCGCCGGATGCCGGTTATTTCACGCCGATGGTTCCGACGCCTACGCCGCCAGGCGATTCCAAACCCTGCCGCTTGTCCTGGCGCGTCGCACCGGACTAGGACGCTGGATGCAAAACACCGTCAAACATCATTTCTACGGAGAACATGCTCCCAACGAAACCTGGGCATGCGACTGGCTCTCCGGCTGCTTCCTGATCGTCCGCCGCCAAGCAATCGAACAGGTAGGCCTCTTCGATGAGGAATACGGCAAGTACTTTGAAGACGTCGATATGTGCCTGCGCATGGCGCAAGCAAACTGGCAGGTGATGTACCACGGAGCCGTCTCCTGCGTCCACCTGGAGCAGCGTGCCAGCCGCCGATTGCTTTCCTCCGATGCCTGGACCCATCTGGCCGCCTACGCCCGCTGGCTGCGCAAATGGGGCCCGCATCCCTCGGCCGCACCTTCCACCGCGATGCCCTCTCGCCGCGCCGCCTAACGAATGTTCTCTCGCCCTTTGGGAAAGGGTCAGGGTGAGGGCCGCTGTGTGCCACTGGCTTTGCCAGTGCTGTCTCCGTACCTTCTCAGAAAACAACCCCTTCCGGCAAACCGTCAATCGTCGGCAAGTCGAAATGCTGTTGTCACGGGAAAGCATGTCTTCTGATGTACGATGCCCCATTCCTGCCCACAACTCGATACAATGTCAAGCAGTCCGCCTGGCACTACCAAAGCCCCGTGGCACTCTGTTTACGGCCCCTCATCAGTGCCACTCCACCACATCCGCTGTAGTGCTCGGTTCTGTCCATTGTGTTTTGCTGGCTCGCTCAATAGTCCTGATGTCTCTATATGCTATCCAAAGGGGTAACGCGGCACCAGGCGCGAATGCGAAATCTATCCAAAACCACCAACCAGGCAATTCTCGTATTGCAATGCACACTCCCGCCAAAACAGGAACCAGGGCACACATAATCAGGCCGCATTGAACTACCCATTTGTTTCGCACCGGATCTCTAACAGCTCCCGCAAACAGGATGGCAAGCATAATATGGGCGAATGCAAGCCAATCGTGTGCATAAAGCATGAATGGGTATTGTGCCTTTGTAGCTTCGAGGCCCGCTATGGCCTTCAGAAGGAACACATGAAGCTCTCCTGAAGGAGCAGAGCTACCCCATATCAGCCAGACAATCGCTTTCAGTTCTGAGATGGCGGGCCATACCGTGACCCCCGAAACAAATAGACCAAAGGCAACGATGACGAGCATCCACCTTGCTCGCGCTAATCTACTCATGCGTTGTCTCCTAGAGCAAAACTGGCATTCGACCGCCGTAATGCAAAAAACTCTATCGCATTTTTGCAGCCGAGCGTGGCATCGTCAACCTGGATGACGATTGACCTATAGTCTCAATCTCGACAATCGTTCGTTCCCCCCCTCGCCCAATCGCTTCGCTTTACAGTTGAATTCCAGGTTGTAACGGTTCAAAATCGCCATCTCGGGAGCTACTCAGCAAACAACTCTTCCCGGCAAATTGCCAAGCATCGGCAAGTCAGAATGTAGTTGTCGCGGGCAGCACGGTGATTGCATCGCTCCAACAACTATTTTCTGCCAAGCACCCCCGGAGGCAATTGGCTAGAGTAGTGCAGCCGAATTGAGGTATCTTATCCGGTGTTGAAAAAATAGGGCATCCAAGCGGCGCGGCTGGCCAAGCCGGCCGTGGTGCTCCAAAGTTCACCTTTTCGACAAACTCTTGCCCTTACTTCGCAACCTTCTTAATCTGAAGGTTGTCCACATAGAACGCCGTGTCGGCGGCCGAGACGCTAATAAAACCGGCCCAATCAAGCTTCGAGAACTCAGGGCTCGGCATAGCCAAGTCGGCAAACACTTGCGGCGCGCCGTTGGGCGGCGTCACCGTGAGCTTGAACGTCTTGGGCGCGTTTTTGACCAGCGCCGCTTCAATCTCGACGTGAATCCAGCCGTCGGCCTTTGCCTTCAGCAATTCCTTGCCATTGACCGTAATAGGGCCGTCCGCGTTGAACGTCACGCTCGGTCCGGCGTATTGCGTCCAACCGGCGTCGTCGCGCCACGCCAAAACAACCACGACGCCCGGCGTCAGACGCAAATCGAAACTTTGTCGAACTACTCCGTCGGCCAAATGCGGCTCGTAGTAGAAATGCGGCTGCCACGAAGGCTGCACCGCTTTGGTGTCCGTAACCTTGATGCTTTGCTTTCCGCCGGCCGCCTGTTCACTCGTCACTTGAACCGACGCGCCCGACACTTCCCCGCTTACAACGGCGGTTTGCGGATGGGTGTTCACCGGCGTTTTTTCAAAGTCGTCGTCCACTTCCTTCGGCGTCGGAGGCGGCGGGGGCGGCGGCAGCACCGTTTTCGGATACTTCAAGTTCTTCGCCTCGGCCACCCACGCCGGATCGCCGTACAAACCAACTTTCGACGTGTCGATCTGCTGGAATCCGAGTTGCAGAGCCGGCGAAGATGCCTTCAGTCGGAAATCGTACTGCTCGACGTTCTCAAACTGCGGATCGGCAATCCGCGAATGCGCGTCGAGCCCCATTTTCTGCCACTGGGCAAAATCACGTCCCAAAAACCGCAAGGCGTCCGCGCCGCGTGTGTCCCAATAAAGGTTTTCATCCCAAACGCCCAGCGATTCCTTGGCGTCGATGCGTTGCTGAAGCGACCCATTGGCATGGGGAACAATCAGCGTGCCTTGCGTCATGTAGACGATATTTTTCTGGAACGTATTCACTCGTTTTTCCCAGAAGGGCCACAGTGCGTAATTGGCCGACAGCGCGAAGATATTATTGCGAATCGTATGTTCGTGGCCGCCGTTGTTGTACATCATCCCGCCGGATTTCGTATTGTAAACCACGTTGTTCTCGACAAGATATCCGCTCGTCGTGGCGTCCAGATAGATTCCCCAGCCGAACGGCGGTTGCTCGTAGGGCCAAACATCGTGGAACACATTATTGCGGATCACGCTGCCCGTCGAGACGCCCAACGCATAGATCGCGCCACCGTCGCTCAACGTGCCTTTCAGCACGTGATGAACGTGGTTGTATTCAATCGTATTGTAATGACATCGCGTGGGACTATCGCCCCAATCCCAACCGATCGACATGCCCGAGTAGAGCAAATCGTGGATTTCATTGTGCGAGATCATATTACGGCTGCTTTGCCCCACAAAAACGCCTATGCCTGCCGCGAAGACATGCCCGCCGTCGTAAATATGGTTATTGTCAACCACATTATTGCTCGATTCGGTTTCATCATTCGGCGGCATCGCAGCCTCGCCGATTCGAACGCCGCCGGCCCCAAAATCGCAAATGCGGTTGCCGGCGATACGGCATTCCTTGCAGCCTCGGCGCAGCCAAACGGCATACTGGCCCACATGCGCTATTTCGCAATTTTCGATCGCGCACTTCCGCGCTCCGTCGGCCGTTACATTGGCCGGCGTTTCGACGGCCGCTTGCGTGCTGCTGTTCCCCTCGGGTTTAAGCACCCAATCGCCGTGCTGGAACGCCAAACCACGAAGCGTCACATGTTGCACAAAACGCTTCTCGTCGGCATTTCCCGCAAACCGCACCAAATCCACAAGCCGCGGCGCGATTACCGTGGCCTGCTCCATCTGTTCGCCCGGCAGAGGCTTGTAGCTCAAAACGCCGGTCTCGCGATTCAAATACCACTCACCCGGCTGGTCGAGCAACTCGATTGCGTTTTCGACATAATAGCGCTGCATCTTCTCCCACAATCCGATGGGCCACCATTCCTTCTGTGGCGCAACAAACTGCACGGTATGCGTTGCGGGATCCACGCTCTTCACCGGATGAATCGACGTCTCCCAAGAGTGCATCAAAACTACCTGAACATCGCCGAGCCGTTTCCAAGGCTGGAGGTCTTTGTCGTTAAATACAAATTTATCGCGTGCAATCTCGTTGCCCTGCGCATCACGCGGCCCCGGCACGGTCGAAGCAATGCGAAGATAACCCTCGTTCGGAGATCGGGCACGAATGCAGCGTCGGCCGTTGATGAAAAGCTGTTGGAAATACCATTGGCCCGCCGCGACTTCGGGTATTTGGACCGTCCACAGTCCGTCGGCCTCCTGCTTCCAGCCACGAATCACGCGGCCGCCGCTCAGTATCGGCTTCTGCTCCGGCTGCGCCGCATAGACGATCGGTGCCTCGGCCGTGCCCGAATCTTGCGGCTCTAAAACGAAAGGTGCAGCCATGTAGTACGTGCCGCCTTGAATCAACACGGTGATCTGCCCGGCCTCAGTGCCCGCAACACGCATCTTCCGAATGGCATCCCTCGCGCCCAACGGCGTGGCCAACGGTCCATCGGTGCCCTGCGGATTAGCTGCCGCAAGCCGGCCTGTCCACCCGTCATTTCCATTCGGAGCCACAAACAGCGTGACCGGCGCCGCGGCCTTCACATGGGAGGAAAGTGCCAAAACGACGACAAGAAACATCAACCACGTTCTTCGGGCGGTCATGTTGATTCTCCATGTGCCGGGGTGATCGTGCGGAAGCGAGTTGCCACTGAAATCCGAGGCAAGTCTGCAATAAACCGGGAGGGAAAGTTGGCAGGCAGGTGTAACCTAGGAAATTCTCGCAGGAATGAGAAGCATTTTAGCAGTTCACCGCATGTAACACAACCAAAAGGACCATGGAAACCCTTTCCTGTACCGAGAACGAGAAAACACCCCTCCGTTGAGGAGGTCTTCGGCGACTTGACCCCGAACCCGACACAGGATAGAAAAGTGGAGAGACAGTGCCGTGCAGCCTGCCTTGTCCGCGTTGGTTATCTTTCGATTGGTTCTTACATGGCTTTGATTACATTACGGGTGCTGGACGGCGCGGATCGAGGACGTATTTACGCGGATGCTCCCACTCCATTGACCGTCGGCCGCGAAGAAGGCAACCCCATCCAACTCAACGATGAGCGGGTCAGCCGCTTCCATATCAAAATCCAGGAAGACGATGATAAAATCGTCCTGACCGACCTCCAAAGCACCAACGGCACCAAGGTCAACGGCGAAACCGTTCAGATTTCCATCCTTCGCCCCGGCGACGTAATCGCGGTGGGACGAACCATCCTCGTCTTCGGTTCCCGCGAGGAAATCGCCCGACGTTTAGCCATGCTACGCGGCGTAGATCTTTCGGAAGGCGTTACCCTGGGCCTCGATGAATACGAAGAGGAACCCAGCGTCGCATCGTTGGATTTCGAGCTGAATTTCAGCGAAGACACCGATGCGGAACTCCTCCTGCATACGCTGCTGCCGCCGCCGTTGCCCGATTCACTAAGCCCCGGCCAAACGGCCCAAGTGGCCGAAATGCTCCAATACATCAACCTCCGCATGCGAGGGCTGCTGCAATCGGTTAAATCAAAACCGAAAAGCGACCATGTCACGCTCGATCAACGCCAGTGGCAAAACCTGATCGACCTCGAAGACCGACTGGCCGGCTATCTTCGCCATATCGGCGAACCAGGTGAGTAACATCTTTTTCCTGCCTTATGTAAAACAAAACCATCACCCCTCTAAGGTGGCGGTTCTGGTCGTGGCTTTCTCGATGCGGTATCATCAAATGTCATGAGCGCAGCCGACACAAAAACCACCAATAATACTGTTGACCCACCCTCCGAAGTGCTGATCGTCGATAACGATCGAGTACATGCCGAGACCGTCGCGGAAAGCTTGGAACGCATCGGATGCCATTGCCGCGTCGCCGCCTCGGGCAACGAAGGCGCACGCCTGCTCGAAGAAACACCCTTCGACGTCGTCATCACCGATCTTGTGATGAACGATATCGACGGCCTAGGCATCCTCGCCCGCTCCAAAGCCGACCAGCCCGCCGCCGAAGTCATTCTCATGACCGGCCACGGCACCGTGCCCTCGGCCGTCGAAGCCATGCGAAGCGGCGCGTTCAATTATCTGCTGAAGCCTTTGGATATCGCCCAGCTTCGGGCAAGTGTCGTCAAGGCCGTCGAAAGCTCGCGTCTGAAACGCACCAACGTCGAACTAAAACGCCGCCTCGATGAAAAATTCGGCTTCGAGGGCGTTATCGGCGATAGCCCCCTGATGCGCGACGTGATCGAACGGCTCAAACGCATCGCCCCCACCAACGCCAGTGTGTTGATCCAAGGTGAAACAGGCACAGGCAAGGAACTCGTCGCCCAAGCGATCCACCAAAACAGCCCTCGCAAAAACAAACCGTTCGTGGCTCTGAACTGCGCCGCGCTGAGCGAGAACATTTTAGAGAGCGAATTGTTCGGCCATGTCAAAGGCGCATTCACCGACGCTTCGGCCGACCGCGTCGGCAAGTTCGAATACGCCAACGGCGGCACGATGTTTCTCGACGAAGTGGGCGATATGCCCCTGCCCACGCAAATCAAGCTGCTCCGTGTGCTTGAAAACAGCGAAATCACCCGCGTCGGCTCGAATAACCCGATCAAAGTCAACGTCCGGATCCTTTCGGCCACCAACCGAAACCTGGAAGAAGCCATCGAAGCAGGCACGTTCCGTAGCGATCTCTACCACCGGCTGAAAGTCGTCACGATCCGGCTGCCTACGCTCTGCGAACGAAGCCAGGATATTCCTATCCTGATCGACTACTTCATTAAGCAATTCTCGTCGCAACACGGGACACAAATCCAAGGCATGTCGCCCGCCGCGCGGCATAAACTGTTGGCCTTCAATTGGCCCGGCAACGTTCGCCAACTCCGCAACGTCGTCGAAAGCATGGTCGTCGTCGATTACGACGGCCTGTTGGACGTCGACGACTTGCCCGAGGAGTTGGCCGGCGTCACCACCCCGGACGGCGAACCTTCGACCGCCTCCCTAACCGCCCTGGTCGGCAAACCGCTCACGGAACTCGAACGCCTCTTCGTGGCCGAGACGCTTCGCCTCACCGTCGGAAACCGCGAGGAAGCCGCCAAAATGCTCGGCATCGGCGAGCGGACGCTGTACCGGAAGATAAAAGAATACGGACTATAGAATTAAGCCCTTTACGGAGTATAGTACAATTGGCATACCCATCCGTTGACTATCTTCAGAATGTGCTAGCAAAGCACGTCTTTCACTATGCCAAGGACGCAAAGAAGGCGTCTGGCCGAGCGTTAGGTACACTCGTCGAAATAATCACCTTCTACAGTTTGAAGGCTTGGGGCCTTGAACGGCATGTTGCGATTGAAAGACCGCTTCCTGAATTCGCCAACGCTGGCATCACTCATAACGTC
>CAYWGR010000036.1:0-34798 GCA_964458015.1 uncultured Planctomycetaceae bacterium
AACTGGCCAAACACCCATTGACAACTCTCTACATAACAGGCGCGAAGGCGCAAAGAACTTACATGAAATGTCTTTGCGCCTTTGCGCCTTTGCGTGAGTCTTTGTTGGTAATTGCCCCTCGATTCTAAAGGATGTGTAGATACCAATGCCCGCCAAGCGGGAGAGGGGCCGGGGGTGAGGGCGGTTTGATGTGCTTTATCTGGTTCCTTCGCCTGTTGGAGAGGGCTAGCATGAGGACAGCATGACCGTAAACGTCCGGCGGAACACGTCTTGCATGACCTGCCCCATCGCATTCCATCACCACCGCAACCACTTGCCCGTCTCCACTCCACGCACCTTTTCTCTGTCTCAGACATCCACGCCCCATTGTCACCTTTTATCTAGCCCAGTGCGTTTACGCCTGGGAAACCAATCACCGTCCCCACCCCCTGTCAGGCTCGTTCACGAGCCTCCTGCCTCCTTGCCATCGCCACATAGCCGAATCAACAACTTTGTTCTTGACGGTTTCTCGGTATTTTGATTTCTAAGCTGGCAATAACGGACCGTTATAGCCTGGAATTCAACTGCAAGGCGAAGTATTTAGGCGATGGATAAAAACGAACGTGTCTTGACACCCTTGGCGTTCACGATAAAGTGAGGAGGCGCAATTGCCGTTGATCGTACAATTGGGCAGAAAAAACTCAATCGCGTGACGTTCCCGTGTCGTTTTCAGTTTTCCAGCCTAGGACACGCTGTGATGGGAGCCCTTTTTTTTGTTGCTTTCTCGGTGCTACTGACCGTGCTGGTTGCCGGCTGGGTCTATATCATCCGCATGATGCTGCGACGGCTCTTGTCGGAAGGGAACCAGCAATTCGCCTTTCGCATGGCGGCTGCTTTGACAACCGCTGCTCTCGTCTTCGTCCTGGTATACATGAGTTCCATCTCTTCAGTAAGCCAAATGCGCGAGTTGGATGGATCACAAGGTTTTTTGAGAAACAATAGCCGTCTGATTCGTGAGGCACTGGCGGAGTATAGAAAGCAGCACGAGCAATATCCGAATTCGCTGGACCAACTTCCCGGAGCGAACGAGCGATTCGTCACGAACGATAATTGGCAACATCCGCTTCAGTACTCAGTTACTGCCGATGGATACACCCTCGCATCCCTGGGCCGAGACGGAAAGGCCGGGGGCGATGGTCTCGACGCAGACATCGATCTGAGCCGAGAGGGGCCCATCCATCTTCGTCCAACGTTGCGGCAGCTCCTCTTCGAAACACGCGATGCAAGTAGCATTTTCACCGTTGCGATTTTGGCTTGCCTGATCTCAAGCCTAACCTGCTATATCGCCAGCAAGCCGCGTCAACGGTCTTCGGTAACTGTGGGTCAGATGATGGCATCGATCATTGTAACCACGATTGGCGCTGCATTCGTGTCGTTGAATCTTGTCTTGGTTTATTTTGTCTCAAGTCACTGACCAATGCAATTTGGTTACCTTCGCGATCCGCTGTTTCTCGCTTGTTTTGTCGTTTACTGGACCCATCGCGTGTTGGCACGCAACGGTTGGTCGACCGAGTTGCTCCGGGCTCACTTGAATGACCTGATATGCGTCCCCCTCTTCGTGCCCATGATGGTTTGGGCAAGCTGGCGTCTCGGGCTGCGTCGTCACGATGGTCCGCCTGATGCCATTGAAATTGTCATTCCGCTGATTATCTGGTCGGCCTTGTTTGAAGTTGTGATCCCACTGCACGAAGAATGGCATGTGCCAACCGTTGCCGATCCGAAAGACGTTTTGGCGTATAGCGTGGGCGCGTTGATTGCCGCAGTGTTCTGGCAATGGTACTACCGAACATCGGCAGGAAGACGTGAGTGAGTTTAGGGAACCTAGCCACCCCCCGTTTACCCATTTGTTTTGCGACGCGCGCGGGAAAACCACCTGTTTTTAGAACAGCTATCCCTGCTCCATCATACGGAACTGGGGATGATTTCGGACGGTGGATTTGACCGGCTTTTCATAGTGCAGTTCCGTAGGTCAGATACCCCCGTACCTGACAAATTGTGCTTTCCAAGAAGCAAAGAAACAAAGGCCCCAAGACTCATCGGCCTCCCAGTGGTATCCCTCGAAAAGCTCGTTCGCGCTCAATTACCATCTTTTTCTCTAGCCCAGTGCGTTTACGCCTGGGAAATCAATCACCGCCTCCAACCCCTGTCAGGCTCGTTCAGAGATCGTCCGCCTTTCGCGTCTCCCCTCGCCCGTTTACGGGAGAGGGGCCGGGGGTGAGGGTGGTATGCCTCCCAAAAACCGTCGTTTTGTTTTTCGTAACCCATTGTCCCATATAGTCGCTAAAGGCGGACGGACTCTTCACGAGCCTCCTGCCTATGCTTTTCTTGCCCCCGGCTAAAAACCAACCTTGAAATCCCCACTGCCCGCGATTATAAAAAAACGTCCAATTCTCGATGCGCTTCATTCATAACTTCCCAAGTGACAACAGCAAAAATAAAAAACATGACAGCACATTTCCCAGCCGTCGGGGAAAAATATCGATGAATATCTAACCACGTAGAGGGAATTATTCAACAAGCCCCTATTTCCAAGGAGCATGTTTTACATCGCAGCACATCACTGTAAGCCATGATACAACAACAAGATGCCGCCGACCGAATCGACGTATCTTTTGTCACAACACAAAAGAAGCAGTGAATAATGAAAAAGACCCAAAAGCATGAATAACGCATCCACTGCTTACGATTCAAACAAGAACCGACCCTCGTCAGGCATGGGGAGTACCTGATCTATAGCCGGACAGATACGGATAGATAGACGTTGCCGTGGAAATTATTGCGAGTCGGCTGTTGCATGCCCTATCTTGCTGCCAGGGCCTCTGCGTAGCTTGCATACATCTTGTCTTCGCCCTGGATGTGTTCCAGCCACCAGTCTTTGAGAAACACAAGCACATCGCGTGCGGTCACTAGCGTCAAGTGCGTCCGCAGGCTGAGTGTCCGTTGCCGCATGTTGTCGTGCAACGCTTTGTGGGCGTCATAATTGGGAAAACCAACATCTCGCAAAAATTTTTCTTCGTGCTCAAAATGAGTTCGCGTGTACTGTACCAATTTGTCCAAGACACGTCTTGTCGTCGAGCTATCGGCGGCCCCTTGCATGGCCTCGTGTAGTTCGTTGATGCACGCAATGATTTGCTGGTGTTCGGCATCGAGTGCGGGATTATTGACGCTGTAGTAGTCTTTCCAAGTGATGTAAGTTGCCATGTTAGTTTCCCGATCTCCTGGGATTTTCATTCACGGAAACGGATACAAACGGCCTGCATAACTATAGGTTACGCCGCAGTTTGCCTGGCCGAGAATGCCTTGCCGCATATACGTGCCGATATTGCTAATGAACCGTTCCACGGCTAATCAGGCGGGAAAACTCCGCAAAAAAAAGCCGTATTTGCCTTGTAACTGAAACATTGGCAACATCGGCTACAATTGTCAATCTGAGGGGGAACTGTAAATAACGGTCGTAACGATGGTGACGAGATTACCAAATGCGAATGGATAGACGCGGCCAATGGATCGGGCTTCATTGCCCGGGGCGCTTGGTCCGCTTGAGCGACATGAGCGCGTAGGCCGTGCCGTAGGCTTGATGGTAGTCGTACAAGGGGAAGTCCCACCACGAGCCATCTTTCTCTTGCAGCGGCAACAGCACGCGGGCTAAGTGGTCTTGATACTGCGGGCGATCCTTCTCGGGGATCTGTTCGATGCACAGCGCGGCATAGTAATGGCCGTAATAAAAGAAATAGCCGGCCACTTGGAACCACGATTCGTGCGGAATCGGCCGCTTGCGTCCGATGTCGAGCCACAAGTTGCGGGCAAAGAGCCGGTCGAGCCACGTTTCCATCACGGCGTCGGTCGTCTGCGGATCGTCCCAGAGCCGCATGGCAACGTTGCACGCCTGCGAGCGGCCCACGCTTCCACCCGGCCGATTGACGGGCAACATCGGCCGATTCTTCAGATATTCGCCGTAAAAGTAAGAGAAATCCGGCTTGCGCTGGCGGCGGATCGATGCGGTCGCCCGGTCGATCAGCGATTGAGGAATCTCGATGCCCGCTTGTTTGGCTTCGTATAGGGCCACCAAAACGGCGGCCGTGACGAAGCTCATCGTCGAACCGCTGGGCTTCTGCGTGTGGGCTTTGAAATCGTAGTAGGCCCAACCGCCATCGACGACTTCGTAGCGTTCGAGCATCCCGATCTGTTGCTCGATCAGCTTGCGGATGCGATCGTTGCGCTGCGCATCGGCCGGCCGCCGCCCCAGCATGCGTACGAGCGCTTGAATGCCGTAGGCATGTGTCCAGGAGTTGTAAAATGCGTCGGGCGTTGCACGGCGCACCTTGGAAAGATGTTCAAAGAGCCAATTCTCGGCCCGATCAAGCGCTGTGGCGACTTCTTCCTTGTCGCCCCCGGTTTCGATCAAGGCCGAGATGCTCATGGCCGTCACGGCGGCCTTAAAAGCCTGATGCGCACCGGGGATGGGCGCGTAAACTTCGCCCGGCCGGCTGCTATCGGCCGAACCCCAGGAACCATCTTCATGCTGGTGCTTCAGAAGGAACTCGACTCCGCGTTGGATCGACCGATCGATCTCCGCCGCGGTTGGCGGTTCAACCGGTTTGGGTTTCGGGCCCGTTTCGGCCAAAACAGACGGATGCGCCGGCTCCTCGGCCGCCCAAGCTGAAAGGCAGAAGAAAACAAGGGCGGCGGATAGGCAGCGAAGATACATGGGGGATCGAAAAAGGTTCAAAAGTTCAATGTTCAATGACCAATGTTCAAGTGGGTGATTACAATCCTTGGTCGTAAGTTTTCGAACGTGGGTCATCGGTCTTTGGAATTTCTATTTCTCCTCCTTCGGGGGTTCCATCAGGATCTTGTCGCCTTCCGCGAGTCCTTTGAGAATTTCGACCTGCTTGTCGGTCTTGCGGCCCAAGGTCACTTCACGACGTTGGGGCTTGCCGTCTTTGGCGACAAGGAAGACGTGGTATTTCTGATCGTCCAACTCATCCGCTGCAACGGCCTTCGGCGGCACGCCAAGAGCGTCTTTCTTCTGATACGGCGTCATCCGAATCTTGCACGCCATGCCCGGCATGAGGCCCTTGGTCTTTTTGTTGAGCGTAACGCGGAATTTGACGTCAAAGCTTCCAGGCCCAACGGGAATGTCGCTTACATCGTCCACCGCAACGGGCAATTTCAGGTCGGGGAATGCCGTGGGCGTGGCCGTGCCTTTCAGACCGGGCCGCAGATCGCGGAGCAATTCTTCCGATGCCGATGCACGGATAAACAAGGGCCGGGGCTGCACGACCGTCATAACGACCATGTTCGGTTGGATGACGCCGTTTCGACGCAGGTTGTCGGCCAAGCCGGTCGAATCGCTGAACTTGCCGCGCACGCATTTGCCGTAGTAGACGACGCCGTCGATCGGCGATTTAACGATCATCATCGCGCGGTCGCCTTCGAACTTTTTCAGCTTGTCTTCGGTGCGTTCGCGCTGAACGCGGAGTCGGGCAAGTTCCAAACGCTGTTTATCGAGCGCCAGCGGCAATTCGATTTTGTTCTTTTCCCAATCCAACGATTTCCGCTCGGTGATGTCCTTGATCATCTCATCCGCGCGGGGAATGTTGAATTTCAGGGTTTGATCGTGGTTGATCTTTGCGTATTCAACCATGATTTTCGCCTTGGCCACGGTGTCGCGCGCGCGTCGCAGAACGATTTCCTCGGTTTCCTCGGTGACATCGTCGGCCTTGTACATTTTTTCCAACTGCCGCAGCTCTTCCTGTTCGTATTCCAGGTTGTCGTTCGCCATTTTCAAAGAAAACTCGGCGGCTTTCATGGCAAAGGGGCGCTCGGTGTCGAGAAAGAACTTTTTATCCTCGTTCGCCATGCGCGCCGAACGCTTGCTGGATTCCAGATCGAGAGGCGTTGTTTTTTCGAGTGCCTGGAGTTGGTCCTCGCTGAGCTTCAGGGCGATTTCCGAAAGTTTCAATTCCGTGCGCAGATCGGCAATCGCACGATCGATCTTTTCGGTCTCCAAGGCAAGAATGGTATCGCCCTTGCGCACTTGAGCGCCGTGCGCGGCGGCGCTTTCTACCACGAGCCCATTCCACTCCTCGGGCTTGATGGCAATTTCGTGAGCGACTTGAGCTTCCAAGGTGCCGTCGAGTTGGATGGTGATTCGGAACGGCTTCTTTTTAACCGTATAAGTTGGCGCAGACTCTTCGCACGCTTTGGTCGCCTGTTCCGGCGCTTTGGCCGGCGTCTCGGGCTTTTTGGCCGTGGGTTCCGCCGGCTTAGCGGCTGGTTCCGCCGGTTTAGCGGCGGGCTCGGAAGCTTTCGCAGCCGGCTCGGGAGTTTTTGCGGCAGGCTCCGGGGCTTTGGCAGCCGGTTCCGCAGTTTTGGCCGGCTCAGGACCTTTTGGGGCCGGGTCGGCCGCTAAGGCCCAAACGCCGATCGAAAGTGCAGCCAAACAAAACAACGAACAACCAAGACGAGAAGCCATGCGGCACCTTAGTACGAAAGAGGGGTTCTTGAAGTCGCAAATACAACGCACCTTCCCTATTCTTACATGTAAATCATTCATTGCAAGGGTATTGGGGCTCGGTTGGACAGGCCAAGGCAGTTTATCCCCCCTACGATCCCAACTTTTCGATCATCTCTTGGGTAAATACTGCTAACTCCCCTTGTCGTGGCGGGCCAATTTGGGTATTTCTACGCGACCTTGCATTGCCATAGGCGAACCACTGCGTTTTGGGCAGCGTATTCGTTCGCTAGAGAACGTGCAAGGAACAGAGATGCTTGTCGGTGGGCGGAGTCCCGCTGACGGAACCTCTTCTCGTGCGAAATAGCCTCCAAACGGAAAGGGCCAGGGATGGCCAGCCTCCGAAAGGATAAAAACCCCAAGGGCAAGCAACAAAAGCGGCAGCTTAAGCTGTCGCTGGTCGTATTGCTTGGGGTATTGACGCTTGCGTCGTTGGCGATTCCCTTGGCCATGGCGCAGCAAGCGATGCCGAAACCATCGCAGGAAGCCACGCCCGCCGGCCCGCCGCCCACCGACTCGCTGGCGGCCGCATCCCCCGCCGACAAGGTCGTGGATGTGAAGATCCAGGGGAACAAGTCGTTGCCCTTGAGCAAAATTCTGCCGCACATTCGCACCCGGCCCGGCCGGCCGTTCGACTTGGAGCAGATCGAAGAAGACGTTCGCCGGCTTGACCGTTCGCAAATGTTCGTCAATGTCAGAACCTATTGGCAGCAAGTAGCGGGCGGGCGCGTCGTAATTTTCGATTTGATCGAACGGCCGTGCCTGATCGAGGAGCCCAAGTTCGTCGGCTGCAAGCAGATCCGGCGCAAAGTTTTGCAAAAAGAATCCGGGCTGAAAAAGGGCGATGCGTTGGATCCGTCCGCGATCGAGGAAGCGCGTCGCAAGCTCGAAGAGTTTTATCATGGACGCGGTTTCACCGGCGCGCGCATCACGATGTTGGAAGGCGACAAGCCGGAAGATCGCCGCGTCATCTTCCTCATCAATGAAGGAACGAAACAGCGCGTCTGGACGGTTAATTTCATCGGCAACTCGATTGCCAGCGGAGAGCGTTTGAAAACGCAGATCCAATCGAAACCGCCGTTCCTGTGGCTCTTCAAAGGCGAGCTCGACCGCAAGCAAGTGGACGAGGACGTGGAGCGGTTGACGGCCTATTATCGCGGGCTGGGCTTTTTCCGCGCCAGGATCGGCCGGGAAATGGAATTCAACGAGGAAGAAAACTGGGTGACCCTTACGTTCATCATCGACGAAGGGCCGCGCTACAAAGTCCGCAACGTTTCGGTGATCGGCAACACGAAATACAGCAACGATCAGTTGATGGCCGACCTGAAGATGACGCGCGACAATTTTTTCAACCAGGCGAAGATGTCCTCGGATGTGAACAAGCTTCAGGACATGTACGGCGGCATCGGTTACGTGTTTGCCGACGTGAAGGCCGATCCGCGGTTTTTGGAAGAAGAAAACCAGTTGGACATCGTTTATAACATCACCGAAGGCGACCGCTATCGCGTCGGCAAGATCGACGTGCATATCAAAGGCGATTACCCGCATACGCAAATTACCACGATCTTGAATCGCCTTTCGTTCAAGCCGGGCGATATCGTCGATATCCGCCAGGTGCGCGACAGCGAGCGGCGCATTAAGGCCAGCCAGTTGTTCGAGACCAATCCCGCGACGGGCAGCGTTCCGAAAATCGTCTTCAGCCCGCCCGACAAAGAGGAGGGCAAGGATCCTGAGGAACAGAGCGACAGCGAGGTTGCTCGCCGCCCGAAGCCGCCGAAGTTCCGTGGGCAGAGCCCCGATCCCGCGCCGCGTGACCGCGACTTGACCGTCATTTTGGATTGCGGACGCTATGTCGGCCCCATGGAGGGACAAGCGTCGGGTGTCGAACAACGAGAGGTGCGGAGTGCGGAGCAACAAGTGCAACGCACGCCTTTCGCGGCCTCCGGCACGGTCGCCTCAGAGGCGTCGAATCCCAGCGTTCAACAACGTTCGGACGACTTGATGCAAATGGCCGACGAATTGACGGCCGCGCTGGCTCGAAAACAGCCGGAACCGTCGCGGGCCCGTTTGATTCCCATGCAATACACCGACACGGAGCCGAGCGCTTCCGCCCCGTCAAGCAGCGGCAATTCGTTGCGATGGACAAGCGTTGCGCAACAGCCGGTGCAACAGACGTCCGCTTCGGGCCCCGCATTGCAGCCGGCCGACGCACAAACGGGTGCCGCCGAGACGGCCGCAATGCAGCCGGTCCAAGCGCCAGCGACGCAACCTGCCCAGGCCCCGACGACGCAGGCCTACGGTCAGCAGCAATGGCCCACGCAGTCGGGCACGCCGCAGCGACCGGTCGATTCGCCCGAGGGCGGATATATTCCGGGGCCGATTTTCAATCAGAATTCGTTCTTTAACGATGGACCGCCCGACGGCGGTGATTTCGCGCGTCCCGTGCCGTTCGGCATCAATGCGAATGAGACGATGACCGGCCGATTGATGTTTGGCGTCGGGGTGAACTCGGATTCCGGTTTGGTCGGCTCCGTGGTTTTGGACGAGCAAAACTTCGACTGGACCCGCTTCCCGCAGAGCTGGGAGGATGTTCGCAACGCGACGGCATGGCGCGGCGCCGGGCAACGGTTCCGCATGGAGGCCGTGCCGGGCACGTCCACATCGCGGTATGCCGTGACGTTCCAAGAACCGTACTTGTTCAACACGCCTGTGGCCTTGGGCTTGAACGGCTACTTCTATCAACGTGCCTATACGGAATACGACGAACAGCGCATCGGCGGCCGCGCTTCGCTGGGATATCAATTCACGCCGGACTTATCCGGCAGCATTGCTTATCGCGGAGCAAAGATCAATATTACGGATCCGATCGACCCGGCGGTGCCCGACTTGGCCGAAGTGGTGGGGCGCGACTTGGCCTTGCATGGGTTCCAGCTTTCCATGACGCACGATAAACGCGACAACGCCTTTTTGGCCACCGAAGGCCATTTGATCGAGGGCTCGATCGAGCAAGTGCTTGGTTCGTTCACGTATCCCCGCGCCGAATTGGATTTGCGCAAGTATTTCACGCTTCACGAACGGCCGGACGGTTCGGGCCGGCATGTGTTGAGCTTGGCCGCCCGCGCCGGCTATTCCGGCGACGATACGCCGATCTACGAACGGTTCTATGCCGGCGGTTATTCGACCATCCGCGGTTTCCAGTATCGCGGCGCATCGCCCTATGTGATCGGTCCGACCAATGGAAGCATGGTGCGCGTGGGCGGCGATTTCCAGATGCTTGCCTCGGCCGAGTATCTGTTCCCCATTTCGGCCGACGATATGCTGCGCGGCGTTGTGTTCTGCGACACGGGCACGGTCGAGCCGTCGATCACCGATTGGTCGAACAAATATCGCGTGGCCTGTGGTTTTGGATTGCGAATCGTCGTGCCGGCGATGGGCCCCGCGCCGATTGCGTTGGACTTCGCTTTCCCGATCTCCTGGCAGCCCGGCGACAAGTCGGAACTGTTCAGCTTCTTCATGGGCTTCGGAAGGTAGCCGTCTTCGTCGTCGAGCGATTTTCCAACCGCTTTCTGTCATCCTGAGCGAAGCGAAGGATCTCTGAAACCGCGCAGATTCTTCGCTCTGCTCGGAATGACAGATGACCGAGATAGGGAACTACGGAGCGACGTTGTTCTACACGCCTGCCAGCTCGCGTTTGCGGGCGTGGGCGGGTTGTGCGGCGACGGCCGGTTTGGCCGGCGGAGCAATGGGCTCGGCCCAACGGCATACGGGCACTTCGGGCCGATCCGTCAGGGCCTCGTTCCGTTCGTAGATGGTCGGCGGCTCGTAGCTGAAGCCCTCGGCGAGCCGTTTTTCTTCCTTGCGAATCTGCCGCAATACCCAGCGGCCGCCGATGGCCGAAGCGAGGCGCGACTTCCAACCGAATTCGGCGTGCAATTCGCGCAACAACGCCGACATCTTGGCGTACATCATCGGATTGTCGCGATAGTACAGTTTCGCGCCCGCGACGACGGCCGTAAATGTGGTGGCCAACTCGCGAACTTCCCAGGCGTAGCGACGGCGAACACGCGCATCGGGATGATTTTTGTGCCGCCGCCAACCGGCCAGCGTGGTGCGCACGATACGCACCGTGCTGGGGCCGTTGACTTCGAAATCGTGATTGAATGCCCGGAGCATGAATTCCGCCGATTGTTGGTCGTTGATATGGGGATGGCGATAGTTGAAAATCGACTGGCCGTGAATATCGCTCATGTGGAATTCGCTCTCATCCTTCATCACGCCCTTGGCCGAAAGCTCGGCGTGCAGGGGCGTGCCGGGGATGGGCGTGTAGAGCATGAACTGATGGAAGTCGGTGTCGTGCCGAGCGGCGTAGTCGATCGCCTCGTCGATATTCTCGGGCGTGTGGTTTTCGAGGCCGATGATCGTCGAGCCGAGGACGCGGATGCCGTTGGATTGCAGCTCGCGGACCAGTGCGAAGGTATCGACGCCGGTAAGCTTACAGTATTGGCTGTTGCATCCTTCGATGCCCATCCACACCCAGGAGATGCCCATGCGGACGAGTTGGTCTATCGAGTATGAGAGAATCACATTGGCCGAGCTGAAAACGTAGAGCGACCAGGCTTTGTTGTTCTGCTCCATGAGTTCCAACAGACGTAGCGCTCGTTTGCGATGGAAGAGGAAGTTTTCGTCCATCATGAAGAACGAGGATACATGCATGTTCTTCTCAAGCTGCTCCATGATGGCGAACAGTTCGTCGCCGGTCTGATAGAAGTTGACCGAGTGGCCCTTGCCGCCGAACATGGCCGAGGTGGAGCAGAAATTGCAGCCCAGGGGGCAGCCGACCGACGGGATGACCGTGGCGGCGACGTCGCCGGGCTTTTCTTTCGGCGTCACGCCCATATTGCGCGTGCCCATGCCGGAGGTGATCATCGGATGGCGCAGAGGCAGGCTGTCGTCTTCGCCCAGGTAGCGGCGGAACCAGCGAACGCCCTCGCCGCGGACAACGTGGTCGGCGTCGATGCGCTTGGCCAAATCAGGCACGTTGGCAATGTGCCCGCCGATGACGATCTTGGCGTTCGGCTGATATTGCCGGATCAACTCGCACATCTTTTTGACTTTGTGGATGTTCGGAATAATCGAGGTGATGCCGATGACGTCGTATTGCCGGGTGCGCAGCTCCTCGATGAACCGGTCGAGAACCGGAAAGTCCAAGACGACGCAGGGGGCGCTGATATTCGCTTGGATCAGCATGATGCCCCAACTGCGATGGAACATCCGGAGCGAAAAGGCCCCTTGGGTGCGCGTGACTTGGTTATGGTAAAGCTCCATCGGGTTCAACCGACGGCTGCCGTACTCGTCGTCTTGGCCGTAGGGGCCGAAAACGCTCGTCAGCAGGACGCGGGCCTTCGTGCCCGCCGGATGGGTTGGTTGCGATTGTTGTTCCGGCGAAAGCACCGGGATATTGTTTGTTTTCATAGCTAATTCTCCCTGTTGTCGGACCTTATTTCGATTATAGATGTTGTCGCCCCGATCCCAATAGTCACTGCGTATATGTTGTGTAATAGGTTCGTAATTGTTCGGCGAGAACCGCTGAAGAGAACGATTGGGGCGGTTGGAAGCACCCCCCTGCTTGACGGTTACCCCCTGCTTTTGTTATGTTTCAGTTCCATGTCGAAACGTCGCCCTCTTAGTACGCCCATTCTGCTTGCAATCGGTATGATCGCCTTGCTGGTGATCCTGATCGTCGGCTGGGTGATCCTGGCCGTCGTGGGCGCGGTGAAGGATTCCGATCTCTCGGGCATGTATTGGGCCATGTTGCCCATCGGCGCGGTCTTTATGATCTTGTTGGTGGTCGGTGTGGTTTTGTATTTAATCCTTTCGATCAAGGCCATCAATCTCACCCAGCGTCAATCAAACTTCATCGACAGCGTTACCCACGAATTGAAATCGCCGATCGCATCGATGAAACTGTATCTGCAAACCTTGAGCCGCCATCAGGTCGACCAGCAGGTGCAGGCCGACTTCCATCGTTTCATGCTCGAAGACCTCGAACGGCTCGATCATCTGATCAATCAGATGCTCGATGCAGGCCGGCTCGATGCGGAACCGTCGGAAGAGGAAAACGAGGATGTGAATCTCGCCGAATTGCTCCGCGAGTGCGCGGGCTCGGTATGCATGAACTACCGCGTTTCGGCCGATGTCGTGCAACTCGATCTTCAACCCGGCACGGTCGTCGGCCGCCGCATCGATTTGGATATCCTCTTTCGCAACTTGATCGACAACGCCGTGAAATACTCCGGCACGCCGCCCAAGGTCCATGTCAGTCTTAACACCGACGACAACGGCCGCATTCTGGTGCGTATTGCCGACAATGGCCGCGGCATTCCAAATCACCTGCGTCGCAAAATTTTCGGGCGTTTCGTCCGGCTCGGATCCGAATTGGAACGCGAAAAGCCCGGCACGGGCCTGGGGCTTTACATTGCGCGGACGTTGGTGCGCCGCCATCACGGCCGGATCCGCGTTCGCGACCCTGAAACAGGGCCGGGCAGCGTTTTTGAAGTTCAACTGCGTGGCCGACCCGCAAATCAAAAAGCCGTTTAGCGGTCGCCGGTACAAGCGACCTCCCCATGTTTTATGTCCAACAATAACGAACATATTCTGGTTGTCGAAGATGAAGCCCATTTGGCCACCGGTATCCGCTACAATCTCGTGGCCGAGGGCTATCGGGTGACGATCGTCGGCGACGGTCCTGCGGCCATGAAGATCCTGCAAGAAGGGAACGATCCCGTCGATCTCGTGATTCTCGACCTCATGCTGCCGGGCATGAGCGGCTATGCGGTTTGCGAAGCTCTTCGGGCTTTCGACATGCTCACGCCGGTGTTAATTCTCACCGCCAGGACGCTGACCGAAGACCGGACTCGCGGTTTTGACGTTGGCGCGAACCAGTATCTGACCAAGCCGTTCGATCTCGACGAGTTTATCAGCCGCGTGAAAAATTTGCTGACTTTTCACGGCCACCGCGAGGCGCATGGTTGGAAAGCCCCCGGCGGCATCGTTTCGTTCGAGTTTGCGAATGCAAAAATCAATTTCGAGACGTTCGAGGTCACGGTCCGCGACGAGCCCGTTCGCTTAACGCAGCTCGAAATGACGCTGCTGCGTTATTTTGTCGAAAACGAAAGCCGTGTGATTCCGCGTCGCGAACTTTTGGAAAAGGTTTGGGGGATGCCCGGCACGATCAACACGCGCGCGCCTGATCAATTCATCCGCCGGCTCCGCAAAACCTTTGAGCCCGATCCCGCCCAGCCTCGGCATTTCCTCACCATTCGCGATGCCGGCTATCGTTTTGTGGCAAACCCGGAAGAGACTGACGCCGCAAGCGAAGAATAGAGAAGGCTCTTTTTAAGTGGTTTCTGTTGCGGAAAGCTAAATTGTCATTCTGAGTGCAGCGAAGAATCTCGTAAAATGTGGAAGATTCTTCGCTGCGCTCAGAATGACTCCCGGCCTATGGCGTTTCCGCAACGGAAACTAAGTGGGAGGCTGGGCAACTCTCTATGTGGGTTAAAACAGCAACCGGAATGTATAGGCGTTAAGTTTGATACATTTCTCCCACCCATCCGAGTGTTAGGCAAAGCCTTTTTTCTGAAAAAGGTATAGTTGTTAATAATAGCCCAGGGCGGCAGGGCCGCCGACCAATGCGAGCTACCGCTCGGCTTGCTCCCATTCGCTCCGGTTGGTCGCTAAACTTTGTTCAAAACTTCACGATCTTTAGGGTTAGCAATCCAAGGTGCCGAAAACAACTGCTTGGCCGGAGTTGCATCATGAAAAGCCATGCCGAAGAAATTCTGCGTTGGGTTACGATCTTCGTCTGTGCGGCAGGCAGTGCGTGGCAACTGGCGGCCAGCAGATATGCCCTGATGGGTTGGAATAGCGATTGGCTTACCAAGCTTTTTCAATTCAGTATTCACGCCCTGCTGGCCGGTCCGTTCCTGGCCGGCATTTATTTTTGCTTTCGACGCGAGTACCGCAAACTGTTCCTTGTTTTAGGGGCCGTGGGCGCCATCTTTCTTTTCTGCATCTTCATGGCCTTGCCTGAACGCTTGGGCCTCGATCGATATTTCGAAAGCAACCTGGGCAACATCGAAAAAGTTCGCGTTCGATCCTGGATCCATTTCCTGGCAGGGCCTTACTATGTCCTCGCCATGTTCGGCCCTATCATTATTGCGGCTTGGTTCTACCGTGTGTGTCGCTACTTGGCCTACCATAAGCTGCACATTCTCAAAGAGGGCGAACCGCACGATCCGAAAACGCGGTCCACACGTTGGCTTCTCTGGGCCGGCGTACTTTGCATGATGCTTCCTTCCGTGGCCGGATTGTTCATCACGTTTAACAACATTACCGCCGCCTATTCGCCTGATCAGATGGACGAATGGCTCTATTGGACCGTCGGCCTCGGAAACATCGGCATCCTCTTGCTTTTCCTCGGTTTGGTCCGCCGCCGCCCCGTCCCGCTGCCGGTGCATAGGTAGCTGCTCCGCATATTGATGCCAATACGCCGGAGTGTCGAAATGCTGCGAAATAGCATGCGTCTTCCGCCTCTTTTGGGGCTATTCCTTGCCCTCGACAACATTCCCCGTAAAATGCATCATAGTAGTTGGCCTGCATATTGCTGAAAGCTGACGGCTGATAGCTGAGCACTGATCACAGAAAACTCCCCTTCTTAACTGCAACGAGACGCTGCCTTGCACCTGAAACTCATTGCCTGCGAAATTCTTTACCGCGAGTGCTGTGCCGCCGCCGCACGCTCGATCAATCGGGTGGATGTCGAATTTCTGCCCAAAGGGCTGCATGACATGGGCCAGTCGGGCATGTCGGCCCGATTGGCCGAGGCTGTCACGGCCGTCGATCAGGCGAAGTATGACGCCGTCTTGCTCGGCTACGGTCTTTGCAGCAATGGCCTGCTGGGGCTTGCGGCTCGGGATGTTCCGCTGGTGGTTCCTCGTGCGCACGACTGCATTACGCTGTTCCTAGGGAACAAGGAGCGGTATCTTGAATATTTCCATGCGCACCCCGGCGTGTATTTCAAAACGAGCGGCTGGATCGAACGAGGCGAAGGCTTAGCCCAATACAGCCAAGACTCGATCCAGCAAAAAGCCGGCATGACGCAAAGCTACGAGGAACTCGTGGCCAAATACGGCGAAGACAACGCGAAGTTTCTCTACGAGCAACTCTGCAATATGACGCGCAATTACAGCGGCCTGGCCTTCATCCAGATGGGCATCGAGCCTGATGACCGCTTCGAGCGCCAAGCCCGGGAAGAAGCGTCGGAACGCGGTTGGAAGTTCGAGAAAGTCGCCGGCGACATGGCCTTGATCCAGCAGTTGCTCGACGGCCCTTGGGCGGAAGATCGTTTCCTGGTCATCCCGCCGGGCAGCCATGTTGCGCCGAGTTACGATGAAAATGTCATCAAAGCAAAATCGTAAAGGCTGGCTGATCGGTTTGCGAAGACCCACCAAGAGTTTGTGCAACCTTGACCCGCTACGGTGAGAAATGCGGGTTAGCCTCAAGCCAGCAAATGGCGAAGTGCCGCGTCGAGCCGGCCGTGGCGAAACACGTAGCCCGTTTCCTGCAAACGGCGCGGCATGACCCTTGCGCTGGCCAGCAACAGTTCGTCGGCCATCTCTCCCAAGGCGATGCGAGTCGCCCAGGCCGGCACGGAGGCAAGCGTTGGCCGACCGAGCACGTGGCCCAGCGTGGCGGTGAATTCGGCGTTCGTGACCGCTTCAGGTGCAACGGCATTGACCGGCCCTGAAAGGTTCTTCGTCGTCAATGCGTGGCAAATCACTTCGACGGTGTCGTCAATCGTGATCCAGCTCCAGTATTGTTTGCCTGTGCCGAAGCGACCGCCCAATCCGCAACGAAACGGCGTCAGCATTTTTGCCAGTGCTCCGCCGTGCGTGCTAAGAATCAGGCCGAATCGCAGGCACACGACGCGAATCCCGCGTTCGACGGCCGGCCTTGTCGCTTCTTCCCATTGCCGGGCGACGTCGGCCAAAAAGCCGTGGCCTGCCGGGCTTTCTTCATCCAGAATCTCGCCGCCTCGGTTGCCATAGAATCCGATGGCCGATGCGCAGATCAGCGTTTGGGGCGGCGGTACGACTTGGGCCAACGCTTCGCACAGGATTCGCGTGCCATCCACCCGGCTTGCGCGAATACGCGCTTTCTTCGCTTTCGTCCAGCGCTGATCGGCAATCGGTTCGCCCGCCAGATGCACGACGGCGTCGAGTATTTGGGTGAGATGATACTTGCCGTCGCCGGGGCGTGGAAGCCGGATGATTTCGTGGCCGCTTTCCGAAAGACGCGAAAGCAAAGCGGCCCCCACCAGCCCGGACGAGCCGGTTACGCCGATCGCCGACAGTTGTTTGGACGCGGCTTCGGGAAGCATGGAAATAATGGTTTATTGATGCTCAGGTAAATAATGTCGGGTAGTGCTGGGCCGAAAACTCCTGTTTACCGGGCTCCCGTTGGTCGCCCTCTCGACATTGCTTATCTGAGACCCAATAGCAGCCGCCGATGTGGCGGCCATGGTCACCAACCAATTCCTACTGCGGTAAAATCACGTCGGAAAGCATATACTTGCGCAACGATTTAACGACGCTGTCGAAATGCTCTCGATCGACCGGCTTTGTAAGATAACTTTCCACATGAAGGTTTTCAGCCTGAAGTATCTCTTGGTGGGTGCGAGAGCTCGTCAAGACGACGACCGGCACGCGGGCCAATCGCTCGTCGGCCTTTACGTCGGTCAACACCTCGCGGCCGCTCTTTTTCGGAAGATTCAAGTCCAGCAGGATCATGTCGGGCTGCGGCGTGCGGCGGTATTTTCCTTGGTGCAACAGAAACTCCATCGCCTCTTCGCCGTCGCGCACCAGGCTGATGCGGCAGGGTACGTCGCCTTGGCGCAACGCCTCGATCGTCAACCCGGCGTCTTCCAGGTCGTCTTCGATCAACAGGATTTCCATGGGTCGCCCCACGGTTTCGCGTTTCATGGCTTCTTCTCCGCGTTGGCGGCCGGATGGAATTCATCCAAACCTCCCTCCGCGCGTTTGTCGTCGAGATAAACGCGGCCGCCTTGATCGACCCAGCCGGGTGCCGTATTCGATAGCAAATGTGAATTACGCACGAATGTTTCGGAAGTAGGCAAGGTGATCAGTTGTCCCTGGCCGTTGTCGCCCAGCAGCGAGCGGTCCATTTCTAAAAGTGATGCCCCGCCGACGGTTACGCCGCTCCGCCCGTTACCGCGACAGGTTATGCCGACGAGCGAGATGTGCCGGGCGCTGTTTTGCAGGTTGATTCCGTCCAGCCGAAAGCCCTGCACCGTCAAATCCGAAATCAACACGCGATCCACGTGGAAGAGCGTAATGCCTGTTTGCAGATGGGCGTAGGTAAGTTTGTAATCGGCGGGCAATTTCTTTAATTCAACGCAAAAATAAACTTGCCCGTCGTACAAACACCATTGCTTGGGCTTCAGTTCTGAAGGACCGCTCGACGAGCGATTGGATATCACACGCACCGCCGGGCGATTGTCGAGAAATAGCTGCTGGCATCCGATTTCGGGCGGCCGAAAACGGAAAACAGGTCCGTTGAAGTTTTCCCAAGCACGCACGGGCACGGGGGCCGATCCATCCAGAACCGCTCCGTTGCCGCGAATTGTGAACGGCTGTTGCGCCAAACCGCTCGCACGGCTGCCGACCAAACTAACGCTCTCCCGATAAGGCTCGTCGGTTTTGGCCAATACAATGGTGTCGCTGCCGGTTGCTAATTTCAGAGCCTTTGCAAGGGTGCGCACCGGCCCCGTTTGGTCTTGGGCGTTTTGGATTTTCTGGCCGGTCGAACGGTCGTCGCCCGCGATGTTGTTGACATAAATATCCCGACCCAAGGCCGGCGCCGACCACAAAAGCATCAATAGGCAGAAACCGCCGAACAACCGCATCGGTTTACTCCAAAGGAAGTAACGTACGGGAAGAGGATTTTCACAACCAGCAATCTATTGTAGCATATAGGGCTTCCGTGTAGACCCCCCGGCAGTAACCATCCAGGGCCAATCAACTGTTGAATATCGGAAAAGTGTAGGGCGGGTCGAGCGAAGCAATGGCCCGCCATTTTCGAGGAATTCCACGCGGGCCTTCGCTTCGCTCGACCCGCCCTACCGAAAACTGCTCGACCCCACAGTAACCGACATGAACATCGATATTTCCGGCCAGTCCGTGGAATTAGTTCAAGGCGATATCACGCTCCAACAAGTCGATGCCGTGGTCAATGCGGCAAACAGCCGTTTGGCGGGAGGGGGCGGGGTAGACGGCGCAATCCACCGCCGCGGGGGGTGTGTGATCATGCGCGAAACCGACGCTCGCTACCCCGACGGCTGCCCCACCGGCTCGGCCGTTATCTCTACCGGCGGAAATCTCGCCGCGAAATACGTCATCCATGCCGTCGGTCCCGTTTGGAGCGGCGGCCATCGCGGCGAGGAAGCGCTGTTGGCTAGCGCTTATCGTCGTTCGCTGGAACTGGCCGTCGAAAACGATTGCCGTAGCATCGCTTTGCCGGCCCTAAGTACCGGCGCGTACCGGTTTCCCATGGAGCTTGCCGCTCAAATTGCCATCCAGACCGCCGTTGATTTCCTGCGAGAGCATAGCCGGCCTGAGCTGGTCCGCTTTGTTCTGTTTGACGACAATGCTTACGGCGCGTTTGTTTTAGCGATCGAAAAACAATTATCGCAAGATTGGAATAAATAGATTCCTGTTCGTAGTTGGATATTACGACCGTCCCATGAACGCGAGTTACGTGGTCGCCGTTGCGTCGCAGTAGAACCATATTCACTTTCTGTTCCGGCTTGAGGGAGTCAAGATATGAACCGTTGCATGATGATTCTCACTTTGATATGTGGAGCCTTGGGCGGTTGGATGGATGTCGTACATGCGGAAACAGAGATTCGCGTCAAGGCGATGACCTTCAACATTCGTTTCAACAACAAAAACGACGGCCCGAACCGCTGGGCGGAGCGGCGCGAGATGGCTGCCGACGTGGTCCGGCGTTTCGAGGGCGATTTCGTCAATCTCCAAGAAGCCTTGCCCGATCAGATCGCCGACCTTCTGAAAATGCTGCCCGACTATCAAATGCTCGGCTGATCGCGCGAAGCAGATGCCGGACGGGGCGAGGCCGTGCCGATTTTCTATCGTCAGAAGCGATGGCAGCTTGACAAGGATCAGCAGGGGACGTTCTGGTTGTCCGACACGCCGGAAAAACCCGGTTCGATCACGTGGGGCAACGCCTGTACACGCATCGTCACGTGGGGACGCTTTATGGATGCTGAAACCAAACGCGGCATCTATGTCTACAACACCCACTTCGACCATATCTCCGACCAGGCGCGGAAAAAGAGCGCCGTTCTCTTGCTTCAGCGTATTACCGACCGCGCGAAACCGGAGCCTGTGATCGTCACCGGCGACTTCAACGCGGGCGAATCAAGCAAGGCGGTCTGCTTGCTGACCGGCAAAGCGTCAACCTCGCCGATCAAGCTGGTCGATACATTCCGCGCGTTGCATCCCGAGGCGAAGGACGTAGGCACCTTCCATAATTTCCGCGGTGGAACCGAGAGTCAGAAGATCGACTATATCTTCGTGCTTCCCGAAACGAAAATTCTTTCGGCGGCGATTCTCCACGATCATCAAGGCGATCGTTATCCGTCGGACCACTTCCCCATCACGGCCGAAGTGGTTTTTTCGGGGGAATGAACAAGATCCTTCCTGCCGATATCCATTTTTCTTGAAATACCCCCATCAAGGAATGTATCTGGTGGTACTGCACTTGCGAAAAATCAATGACATATAACTCAATACTATTGACATCTATGTCGATATCTCTTATTATTCAGAGACAAACGGAGACCAATCACAATGGCCAATAAAACACAGCCAAACATCGACTATCAGCGAATTGAACTTGATGGCATCAGCTATGTCATTCTTCGCGAGACAGCCTTCAAGTTTCTATGCCAAAAGGCTCGCATCAAGCCTCGGGATCCTTTCGACGATCAAGGTTCCACGTCTCGGGATACGGAAATGGATCAAGCATCTCTTGCCCGAAAACTGGTCCGGCGTCGTCGGGCGGCCAATTTATCCCAGGCCGAGTTAGCGCGCCGAGCCGGCATTCGTCCTGAAACGCTCAATCGCATCGAGCGTGGTCGAACCACGCCGGACTTTGCCACGGTTCGCAAGCTGGTGGTTGCCATGAATGCCGTGGAAACGGAACATGCGGCAGGTTTAAAAGAATAACCTTTATTCAAGGAGATGAAAAATGTCCGTCGAGATTAGTCATTCTAACGAAATCATATCCCGCGATTACGTCCTGGGCGAAGTGCGGCAATTGGTTGCTGAGTTCTCCAACGTTGCACCGGATGCCATTCAGGAAAGCCAAACCCTGCTGGGTGATTTAGCATTTGACAGCCTCGATATCGTGGAATTCACGATGGAGATCGAGGAGCATTTCGATATTTCGATTCCCGATGAACTTACCGAACATGCAAAAACAGTCGGCAATGTGGTGGATGGAGTGCTTATGTTGTTAAATCACGGAAAGCTGGAATCAACTGCACTAGACCATCGGTAATGAACTTGACGGCCAGGGCGGCCAGAATCAGGCCCATCAGGCGCGTGAGAATATTGATGCCGGTGCGGCCGAGTGCCGTACCGATGGGGCCAGCCAGCCGCAGCACAATCCAAACGCAGATGGCTGCAAAGATGCTGATGGCAATTAGAAACCCGGTGTCGAACCAGGTCGCGGCTTTGTTGGCATAGATAATGGCCGTGCTGATGGTGCCGGGGCCGGCTAATAACGGCGTGCCCAATGGCACGACGCCGACCGACTCCTGTTCTTCGACCGCTCGGCGCGTTTCTTCGGGCGTTTGCCGTATGCGGCTGCTGCGAGCTTGCAACATATGAACGGCCATCAACAAAATCAGAATGCCACCGCCGGTCTGAAAACACGGCAGATTGATGCCGAAACAACGCAGCACCCACTCGCCCGACAGAATCGAGCTGACCAACACCAAGGCAACCGTGACTGCCGCGACCCAGGCGGTTTGATTGCGCCGCGGCAGCGATTGATTGGCCGTTACGCTGAGGAATACCGGCACGGCTCCGATCGGGTTCAGGATGACGATGATGGCGGTCACGAATCGCAGGTAATCCGACCAAAGTTCCATGATGCTACATTATCTCCGCAAGGAAGATGATTCATCCTAGTTTGGCCGTACAAATTAAGCAAGCAAGGATCACGCCGTTTCGGGCATGAAGGTGGGCAGATCGACGCCTTGCACGGGGGGACAGACGCCGCGGACTTGGCTGAAATGCAACTCGCAGTTGCGCGCGCCCCATTGATACGCCTGTTGCACCAGATCGGCGCAATCGACGGGCACTAAGAACACGGGCCGCCGCCCGCGATGACGATCCAACTCGGTTTGCAGGAGTATCGCTGCTTGTTCGGCCGTTCGGGCAAGCCCGGGGCCGATCATGTTGCAGCCTGGATGGGCGCAAGAGGCCATGAATCCATCCACGGCGCCGCCGCGGCCCTCGCAGACCGAGACGTGCCAGAAGCCGTCGCGGTTGTCGATGAAGTAGCGGAAGTCGGCCGCACGGTGAATGCCGGTCAACTCCATCTCCAACGCGGCGATGGCATCCACATCCGACCGCACGGCCTCGCGCACGCCGCTGATCGAGGAGCTGGGCCAACCGAGCCCCGATTCGGGCACCGACAGAAACATATCTTGATAAGCCCGGCGCGGCACGAAACCCGCTCGGGTGTAGAGCGAATACGAGTCCAAATTCATCGCACTCGACACCAGCCGGACCGGCTTCTTCAGGCTGTCCGCGAAATCGGTGATATGCTGCAAAATCGCTCGGGCAACGCCGTGTCCGAAATAATTCGGATGTACGTTCATAATGCCAAGCGAAACATGCGTTTCGCGCGGATGAACGAAGCAGGAGCCCATCAGGCGGCCGCTCTGCCGATTTTCAGCCACGACGCCGCAGCCGGGATCGATGGCCTGATACACGTCGAAAAACACCTCGGCCGCCGTCGGCCCGGCGGGAAAGATGTCGAACCCCCGATGGATTCGATACCAATAGTTGGTCGAAACGCAAATCAAATCGGCCAATTCCGAACGGTCGGCCACGGTCATCGGCCGCAGATGAAATGGATCCATAATATTCGCCTCCAGCCGTGTTTCAGGGGTCGTGTTCGATCCTAAGGATACCTCCCCTCGCCCGTTTACGGGAGAGGGGCTGGGGATGGCATGGAGGTAACGTGTGGTTACAGACTCCAACCTTGCCGATATGGCGGATTGATCAAGCCATTGGCAGCCTCGGAATTGGTGAACCGCAGGTTCGCGGCATCCCAATAGAGCTTGCCGTTGCATCGGAGGGCGATGTTGCCTAGCTGTACCACTTCGGCGAGATGCGCGGCATGGTCGGCGAAGTTGGAACCGGCCGGAGCACCGCCCTTACATGCTTGAATCCACTCGACATAATGTCCCGGCGAACGGGCCAGCACACGCGGCGGCGTGCCGAATTCTTTCGCACGGCTTTCTGGGATTAGCCGTTCGCGGAGCATCTTGCCCTTGTCGCCTACGATCATTAGCCAGTCGCCCTCGGCAAAAGGCTGGTTGGCGTCCAACTCTTCGGGTCGCTGTGGTTTCAGGCCGCCATCCCACCATGTGATCATCAACGCTGGATTGTCGCCTTGGGCGGGAAAATGCCAGCGAGTAATCGATGACAACGGGGCCGACTCTTTTTGAACTTCCGGTGGGCACTGATGGTTCGACGAGCAGGCCTCGATCCAATCGGGATGCCGGTTGGCCAGCTTCAACGCCTTGAACACGGGCGACAATTCATGGCAAGCGATATCGCCCAACACGCCGGAGCCAAAGTCCCACCAGCCGCGCCAGGCGAAAGGATGGTAGCAAGGGTGATACGGTCGCATGGGCGACGGACCCACCCAAAGATCCCAGTTCAGCGTCGGCGGCACGGGCGGAGTATCCGTGGGCCGCGGAATGCCACGCGGCGAGATCGGAGGATAACGATTCGACCCGGCATGAATCTCACAAACCGTGCCTACGGCCCCAGCCCAAATCCTTTCGGCCATCAGGCGATGTTCTTCGCTCGCCTGGCCGTAGTTGCCCATCTGTGTGGCCACTTTGGTCTCTTTGGCGGCTCGGCCGAGTGCGCGGGCCTCGAATACCGAATGCGTCAGCGGCTTCTGGCAATGTACATGCTTGCCCAACTTAATAGCCATCATCGAGACCGCGGCATGTAAATGGTCGGGCGTGCCGACGAGCACCGCGTCGATGTCTTTTTGCGTCTCAAGCATTTTGCGATAGTCGTCATGCAGCTTGGCATGGGGATACAGCTTGGCATGACGTGCCAGCGCGTTTTGGTCTACGTCGCACAAGGCAACGATGTTCTGATTGCATTTAGCCATGCTGTCGACATCGTGACTGCCGATGCCGCCGATGCCGACGGCTGCTATGTTCAGCTTTTCGCTCGGCGGCGTTTGGTCGGCTCCGCCCAGCACGTGGCGCGGCACAATCGTGGCGGCAGCTACCGTGACGCCGGCAGCTAGAACCTCTCGGCGACTGATCTGTGGATGGATCGTCTTCATAAGGCAGGCTCCAAAGAGAGAGGGCAGGGCGGGGATACGAGGATTCGTATGCTCAGTAGTGTATGGCGCACAGGGTAAGTGTGTCAAGCATTTGAGAAGGCGGACGGGGCGATCCTATCTTGAAATAGGGATGAGGCTGTAGCGCGGAGCTCTGTCAAAATCTGCTTCTTACCAGCCTGAGCAAAGCGAAGGATCTTTCATTTTTTTCCAAAATTTCCAGCAGCATCTACTCTCACCCGTTTTTCGGGAGAGAGGCCGGGTGTGAGGGCGACCGGATTCGCCAATATCGCGTTACTTCGTCTCCATATCACTCACCGGCTGTACTCATCCCTTCCCCTTCGCAGATTCGCGTCACCCGACATCCAAAAATCCGCCAATTCGCCCGGCCAACTCCTCGGCCTTAATGCCGTGGATGAGGAACCGCTTTTGGTGGGAAGTTTCGCCGGCGATGAGTTCGATTTGGGATTTTTTAAGATCGAGCTTCTTGCTCAAGAGTTCGATGAGTGCCTTGTTGGCTTTGCCCTTCTCGGGCGATTGCGTGACGCAAACTTTCAACATGCCGCCTTGCTCGCCGCGAATCTCGTTGCGGCGAGAGCCGGGCTGTGCCCGCACGGGCAAGATGGTTCCGTCAGGATGCTGCTCAAGGGCGACCATTGGTTTTATGCCGCCGCGGCGCCCCCGTTGTAATCTTCAAAAGGGGCTTCGTCCGAGCTCCACGAATCGTCTTCGATCTCCTCGTCGGTCATGTCGTCATCCTCTGCCGAATACGCCTCTTCTTCTTCGTCATCCTCATCATCATCTTGCGAGTCGAAGAAATCCGCATCAAAAGTGCCGCTGGGGGCTTTCGGCTTCTTTGTGGGCGCTGGCTTGGGGGCAGGTGCTGCCACGGGCTCGGGCTTTTTCTCTTCTTCCGGCTCTTTTTCAGGCAAACTCTCGATGGTAACGAGTTTCGCCTTTGCCGTGCTCTTGCGGCGTGCGGGTCGGGTAGCGACTTCCACGGCCTCCACCGGCTTTTCCTCGGCACGAACGACGGCCGACATGACGATTTTGCCCGGCTCGGCGTTGTTGGGCAATTGGCTCACAGGCACGTGCAATGTTTGGAACATCTTCATGATGTGTTCATGGCAGGTGAACACGATCAGTTGATGACCGGCCGCGGCAAAATCGCGCAGCACGGCCGCCGCGGCTTTCGCCCGCTCGGCGTCGTAATTCACAAGCACGTCGTCGAGCACCAACGGCAACGGAGCGCCGCGTTTGGCATAGGAGCTGGCCAAGGCGAGTCGCAGGCTTAGGAAAAGCTGCTCGCGCGTGCCGCGGCTGAGCGATTCGACCGCCAGTGAACGGCCCTCGGCATCATCGACGCGCAGCGAGTGTTCGCCCAATGGCGTCCACACGCGATGGTAGTGTCCTTGCGTCAGCCGATCCAGATAATGCGATGCTTCTTGCAGCGTTTCCGGCTGCCGCTCGTGTTCGTAGGTGTCGCGGATCACGTCGAGCATCTTGCATGTCGTGGCGAGTGTTTGCCAGCGGTGAACCGCGTCGGCAAGCCGTTTTTCGACCACGGCCAGATCGAGTTGCTTCGAAGCCAACCGGCGGTCGGAAGCAATCGCTTCCATCTGCTCGCTCAACCGGCCGCGCTGTTCGATCCAGTCGCGCAACTGACGTTCGACGACTGCCGCCTGACGTCCCAGTTCTTCGCGGCGTGTTTCCAACGGAACCGAATATTCGCCTTCAAGTTGTTTCCGGATGGCATCTTCGGAACATTGGGAAGCCAAGGCCGATTCGATTTCCCGGCTGAGTGCATCCCGGTCGTGTTGAAGGGCTGCGGCCCGGTGGCATTCGGCGGCGTTTCGGCGAAACTCCTGCTCATCCTTCGCGCCGGCTTCGAGCAAGATCGCTCGGCGGCGATGCTTGCCGCGACTGACGGCCGCTTCATGTTTGGCACGAGCGGCGCGAAGACGACGAACTTGCGTTCGCAGGGCATCGCGGCGCGAGGCGCCCGCTTCCTGACGCGCCGCCGCTTCCGCCAATCGCTGGAGTTGTTGAGCCGGATCCGATCCTTCGAGCGAAACGCCGGCATCGGCGGCAAGTTGCGTGATGCGCGATTTCAGGGTTTCCAATTCACGTTCGCGGCGGACAAGGTCTTCACGCCGTTCGGCAAGCCGACGCCGCGTGTCGGTGATCCGGTCGGCATGTTGGGTGATCCATTGCACTTGTTTCGGATTCAAATCGTTCGGCAAACCGGCATTGGCAAGGGCGTCGCGCCAGCGTCGCCGCGCGGTGGATAACTCTTCGCGGCATTCCGCCTCACGGCGTTGGGCCGCTTCCGCCTCTTGTCGGGCCGCGCCGCGGCGCGTGTCGAGCGGAGTCAATTCCTCGAGAGCGGCCAGATCTTGCTCAGCCGCTTGAAGTCGTCCGGCGAGCGTTCCGCCGGTGCGCGGCAATTGTGCCTCTAAAGCGTCACGGTCGGCTGTTGCCTGCTGCATCTGAAGTTGGAGCATGCTGAGTTGCTTCTGGCAGCCGTCGAGCCGTTGGGCATTCGACCGTTCGAGCATTATCTTACCGCCTGCCGCGGCTCCGCTGCCGGCCAGGCCCAGCAGGGCCATCGTCCAGCCAATCGTGCCCGTGATCGAGGCAGGCATGAACAGCCCGGTAAGGATCAGCATCACGCCGACGACAAACACGCCGCCGAGTCCGGCCAAGACGCCGATCGGCAACAGTTGGCGGTTGGCCAGGTTTCGGCTTTGTAGTTCGAGTTCTGCTTGGTAACGGTTGAGCTGGTCGAGCCGCTCATCAAATTGCGCCCTGCGCCGGAATTGGAGCACCAGCCCGCCCGCGCGATCCATGGCGGTCGTCAGATCGGTTTCTCCGCGGGCTGAAAGCGTGGATTCGATTTGCCGTGTAAGGGCATCGGCCAATTCGCGTGCTTTTTGCAGCGATTTGCCCGCTTCTTCACAACGCCGACGGCATTGCCGCATCGCCTTGGCGGGCGCGCGAAGCGCGGCCAACGCCTTCGCCGAAAGGGCGGGCATCGTTTGGGCAATCGACTTCAAGCCTTGCTGCTCGCCTTCCGAGGCCAATTCCGATTCGGTGCGGCCGATCTCGCCGCGCAACTCGCCAATCTGCTTTTGCAGTTGAGCAATCCACGGACCTTGTTCCTTGAAGGCCTCAATCCGCGCGGCCTGGCGCCAAAGAGCTTCGTTGATCTTCAGCGATGCAAATTCCCGCTTCGCATCATCCCGCTGACGTGCAAAACGTTCGATCCGCTTTTGGTGCTTCTCGATGCGAGCATTGATGGCGTCGAGGCGTTCCAAGGCGTCCTCGGGCATGGCCTTCGTCGAACCCAGGCCTGCAATTTCACGGTCCAACGCGGCACGGCGGTTCCAGCGATCACGCAGCGAAAGGGCGAGATCCATAATGCGGGTTAAACGCTGGAACTGGTTGGCGTCTTCCTCCACGCGGGCCACATTTTCTTGCAGTTGTTCGTATTCCGACGCCAAATGGACGTAGCGGCGATTGACCGAATCGAGTTCCTCGATCTCGGCGAGGATTTTTTCCTTCTCGGCAAGCAATTGCGCAACTTGGCATTGTCCGCCGCCGGCGTCGAGAATGCGATTTCGAGAATTCTCCAGCTCTCGCAATACTTCGACCAGCGAAACGCGGTCGAGACCGGCCGAAAGATTATAGAGCTGCTCGGCTGCTTCGGTGTCGCTCAGCGTGGCCAGCTCTTGAATTTCGCGCAGGCCTACTGCGAACACATTGTTGAACACGGGCTCATCGACGTTTGACAGCAGCACTTTGAGGAAATGCTCGCCTTGGCGCGTGCCGTCGGGGGCGGTCAACGTGACTTGCTCTTCGTGAGCGCCGTCGGGCATCGTGCGGTCGTGGCGACCGATCTCGAATCGGCCGTGCGGCCCGGTTAGCTCCAAAACGCCGCCCGCCGGCTCTCCGTGGACCGGCGGCAAGTAGCGCCGCCGTTCGGGCGAAAAGCCATAAAGCATGGCGCGGATGAACTGGAGCAGGGTCGTCTTGCCTGCTTCATTAGGGCCGTAGAGCACGTTGAGCGACTCGCCGAGCTTTTCGATCCGCAGTCCGCTCCAAACGCCGTAGCCTTCTATTTCCAGGTCCGTGATTTTCATGAGTGGGCCTCCTCGCCGCTTAAAAGATCGACGCCCAGTGCGGCAACTTCACGCAGAACGCTGTCGCGAACGGATTTTTTGTCTAGCACGGCCGCGCTGGCCAGCAGGCCGGCCTGATGCGTTTCCGACATGTACCCATCCAACGTGAGCGGTTCTTCCGGATTCATCTGCAACTGACGCACCGCCCGGAGGAAGTCGCCGCGAATCGTCTCTTGTTCATACCAGTCGGGCGGCAGCATTTCCGAAACCTCGACATCGAGCGATACGCTCCAAGCTTCCGGCGACCGGCGGCCGTAATTGTCGCGAAGCCATTCGAGCAACTCGGCCGCAAGCCGCGTGCGACGCAGTTGTGCGGCCAATGGCCCCGAACCGGTAATAGTCCAGGAAATCAGCAAACCCATGCCTGTCGAGGGATTAGGGATTAGGGATTGGGGATTGGAAATTGGGGATTTCGGGATTTCGGGATTTCGGGATTTTGTGTCCGATTCACTGGCCACTGGCCACTGACCACTGGCCACTGATGGCTGGCCACTAACCACTTTCTCTGATCCCTGTCCCCTGACCTCTGACCCCTGTAACGCATTCATTCGTTCACGGAGCCGGGCTTCCAGCTCTTCACGCGTGGTTGCATCGTCGATGCTGATGCGTTCATCGACCCATTGCACCACGTCGGTCGGGATGAAGCAGGTGCGCGCGGGGCTTTGCGGCTCGATTTGCACGAGCGTGCAACCGTGGACGCCGGTCTCGCGAGGCCAGCGGCCTTGCGGGCTTCCGCAATAATGCAAAACCGCATGCGATCCGCCTTGCGGCGTGCAACGATCGTGACGACCGCCAAGGGCCCAGTAGTGAACGCCGCGTCCTTGCAAAGCCGCCGGGTCGATATCGCCGTGCGTCACGGCGATCGTGTGCAGACCTGTCGGATCCGGTGAGAAATCGCTTGGCCGGATCGTTCGACCGTGGTCGCGGCCTGCGCCGACAAGACGCGCCAAGGTGAACCCGTTTCGCTCGATGGTTACGTGTTCCGCCCGGCCGTGCGGGAAGATATGTACGTTTTGAGGCAATCGAAAGGCCGTTGGCCAAGCATCGAACGGGTCGATGGTTCCGCCGGCCCAATAGACGCCGATTCCACGTTCCGCAAGTCGGGCAAATTGCCGGACCAGGAACAGCGGCCCTCGCGGACCGCAACCGGGCGGATGCAAAATATCGCCCGAGAGAACCATGAAATCAACGTCTTCCGCCAGTGCCGCGTCGAACACCCGTTGCGCCGCCGTGTAGGGGGCGTCGAGGAACAGGTCGCGCAGATGGTCGGGCACTTCGGCCACCCCCATCAACGGTTGCTCCAAGTGGAAATCGCTGGCGTGAATAAAACGAAATGGCCGCGTTGACATAGGCGCCTCCGTGCGTGCGTCTCCATCCGGCGTGGATATCCCCGACGGAAACTAGACAAACAGCGTTCTAGTGTATCCGTGAACCCCAAATAGCACTACAGCGATTTTCCGCAAAAGCCGGCAAGATAGGGGGTTTGGGTACTGCGGTAAATATCGCCCTCTCGACCTCAGGGGGACTGCAAAGTCCTTGGCCGCGGAGGAACCGTCATCGAGCGAAGCGAAGGATCTCGTTGGCGTATTGAGACTTATATGGGTTCACAGAGATTCTCCGCTTCGCTCAGAATGACTGCGTTTGACGACTTGGCAACTTTGCAGTTCTCCTGTTCTCGACCTTGACGCATTTGCCGGAACCCCCTTATACTGCGCTGTTTCAGAAAAATAGCGGCATAGTCTTCTAGTTACGCAAGGAACTCATTGCTATGAAAAGCGAGCGACGCCACGAGCTTCAGCATAATACCCTGGCCGACGGGCTCATCAAAACAGCCGAACTGCTTAAACCCTATCAAAATATGATCATGGGGGGCGTTATTGTTGTTTTGCTGATCATGGTTGGCTATTCCTGGTGGGCTCGCGAGTCGGAAGCCCAATCCATGCAGGCTTGGGACGAATTGAACGCGGTCGTCGATAGCGGCAACATGTCGAAACTGGCCGGCGTGATCGATACCTATTCCGGCACCAGCGTTGCCCACATGGCGGCCGTCGTCTTGGCCGATTTCCACCTTGGCGAAGGTTGCAGCCAACTGTTCAAGAGCAAGGCCACGGGACAAAGCGAGTTGGGCAAAGCCATTAAGTTTTACGAAATGGTTCTGCAAGAGTGTCGCACGCCTTCGCTGCTCGAAAGGGCCACGTTTGGCTTGGCCCGCGCGAAAGAATCGAAGGGCGAGCTTGCCGAGGCCGAGAAGCTTTATGCCGAAGTAACGACCCGCTGGCCGGAGGGCGCGTTTACGGTCGCCGCCAACGAACGGTTGAGCGATCTCAAGCAACCTGGCACGAAGACCATGTACGACCGCTTCGAGAAATTCGATCCGAAGCCGGCCTTTTCCGCCATGCCCGGCGAGAAGCCGAAGTTCGACATGGACAGCTTGCCGAGCGATGGTCCTTCGCCCGACATCAAGTACGAGAGCCAGGAAAAGAAGGACAAGAAGGCAGCCCCGGTCGAAAAGGCCGCCGATAAGAGCGATGCGAAGAAGGCCCCGGAAAAGTCGGATAAGAAGTAATACGGATTCCAGCCTAAAGCCGCGCTGATCTCAAGATGTCGGCCTTCGAGTCCGTCGAAGGCTTTGGGCCGCTTCGACCATGTTGCGCAGCGAAGCCTGCACCTCGCGCCAGCCGCGCGTCTTCAGGCCGCAATCGGGATTCACCCAAAGCATATCGGCCGGGATGGCGCGTAATGCTTTTTGCAGCCGACCCATGATCTCTTCAACTTCCGGCACGCGCGGACTGTGAATATCGTACACGCCCGGGCCGATCTCGTTGGGATATTTGAATACCACGAAGGCATTGAGCAATTCCATGTCGGATCGCGTGGCTTCGATGGAAATCACGTCGGCGTCCAGTGCGGCGATCGACTCGATAATGTCGTTGAATTCCGAATAGCAGATATGGGTATGGATTTGCGTATCGTCGCGAACGCCGGCCGAACTGAGGCGGAAGGAATCGATTGCCCAACGGAGATAATCGGTCCAATCTTTTTTGCGAAGCGGCAAGCCCTCGCGCACTGCCGGCTCATCAATCTGGATGATGCTTAGCCCGGCGGCCTCCAGGTCGGCCACTTCGTCGCGAACCGCCAAGGCGATTTGCAGCGCCGTATCGCGCCGCGGTTGATCGTCGCGGACGAAGGACCACTGCATCAGCGTGATGGGGCCGCTTAACATTCCCTTCATGGGCCGCGTTGTCAGCGATTGGGCATATTGCGACCAGCGGACCGTCATGGGGCGGGGGCGCGAGACATCGGCGAAAATCACCGGCGGCTTCACGCAGCGCGTGCCGAAACTTTGAACCCAGCCGTTTTGCGTGAAGGCGAAACCGTCGAGTTGCTCGCCGAAGTATTCAATCATGTCGGCCCGCTCGAATTCGCCGTGGACCAAAACGTCCAAATCGATCTCTTCCTGAAATCGGACGGCTTGTTTGATTTGCTCGCGGCAAAATTCCTCATACTTTTCCAGGGAGGTCATGCGTTGCTTAAACGCAGCGCGCGCCCTGCGCACCTCGATTGTTTGCGGAAACGAGCCGATCGTGGTCGTCGGCAGCAAGGGCAGCTTAATTCGCCGCCGCTGGGCCTCGCGCCGCGCCGCGAACGGATTTTTCCGATGAAACATTGCCTCGTTAATGCCGGCCATGCGTTGCTGCACGGCCGGATTGTGGATCCGTGGCGAGCGGGCGCGACTTTCCGCGACCGCACGGCTCGTGGCCAGCCGTTCCTGCACCGCGCCGCGTCCTTGCGTCATCGCTTTGGCGAGAATGGCCGTCTCTTCCAGCTTCTGCTTGCCGAAGGCCATCCAACTTTTCAGCTCGGCGTCCAGCGTCGTTTCGTTGTCCAAGTCGATGGGGCAGTGCAAGAGAGAACATGACGGCGCGACGAGGATCCGCTCGGAGCCCAACTTGACCGCCGCCTTTTCCAACAGGACCAGCGACCGTTCCAAATCGTTGCGCCATACGTTTCGGCCGTCGATCACTCCCAGCGACAAGGACATCCCTTGCGGCGTCAGATCCAAGGCGCGTTCGAGTTGTTCCGGTGCGCGCACCAGATCCAAATGCACCGCCGCCACGGGCATCTTTAACGCGGGGGCTAGATTCTCCTGCAAGTCGCCGAAATACGTCGTCAGGCAGATGCGAATCCGGTCGGATACCGCGCTCATGCGGGCGCAAGAAGACTCGATCGCCTGCACCGCTTCATTCGGAATATCCAAAGCCAAGACAGGTTCATCCACTTGAATCCAATCGGCGCCGGCATGCGCGAGGCGGTCGATGATGTCTTCGTAGATCAACAGCAATGGATCGAGCAGCGAAAGAGGTTTCAGTTTCGCGCTCTTGCTTTTACCCAACCATAGGAAGCTGACGGGGCCCAGCAACACGGGGCGCGTGTGAATGCCCAAGGCCTTGGCTTCGTTGTAATGATCCACCGGCTTGGGCCAGGTCAGGTGGAACTTCATGCCGGGCTCGAACTCGGGCACGAGATAATGATAGTTGGTGTCGAACCATTTGGTCATGTCCAAGGGCGGCGTTTCTTGCGTCCCCCGCGCCATCGCAAAATAGGTCTTCGGATCTGCGGCCTTGCCCGACCAGGGAAAACGCTTCGGAATCGCCCCGACGATTACCGCCATGTCGAGGACATGGTCGTAATAAGAAAAGTCGTTCGAGGGGATGTGTTCGATGCCCAACGACTTTTGCACCTGCCAATTCTGCCGCCGCAGGCTTGTCGCCGTTGCAATAAGATCCTCCGGATCGAGGCTTCCAGTCCAATACTCCTCGATCGCTCGTTTTAGCTCACGGCGTGCGCCGATACGCGGAAAACCTAAGTTTGCGGCAATGGCCATGGGTTGGGTTCCTACTCAGCGAGAATGCGTAGGAATGGTACGTCCGAGGGGGAAGGTTGTCAAGGGAATTTCGACGCCGGACATTCGAGGGGGGGCTGTTTTCGACGGTGCTAAACTTGTTTACAATGCCTTCCTCCGGAATTTCTTGTAAGGAATATACTTATGCATCCTACCATCGAAAAACTCACCTCCGCCGGTCCCGTTGTTACAGATGGGGCTTGGGGCACCCAACTCCAACAGCGGGGGTTGCCTATCGGCGCTTGTCCCGACGCCTGGAATCTGACCCAGCCGGCTAAGGTCGAAGAAGTCGCCCGGGCGTATGTCGATGCAGGAAGTCAAATAATTCTGACGAACACGTTCGGCGCGAATCGTTTCATCCTCGCCCGGCATCATCTGGCCGACCAAGCGGCCGAAATCAATCGGGCGGGAGTGGAAATATCGCTTCGTGCCGCCGAGGGCCGCGCTGCCGTGTTCGCCTCGGTTGGGCCCACCGGCGTCGTGCTGATGATGGGCGAAGTGAGCGAAGATCAGCTCAAAGCCGCTTTTGCAGAGCAAATGCAGGCCATTGCGCAAGCCGGCGCGGCCGGCATCGTGGTCGAAACCATGTCGGACCCCGCCGAGGCCGCCGTGGCTGTTGCCGCCGCGCACGAAACGGGGCTGCCCGTCGTAGCTTGCATGACCTTCGACTCCGGTGCGAAGAAAGACCGCACCATGATGGGCACTACTCCTGAACAAGCCGCCGAACGATTGACCGCCGCCGGCGCCGATGTGATCGGCAGCAATTGCGGCCAAGGCATTGCCGGCATCGTCGATGTCTGCCGCCGTCTGCGTGCTGCCACGGATCGGCCGATTTGGATCAAGGCCAACGCCGGCTTGCCCGAAAATATCGACGGTAAGACGATCTACCGCCAAACGCCTTCCGAGTTTGCGAGCTTTGTGCCGCAACTTATCGAAGCCGGGGCCTCGTTCCTTGGCGGTTGCTGCGGCACCTCGCCCGACTTCATCCGCGCCGTGGCGGAAAAATTAAAGTGCTTGTAAAGCGGCGATAATATCGTCATGTATTTCTCATCCGTTTCGGTGAGAAGCACACGCTAGAACTTGCCCACGTCAATGGCCATGCCAAGTGCTCATCGCGAACCATCGCACGAATCGAGGCAAGCAATTTCAGCCGCTCGCTCACCAACAGTCGTACTACGGAGTCGCGGTCCATAAATGCACACCCCCTGAGGACATTCCGCTATCTTAATTCCACGTCCCAGCGGTTTCTGTACAAAAAATCCGCTCGAATCCCGTAGCACCAGAACGGGCAACTCTCTGGCAGCAAAGAAGATGCGACTAAAACAGGCATTCTCGGACGAGTCGCCCTGGAAGATCCGAAGCTATGCTTTTTCACTAGTGTCCGAACGTTTTTATAAAACTCGTAAAGCTTCGTCCAATCCGTCAGCGCAGAGTTTTTGTCGGGGAGTGGCCTAC
>CAYWGR010000037.1:0-8440 GCA_964458015.1 uncultured Planctomycetaceae bacterium
GATGGCCCGCCTTGAATTCCTCGCAAAATGGCGGGCCATCGCTTCGCTTGACCCGCCCTACGCTTTTCCCTCCGTGTGCCGGCACTCGCAATGCGGCGAACAATGTCCCCTAAATCAGCGGACGGCATACGGAGTGTGCCTGCTACTTTCTGAGCCGTGAACGATTACGTTCTATGTTCGCCACCAAGGTCTGAAGATGGCGGCGGAGGTGAAGTTGAGGAGGAATTGCCATAACGGCGACGGGGAGGGTTTGACGGGATGGTAGAGCGTGTTGGGCTGCTGGGGCCAAAAGGAATGCGGAGGGCGGAAACGAAACGAGCCCTTCCACCGCAAATCTCCGATGGGTGAGGAGGCGCTGGTGTAGAAACGATTGATATTGCCCGGGCGAACGAAACTTCCGTCGCCGCCGATGTCTTCGATTCGCAATCCGGCGTGATTCAGGATGGTCGGCGTAAGCCCTTCGAAATGGCCCGACCATCCATTCTTGCAGCATTTTTCGATTTCGGCCAGTGCTCGGTGAGATAGTCTTTGGATGGGCAGGAAGGCACGCACCCACTGGTTTTTGCCGACGCTGGGATCTGGAATTTTTATATTGATCCACCACGGCCAGTCGGGTTCCTGGTCGTAGGTGCGAACGTGGCACGTTAAGAGATCCGCATCGTTTTTCTTAAACGCATCGAACAGCAGCGACCAATCTCCCGAGAATCGAACGTCGTATTCGATGATCCAATAGTATTTGTATTGAGGGTGCGCCCGAAAGAAGTCGATTGCCGCCAGATGGGGATTTCCAGGGATCAGAGTATCGCCCATTATTTGGGGATACTTTTTCATCAGTTCCGGAAAGCAGAACACATGCAGTCGATCGCGCAGCGATTTGGGGGGCGCGGCATTGCCGTCATTAAGAACGTAGAAGTCGCCGTAGGGACAGCTTTGTTGCCGGAGCGTCTCAAGGGGTTGGACGGTCTTGGGAACAAACAGGTGGGTCAAATAGATGATTGCGGTATCCATCTGGTATTTCCTGTTGCAGTAGCCATAAAGTTGCCCCAGACCTGTGTGTCTGCCTATACTACCACAACTATCCGCCCCATGTCGAGCACCTCATCTGCGGGGGGCTGACAAAAAATCCTGAAAAATCGTCGCTTTGAGCGAAGCGAAGAATCTCGCCGGTATCACCGAGCGGCCCTACTGCCCTATGCTCAGAGACTGCTTTTGGCGACTTTGCAGCTCTCCAGGATGCGTTCCAGGGCTTGTTGCAACGCGGCGGGACGGACAGGCTTGCTGAGATAGTCGTTCATGCCGGCCGCAAGGCACTGCTCGCGGTCGCCTTGCATGGCGTGGGCGGTCATGGCGATGATATGGATCGGCGGGCGGTTTTCTTCTTGTTCACGCGCGCGGATAAGACGCGTGGCTTCGTAGCCGTCCATTTCCGGCATTTGGCAATCCATCAGTATGACGTCGTAAGGAATTTGTCGCAGGGCTTCCAACACTTCAAGACCATTCGAAACCCTGTCGGCTCGATAACCGAGCTTGGAAAGCATCTTTAACGCGACTTTTTGGTTGATGGGATTGTCTTCGGCCAGCAGCACGCGCAAAGGGTGTTGTTGGTCGATTGGGTGATCCTCGGGCGGTCGGGACTTCGGCAGATCGGCTTCAGACGGAGCGGTTTCCGTTAGGATCGGCTCGGGCAGAATTTGCTCAGTTGTTCTTACCACTTGGACAGTGAAGTAAAATGTGGAGCCTTGGCCGGGGATGCCGGGGCTTTCCACCCACATGCGTCCGCCCATGAGCTGACAAAGACGATGGCTGATGGCCAGCCCCAGACCGGTGCCGCCGAAACGTCGGTTGGTCGAGGCATCGACTTGCATGAATGGCCGAAAGAGCCGCTCGCGGCGATCGGCGGGAATGCCCAGGCCCGTGTCTTGAACGGCAAACTGAAGCTGATATTGATCGTCGCCCCTGCATTCGCCGGATAGCGAAACGAGTACTTCGCCCTTATCGGTGAACTTGACGGCGTTGTTAAGCAGATTGACCAGAATCTGGCGAAGTCGTGTGACATCTCCGATAAAGTAACGCGGCAAATCGCTTTCGACTTCGTAAGCCGCCTTGAGGCCTTTCTCGACGACCGCCGGACGAATCAAGTCGAGAGATTCCTCGATGCATCGGACGGGGTCGAAGGGATGGCTTTCCAGTTCTATTCGGTCGGCTTCGATCTTGGAGAAGTCGAGGATGTTGTTCAAGATCGTCAGGAGACTGTCGCCGCTGTTGCGAATGGTCTCGGAGCAATCGCGCTGTTCGGTGCTGAGCTTTGTATCCAAGAGAAGGCCAGTCATGCCGATGATGGCGTTCAGCGGCGTGCGGATCTCATGGCTCATCGTGGCCAAGAATTGACTCTTCGCGATGTTCGCGGCCTCGGCGAGGTTTTTGGATACGTTGAGCGCCTTGTTGGCCTCTTTCAAAGCGGCGGTATAGTGCTCTAGTTGTTCCTTGGATTGCCGCAAGGCCTCAACCACTTGCTTGCGCACCAGGGCCACGCCGATGCTTGCGCTGATCCCCTCGAAAAAACGGACCATTTCAAGCGTAAAACAGTTGGGTCTTCGGTCGTTGAATTGCATCAAGCCGACGATCTCTTCGTTCGCGCGGACGGGAATCAGAGCAACCGAACGGAAGCCCTCGTGGATGCAGCGGTTACGTGGATTGAATCGTGGATCTTTATCGGCCGGAAGCTCCAAAAGCGGCAAAGCGTCGTTTGTCCAGAAACTTCCGTTGCGGGTGAACAGAGGATTCGCCGGATCGGTTTTTCCGGAAATCACCAGGCCGCAGGTGCATTCGAGACAGACGCGGCCATTGGCGTCTTTACACAGCCCTTTGTTCCAGTCTCGCGCGACAAGTGAATTTTCGTTTTGCAGAAAATCCTCCGTGAAGCCGTATTGGGAGAAATACGGGTAGTCGTCGCTGTCGCGCAGCCGGATGCCGATGGCGTCGAATCCCGTTGCTTCCTTCAGGGCGTTAAGGATGTGGTTGATCGCCTCGGATAAATTCAGAGGGCGGTTCAGGATTTCGAGAATCTCGGCGGAAAGACGCTGCCGGCGCTCGGTTTCCTTGCGTTCGGTGATATCGAGAACCGTTCCGACGATGGAAAGGAGATGGCCGCGGTCATCGTATTTGCCCTGGAAAGTGGATTGGTAGTATCCGGTGCTTTTGTCGGGACGCAGGAAACGCTGCTCAAAATAGCCTTTGTCGTGCGATTTTATCGCCTTTCGAAGCAATTCCCGTCCACGATCATTATCATCGGGCCAGGGCGAGAGTGCGAGAATGGATTGGATGTTTGGAGAGAATGTATTCGGATCGAGTTGGAAGATTTTGTAGACTTCGTCGGACCACTCCACTTTGCCGGATTTGATGTCCCATTGCCAGTAACCTAGATGCGCCAGTGCTTGCGCCTCGGCCAGTTTTTCCTCGCTGTCGCGGAGCGCCTCAACCGCCTGTTTGCGTTCCGTGACATCGCGGAATAATCCACTCAAATACTTTACGCCGTTTAGCGTCACCATGTTGGAAGTGATATCGGTGTAGATGCGTGATCCGTCTTTCCGCAAAACGGGGATGTCGGAGGAAAACTGTCTCTCGCCGTTCCGATGCTCGTCGAATTCCTTCAAGATCAAATTGTAGGAATCGGACGGATGAATTGTATTGATCGACATGCCGATCAACTCTTCGCGGGACCAACCGAGCATGTCGGACATCGCCTGATTGGCCGAAAAGATCGTCTTGTCGTTGAGATCGACGAAGATGATGCCTTCGCGGGAGTTGTCGATGATCTCTCGGAAGCGGTTTTCAAATTCCTTCATGCCCTCTTCGGCTTGAACGCGATCGGTAACGTCACGTCCTTCGGGAATGAGAAAGACAATTTTACCGTCTTCATTCTTCACGGACTTCATCGAAAAATCGATGTAATGAACCTCACCGTCGGGCGCTGCAATATGGGTTGCGTCGAAGCGGACCAGTTCCTCTCCCGCAGCCAGGGCCTTGACGGCCTTGCGTAGTTGTCTCTGCAATTCCGCGGAATGGGTCCACCACGGGGTCTCCCAGAACGGCTTTCCCAAGACATCGGATTCCTTGGCGCCGACAAGATTGAGCGCGGTCTGATTCGCTTCGAGCAAGATGCCGTCGGGTGTTGTAAGGCCGATCAACTCAAACGTCTGATCGAGAATAGCGCGGTATCTGCGTCCGATCTCACATTTTCTTTCACTCTCGCGCAGTGCCTCGACCGCTTCGGCGCGCTCTCGATAAATGCGAATGTGATGATTTCTCCAAACGATCCCTAGGGCAAGAATTAAGGCGATCAATACCGTGCTTACGAGTGTGAAGGTTATCCAGAACCGCTCGCGCATTGGCGCATACACTTCTTGGGCGTCGATTTTGGCGACCAGGAACCAGGGAGAGTTCGGAACCGCACGGAGAGTTGCAACGACAGGAACGCCGCGATAGTCGATGCCCTCGACGTTTCCACGCTCGCCAAGGACGGCCTTGACCGCTGGATTATTTGTTTGGGTCAGCGGAATACGTAGTGAAAGGGCCGTGTTTTTGCGGAATCGAAGGTCGTTGAGAATGAGGGCGCTATCGCCTTCGCGTCGCACGAAAAGGAGCTCGGCCGTGCGGGTTGATATCGGCCAACGTTTTAGAAAGGGATAGAGGTAGACCTCGGGATCGATTCGCAACAACAGGACGCCAATGACGTGATTGGCGTCCTGGTTATCTAGTACGGGGACGAACAGACGCAAGCCGATTTTACCGGTATGTTCGCTCCGATAGAAATCCGAGAAGCTGACTTTTCTTGATTGCTCGGCTTCGCGGATTCCCTTTATGCTAGCAGAAGTAATGGGCTCTTGCCCATGAGCAAACCAAGTCCAATTGTGGGTGGTAGTATTGTAAATTGTGATTAGATCGTATTGGTAGAATGTATGGATGTTGTCGAGCCAGGACTGAAGTTGCTTATGAAGAGTCAAATTATCCGGCTGCTCGAAACATTGCTGCACGAAGGAGGAAAAAGCGGAATTCTTGTAGATGACGCTGGCATCGCTAAGACGTTCCCTTCGCCACAGCAAGAGTTCGTCTACTTTCAGATCGGCAATCTCGGAAAGAGTGGTTTCCGCATCGGATCGACATTTGGCGAGTTGTCTTTGATAATAGAAAACCCCAGCCGCGATGATGCCTGCAACAAGAGCGGTGAAAATCAGACAGGAAGCTAGTAGGGTATATCTATTTTTCATGTCGCGAGTGTACTTTTTTTGCTCCTGGTCGGTTTACACGAGAGACATTCTGTATCGGTTTTGTTACCGTGGGATCGAAATCTACGGACATCTGGCTGCTTCATGCGCAGTGTTAAGCATGGTTCCGCGACTTCTTGTGGAAATCGCCGGAAGACAAGCCTGCAAGCAAATTTACGTCGCCTGACCGTATTGGTCGTAGCGCTATGCTCCAATTTCGCCTATCCCAGTGCGTTTTGCACTGGAAAAAACGCCTTGCATGGCCGAGCAAGCAGAAAAGTCGGCATGACTGTGCCGGTGTCGTGTATTGACTGCGGTGAAACCGGGCCGCACGTGGAGCGTTGATGCTACGCGAGATGATTGTCAACTAGTTGAGGGTATCCCGAAATTCAAATGCTAGGGCCGTTCACGGCCCTTGTCCGCCGTAGGCGGTGTTAGGCCCGCGCGTTTACGCCGGGATGACGGACACCGAACAAACCGATTTCCCACAACCGTATGTCATGTCAGGGTCGTTTACGACCCTCCTGCTCCTTTTTTTCCCGCTGTTTTGGAATTCCCATGGCAGAACACCCTCAACTAGTCGTGTCGGTGCGTCGCGGACGCACCCTACGCTTCCATTTTCTTTTGGAACTCGGATCGATAGACCGGTTCGTTGGCTTGGCGGACGCGGCGCTCGAAATGGGTGCGGTAGGCCATGTCGTGTTCGGCGGGCGTTTCGGGCACGGGCATCGGGCCTTGCAAGGTCGTGCAAGTGGGCAGCAGTTCGAGCGTTGCTTGGAAATACTCTTCCACGTCGGTCCAGAAATGGAGCGAGCCGCCGGGCAGCAGAGTGCGCTCGACATCGCGCAAGAACGATTCACGCATGACGCGCCGTTTGCGGTGGCGTTTCTTCCACCAAGGATCGGGAAAATAGACGTGGACGGCAGCCAGCGAGTCGTTGGGAATAAGCTCCTGAAAGATGCGCAGGGCGTCGCCGCTGACGATCATTGCGTTTTTCAAGCTGAGCTTGGCAAGGGCCGCGGCGGTGAATTCGGCGTACTTGCGGACGACTTCGATGCCGAGGAAATTGCGGCCAGGCTGGGCGGCGGCGGCATTGCGCAGGAACAGCCCCTTGCCCGAGCCGACCTCGATTTCCAAGGGCGCGGCGCGGCCGAACAGTGCAGTGGCGTCCCAAGGACGCGGAAGGTCGTCGAAGGTCTTCAGGTGCCCCGTCAGGTCGATAGACGGATTGATTTTTCGTAGTGCGCGTCGGCCCATTGTTATTTTTGCGTGATTGGTTGTGCGGGTTGGTAGGTAATGATGTAATTGACAGGCAGAGGGCCGTCGTTGTTCGGGATGATTTCGAGCGTGTGGCGGCCGTTGGGGAAACCTTGGGCAAGCGTGTAGAGGTCTTCGCGGGTGCGGTCCTTGATCGGCTGCGGTTTCCATTCGTTTGCAAACTGCTCGATCACTTGCCATGTGATGGTGAAGGCGGGGATCGGCTTCTTAAAGATTTGATACGATTGCGTAATTGTGAACCACGCGGGATCGATCAGCAGGCGGCCGGAGTTCGAGGTGAACTTTTGTTTGCTCGTGCCGTGACCGTCGGGACCAGTGACGGAACCCCGAACGTCGTACTCGAACTCAGAGCAGTTTTCGTTGATTTTGGTGATCGTTAGATCCCATTTTTCCGCCACGACTTTCTGGCCAAGTTCGACGCGACGCAACGCGGGGAACCAATTGCCGGGGCAGACGTTCGTGCGGGTCGTGGCGTAGACGGCGGGCAACTCGGAGGGATTGCGGCCGTCGATCAGGATTTTGGCCGTGCCAAGCTTCCCGTCGATGGGCATGGCGGCGATGTCGATGCGGTTGCCTTCGAATTCGATGCGAAGGGGTTTCTTCAGGACAGCGCCTTGGGCTTGGTCGAATGAACCTTTAAGCAACGCGCCGGAGGCATCGTAATAGCGGATGTGATTCTTACCGTCTTCGGGCGATTGGTCGTGGATATAACGCAGATGCGGCATGGCGATCTTCGCCATCAGGGATTGACCGTCGGGATTGAGATGGACTAAGTCGGCAACGACAAGTTTGGAAGCATCAAGGTTGTTGTTTTTCAAATACGCTTGCCAGCAGGGACGTACATCGACGACTTCGTAGCCGTATTTTTCGGAGAGTTCACGCAGCTTGGCCGACTCGTCGTCATGTGCTTTTTGGATGCCTTCGTTCTTCGTACCTTGCATGTGATGCGTGAAGACGAGGACATCGGCCGTCGTGCGGTCGTGGACAGCGGCAAACATCCGCTCCATGGCCGGATCGAGAGCGCCATAGTCTTGGATGAACAGCAGGTCGGGATAGAAAGGATAAAGATCGGCCTCGGCCGTCTCGGAAAGCCACGTAGAGCCGAACCCGCCGATAGCGCGGTTTTCACAAACGATGTCGGCGTTGGGAAAACGGGTTTGCAAGTCCTTCAACACGGCGTCGGTCCACGTGTTGGTGATCGACTGGCCGTAGAAAAGGATGCGAACGCGATGCTTGTGTTCAGGCGTACTCGTGGCCAGGAGGTGCATCGTGCGCTGGATGCGGCTGCCATACGGGATCGAGGGCGGCAGAAGGAAACTATTGCCGGCCGCCGGTTGTTGAGCTTCAACGTTGGAGAGGCATGAAAGGATTAACAGCGTTGCGAAAGTAATGTGGAATCGCATGGATGGCGGGCCCTTTTCAATCTGAGGATGTTCGAGGATGTGTTTGGAAGGGGGAACGAAGGGGGGTTAATGCCAAGCCGTAAGCGGCTTTTTTCATTCTTGTGATTCGTAATGATCCTGATATTTTGCACCGCCGACGACGAGGCTGAGAGTGGGCATAAGGACGACGCCGGCTAAGAATCCGCCGACGTGGGCCCACCATGCGACGCCGCCGATTTGAGAATTGACCATCGCGCGATGGCCTTCGAGCAGTTGGACCAAAAACCATGCGCCGAGGACTACCAGGGCAGGAACGTCGATAATCGTGACGAAAACCAGGAGAAACACAAGGCAGCTTACGCGCGCCCAAGGCCAGGTGATGGCATAAGCGCCCAACACGGCGGCGATTGCACCGCTGGCGCCGATGACGGGCAGAGTGCTGGAGGGCTCGACCGCCCAGTGTACCCCGCTGGCAAGTATTCCGCCGGCGAAATACAAAATCACGTAGAAGATAGG
>CAYWGR010000037.1:8450-34494 GCA_964458015.1 uncultured Planctomycetaceae bacterium
CGCCGTGCAGAAACATGCAGGTGATGAGTGAAAAGTAGATTTGTTGGCGGACGGGAGCCAATTCAATGGCGCGCTGCTCGACGCGCGGCCCCCAGAAGGGATCGTGGACGGCCACCTGGACCGGAACGAAAATCGGCTCCGGCTGACTTAGTTGCATGATTCTGGCAGGCACGAACCCATGCTGGTACGTCAGCACTTCGCGTTGCAGGGAGGGCATTTTACTGACCCAGTAGAATACCAGGACATTGATGGCCACCAAGGCGTAGGTGACCAATGGCGTCCGGCGGGTCGGGTTGTTGTCGTACAGTGGAAACATCAAGATTCCGTTCGGTAAGGTAGATCGGTAATTCTAGCAGATAACATTGCCTATGTTCAATAACTGGATGGCCCCGCCCGGCTACTCGGCCTTCTTGCAAACACCACCATGAGGAGTAGAATGGTATCTTATGGAAACGTATTCCGCGGCATCCCTAGAGGAAAAACAACATGATTTCGCCTTCAAGATTTTTAGCCCGGCTGATTTTCGTCGCGGCTGTATTGGCATTTATCGGCACGGTTGGCGTGGCCGCTGACAATGCCGCCCCAACCCAGAAAGATTCGAGTGATGCAGTCCAATCGCTCGAAAAGTTGTCGGCCCAATTGAAACGCGACGACAGTGGTTGCGTTATCGAGGTTAATTTTCGCAAGGCGAAAATCAACGACGCGGCGCTTGCACATCTACTTGGCTTGCCCAACTTGCGCTCGGTGTTGCTGAACGATGCGGACGTTACCGACGCAGGATTGGCAACGCTCGCAAAAATTTCAACCCTGCAAAATCTCGATCTGCGAGGCTGCAAAATCAGCAACGCGGGCCTTGCCCATCTGACGAAGCTTTCCGCCTTGAAGGCCTTGCGGCTGTCGGGAAAGAATAACAAGACAACCGTGGACGACAAAGGGATGGAAAGCGTCGCTAAGTTGGAAAATTTGAAAGTGCTTGCAATTGACTTTCTTTGGATCAGCGAGAGCGGTCTGACGCCGTTGAAGCCGCTGAAGAACCTTGAGGAGCTTTATCTGGCCCGAACATTGCTGGATGACAGTGCCATGAGCGTGCTGGAGCAGTTTCCTCGGCTAAAAATTCTTCGCGTGGCGAAGTGCCAGATCACGAACGACGGATTGAAGCCTTTGGCGAAGCTGCCTGCTCTGGAGGATCTTGATCTGAGCGAGTGCAGCCAATTGACCGATGCAGGGTTGGCGAATTTGGCCGGGATGACGCAATTGAAGCGTCTGAATCTTTGGCGCAATGCGTTTACCGATGCCGGAATAAAACATCTGGCCAACTTGACAAACCTGGTATGGCTGAACCTTGATAATACGCAATTGACCGACGCCGGCTTGCCGTCGCTGCAAGGCATGAAGCACATCACCTTTCTGCATCTGGGTTCAACGTCGGTCTCGGACGCGGGGCTCCAGCATATCGAACCGCTGAAAACGCTGAAGGAACTGAGCGTCACACGGACCGCGGTAAGCGCCGAGGGCGTTGCCAAGCTAGAAAAAGCCCTGCCGAAGACGAAAATTCATCTACGGTTTGGCCGAGAGGAATAGCGAGAATAGCGTAGGGCGGGTCGAGCGAAGCGACGGCCCGCCATTTTGCGAAGAATTCAAGGCGGGCCATCGCTCCGCTCGACCCGCCCTACTGAAAACTAAACAAAAAAACGGGGGTGGCCGTGGTACAGCCGCCCCATTTTCGTTTCAGCAGATTGTCGGCCCGCCCTTACAACGTCCAAGGCGCGCGCATCGGTCGACCCAGCATCTTCGCCGCCTCGTCATCGCCGAGAATTTGCTCCTGCTTGGGATCCCAGCGGATTTTCCGATGTAATTTCATGGCGATATTGCCCAAATGGCACAGGCTCGCCGTGCGATGTCCGGCTTCCACCGGCTCGACGGGATCCTGACGTGATTTGACGCAATCAATGAAGTTACGCACGTGATCGAGCGAAAGAAAACTATACATCGGCTCCTGCATCTTGCGCGATTCAACACTGACCGGCAATCGAATATCCTGGGGACCGAATTTTACATCGGCCAGCGACTCGGGAGAGGTGCGCAACCCATCCGGCGAAAACTCCACCCAACCCTCGGTTCCCTCGAAGCGAGCACCAAAGCCGCGTTTCGTGGTCTTGCAGATCAACTCCACGCCATTGGCATAACACGCGCGGAATGCCACTTTCGTGGCCGTCGTAAACAGATCGCCCGCCGCGGGCCACTCGGAACCTAGATCCTCGAATTCCACCGGCCCCGAGCGATCGGCATCCATCGCCCATTGGGCGATCCCGTTCGAATGACATCCGAAGTTGGTCGTCTGACCGCCGGAATAGTCGAGAATAAAACGGAATCGGTAGAAACAACGATCCTGATGATACGGAGCGGCGGGCGCGGGCCCCAACCAGGTTTCATAATCAAAACCCTCCGGCACAGGCATCGGTTTCCAACCGGGGCCCGGGCTTTTCGCGTTGTTCTCCGATACCTCGGTCAAAATCCGCTTAAGCTTGCCGATGCGCCCGTTGCGTACCAATTCGCAAGCCCTGCGAACCGGTGGACTCGATCGCCACATGCTGCCCGTCTGAAGCACTCGCTTATGCTGCCGCACCGCCTTGACCATCTCTTGGCCTTGTTGCACCGTAAGCGACAGCGGTTTTTCGCAATAAATATCCTTGCCCGCCTTGGCCGCCATGACGGTCATCATCGCGTGCCAGTGGTCGGGAACGATAATCACCACGGCATCCACGTTCGTGCGCCCGATGATATCACGAAAATCATTGTAGGCTGCACACCCTTGATACTTTTCGGTATCTTTCTTTTTCGCATAGTAAGCGTTCACCGCGTCTTGGCCGGGCTTGCGCCCCAAAAACTGATCGGGCGAGCGGTAACCGCGACTCGCGGTATTGACATCGCAAACCGCCACAACCTGCACGTCGTCTTGATTCAAGAATGCCGGCAAATCAATCGTGCTTTGGTTGCCCATGCCGATCATGCCCACATGAATCCGGTTGCTGGGCGCCAACGCCCCCAAGACCGAGGAAGGCACCAACGTGGGCAGTGTCCATGCAGTGGAAACCACAAAAGCCGAACGTTGGAGAAATGCCCGGCGTGTTGGATTCTTTTGTGAATTCCGTGATTGCTTGCCCATTGCCGGTGATCTCCTCTTCGTGAATTTCACATCAATAACAACCTGAACCAACGATTGTTGCCAGATTACCGAACATGTCGTCGGAACGGCAATACGATTTTGCGGATATGGATGTCGATAATTCGTCACCGTCGCGGGTATCTCGCACGGCCAAACACAAGGCCCCCACTTCTGTTATGGTAAAAATTTATCGGTATCTTGCCCACTCCGAAAGGTATTTGTAGAATTGATCGTGTTATAAGGGTTCGCAATCGAACAGGGTGGCAGCGAACTCCCCGTTCGTGCAGTATGCGACAATCTTTTTTTGAAATCCGCATACTTGAATCGCCCTGTGTCTTTGTGTTATTGTATGATTTATTGATCCTTTCAGAGTGCAAGAGAATTGCAAGGTCGGGGTCTTTTCCTTTTTTTGCTGGGGCATTGATTTTCGCATCGAAGTATTTGCATCTATGGTCGTCTGATTCTCTTTGGAAAACTTGATCCTGATTCTCGCGCGTGTGAGTTTGTAGTTCTCTTGTTGTGGGGCAGACCATAACTATCGAGGAAACAAAACATGCAAGTATCCGCGGAAGGCGGCAAGTGTCCCGGCTGTGTCGAGGCCACCGAAGAAGAGCTTCTCGCGCAGCTTGACGACGTACTTTTGGAATATGCCAATGTTCCGGGGGCGCTCATCCCCGTACTGCAAATCGCTCAGGCAATGTTCGGGTATCTCCCCGAGGAAGCCCTGAAAAAAATCGCCCTGGCCCTGGGCAAGCCCTACAGCGAAGTGGCGGGCGTCGTGGGCTTCTATTCTTTCTTTACAACGGTTCCACGCGGCAAGCATCTGGTTCGCGTCTGCCTCGGCACCGCCTGCTACGTCCGCGGCGGCAAGCAAGTGTTGGCCGAACTGAAAAACGTGTTGCGGATCGAAGTCGGCGAAACCACCTCCGATCGGTTATTTTCGCTCGACGTGGGCCGCTGCTTCGGCGCCTGCGGCATGGCGCCGGTTATCATGATCGACGAAGATGTGCATCAACGGGTAAAGCCGGCCCGGTTGGCTAAAATTCTGGATCAATACCGCCAGCAGGAAACGATCGCCGCCGACGGCAAGGGAGCGAATGAAGAATGACGCAGATTATCGCTAACGCTAAAGAACTCTCCGTACTCCAAAATTCCGTCCGCAAGGAAAAAACGGATAAGGCCGCCAAAGGCCATAAACAAATCCGCATCTGCATGGGCGCCAGTTGCATCGCCTCGGGCGCGCAGAAGGTTCTCGACGCCCTCGAAAAAGAACTGGACAACCGCCAAATCAAGGATAAATTCTCGATCATCGGGACCGGCTGCCAAGGCCCCTGCTCCGGCGGCCCCGTGATGGTGATCGACGACGTTTTCTATGAAAAACTCCAGCCGCAAGACGTGAAGGAAATCGTCAGCGAACATCTTGTCCGCGGCCGCGTCGTCGAGCGGCTGATTCACAAGCGGCCCGACGGCCGCCCCGTGTCCAACGTCGCCGACATGGATTTCTTCAAACGCCAGAAGAAAATCGTCTTGCGCAACTGCGGCACGATCGACCCCTTGGCCGTCGAAGATTATATCGCCAACGACGGTTATCTCGCCTTGGCCAAGGTACTCGAGCAAAACAATGCGGAAGCCGTCATCGAAACCATGCGTGCTTCCGGCCTACGAGGTCGCGGCGGCGCGGGTTTCCCCACCTGGCGCAAATGGAAATTCACACGTGAAGCGCGCGGCGACCGAAAGTTCGTCGTCTGTAATGCCGACGAAGGCGATCCCGGCGCATTTATGGACCGCAGCGTCTTGGAAGGCGACCCCCATAGCATCATCGAGGGCATGGCAATTGCCGCCCACACAGTCGGCGCTACGATGGGCTATATCTACGTCCGCGCCGAGTATCCCCTGGCCGTCGAACGGCTCAAAATCGCTTTGGTCCAAGCGAAAGAGCGCGGGCTGTTGGGTAAAAACATCCTCGGCGCGAAGTTCGATTTCGACCTCGAAATCCGCATGGGTTCCGGCGCGTTCGTTTGCGGCGAAGAAACCGCGCTGCTCACCTCGATCGAAGGCAATCGCGGCGAACCCCGCCCACGGCCACCGTTCCCCGCCGTTCAAGGTCTCTGGGGCAAGCCCACCGTTCTCAACAACGTCGAAACCTACGCCAACGTGCCCGCCATCATTCTCAAGGGCGGCGATTGGTATGCCTCCTACGGCACCGAACGCAGCAAAGGCACCAAGGACTTCGCACTCGCCGGCGCCCTCACAAACTCCGGCCTGGTCGAAGTCCCCGTCGGAATGCCCTTGGGCGATCTGATCTACGACGTCGGCGGCGGCATCCCCAGCGGCAAGGAATTCAAAGCCGCTCAGCTCGGCGGTCCCTCGGGCGGTTGCATTCCCAAGCAGCACTTGAACGTGCCTTTGGATTACGAGTCGCTTTCCGAACTAGGCGCCATCATGGGCTCCGGCGGCTTGATCGTCATGGACGAAGATAGCTGCATGGTCGACGTCGCCCGTTTCTTTATCGAATTCGTTCAAGAAGAATCGTGCGGCAAGTGCGTGCCCTGCCGGGTAGGCACGAAACGCATGTTGGAAATCCTCAACCGCATCTGCGAAGGACGCGGCGAGGAAGCCGACGTAGAGCGGCTGATCGACCTCGGCGAAATGATCAAAGACACCTCGCTTTGCGGCTTGGGCCAAACCGCGCCCAACCCCGTGCTTTCGACGATCCGCCACTTCGGCCACGAATATATCGAACACATCCGCGACAAGCATTGCCGCGCGGGCGTGTGCCCCTCGCTGGTTTACGCGCCCTGCTCCAGCGCTTGCCCCGCCAATGTCGATATTCCCGGTTACGTGTCGTTGGTGGCCGAAAAACGCTATGCCGAAGCCTTGCGGCTCCATCGCGAGCGCAACCCCCTCGCGGCGATTTGCTCGCGCGTTTGCTTCCACACGTGCGAAGACAAATGCCGCCGCTCGACGCTCGACGCGCCGGTGTCGATCCGCGGCATCAAGCGATTCATGGTCGATCAAGAAGTGACCGTCCAACTGCCCGAAGTCCGCGAAGACGAGCAGAACGCACGTCGCAAAATCGCCGTCGTCGGGGCCGGCCCCGCGGGCCTTTCCTGTGCTTATTTCCTCGCGCGCATGGGCTATCGCCCCAAGATTTTCGAGTCCGAACCGCGTCCCGGCGGCATGTTGGTCCAGGCCATTCCCGCCTACCGCCTGCCCCGCGAAATCGTCGCTCGCGAAGTCCGCATGATCGAGCACATGGGCGTCGAAATCTTCACGAACATGGCGCTCGGCAAGGATGTGACGCTGAAGAGCTTGCGGGCCGAAGGCTACGACGCCCTGTTCCTTGGCGTCGGCGCGCCCAGCGGCGTGGGGCTTGGAATGCCCGGCTCGGATGCCGAAGGCATTACCGACGCCCTCTCGTTCCTGCGCACGTATAATTTGCGCGGCTCGGTGCCCGTAGGCAAAAACGTCGTCGTCATCGGCGGCGGCAACTCGGCCATCGACGCCGCTCGAACCGCCCTGCGTTTGGGTGCGGAGAAGGTAACGGTCGTCTATCGCCGCAGCCGTGAAGCCATGCCCGCCTACGAAGAAGAAATCGAAGAGGCCGAGCATGAAGGCGTCGGCCTCCGCTTGCTTACCGCCCCCATCGAAGTCGTTCTGGAAGGCAAGCGCGTCGCCGGCATCCGGTGCATTCCGATGCGGCTCGGCGAGTTCGACCGTTCCGGCCGCCGTCGTCCCGAGGAAGGCGGCGACGCCTTCGTCATCCCGGCCGACCACGTGTTGGTGGCCATCGGACAAACGCTCGAAATGCAAAGTATCTGCAACAGCGTCTCGCTCGAAACGCGCAATCAGGCATTCATCGCCGTCAACCCGGTGACGGGCCAAACCTCGGAAAAATGGATCTTCTCCGGCGGCGATGCCGTCACGGGCCCATCGTCCGTGGTCGAGGCCGTCGCGGCCGGCGAACGCGCGGCCGTCGGCATCGACGTCTACCTTACCGGTAAGAGCCACGCCTTCTGGCGTGAAGACCATGAAGTCAACACGGCCTTCGATCCGGATGCCGAACCGTCGGACTCCCCGCGCGAAAAATTGAATTTGATCCCCGTCGAACGGCGGCGGAACAATTTCGACGAAGTCGAGCAGCCCTGGCGCGAAGCCGTGGCCGTTCGTCAGGCCGCCCGCTGCCTGCGTTGCGATTACGGAAAACGCTGTGTCGTAAACCATGCGGAAGGGGCTTCGACGCATTGAAAACTGTGGCCATAAAGAATACTAGCCACTAGTCACTAACCACTAACCACTAGCCACTCGCTATGATTACTCTTTCAATCAACAATATCTCCGTCGAAGTGCCCGAAGGCACGACCATCCTTGCTGCCTCGAAAAAGGCCGGCATCCGCATCCCGACGTTGTGTTTCGTCGAAGGGCTGCAAGCCATCGGCGCCTGCCGCGTCTGTGTGGTCGAGCTCGAAGGCGCGCGGAATCTGGTTGCGTCTTGCTCGATGCCGGTCACCAAGGACATGAAGGTGTTCACCAACACTCGCCGCGTGCGCGAGGCGCGCAAGGCCGTGGTCGAACTGCTGCTTTCCGAGCATAACGGCGAATGCCAAACGTGCGACCGCAACGAAGATTGCGAGCTTCAAAGGCTCGCGGCCGAGCTAGGCATCCGCGATATCGGTTACGACGGCGAAAAAACCCACAAGCGGATCGACTCCTCGACTCCCGCATTGGTGCGCGACAGCGGCAAGTGCATCAAATGCCGCCGCTGCGTAAGCGTTTGCATGGAAACGCAGCATGTCGGAGCACTTTTCCCGCAAAACCGCGGTTTCAAAACGGAAATCGGCCCGGCGTTCAATCACGACCTGAAATCGGTCGCCTGCGTGCAGTGCGGACAATGCGCGGCGGTGTGTCCCGTCGGGGCCATCACCGAAAAAGATCAGACGGAAGAGGTTTGGAAGGCCTTGGACAAACCCGACAACCACGTCATCGTCCAAACCGCCCCGGCCATTCGCGCGGCGCTTGGCGAATGCTTCGGCTATCCGCCCGGCACGCTCGTGACCGGCAAAATGGTGGCCGCCTTGCACCGGCTCGGCTTCCGCGGCGTCTTCGATACGAATTTCGCCGCCGACCTCACGATTTTAGAAGAGGGCACCGAGCTGCTCATGCGGCTGAAAAAAGCCCTGGTCGAAAAACAGCAGGTCGCCCTGCCGATGTTCACCAGTTGCTCGCCCGGCTGGATCAAGTTCATGGAGTATTACCATCCCGACTTGCTGCCGAACCTTTCGACCTGCAAGTCGCCACAGCAAATGTTCGGAGCCGTCGCGAAAACCTACTACGCCGAAAAATTGGGCAAACGCCCCGAGCAAATCGTTGTGGTCTCGGTCATGCCTTGCACGGCGAAAAAATTCGAGTGCCAGCGGCCGGAAATGGACGTCAGCGGCGCCCGCGACGTCGATATCGTGCTGACTACCCGCGAGCTCGGCAAGATGATCCGCGCGGCAGGCATTGATTTCAACAGCCTCGAAGACGAAGAGATGGATGCCCCGCTGGGACTCTCGACCGGGGCCGCCGACATCTTTGCCAACACCGGCGGCGTGATGGAAGCCGCGCTGCGCACCGCCTACGAAATCGTCACCGGTCGCGAGTTGCCCTTCGACGGCCTGCATGTCACTCCCATCGCCGGCCTGGATGGCGTCAAAGAAGCTTCGCTCAAGATCGAAGGCGTGAAGCCCGAATGGAGTTTCCTCGACGGCGCAACGCTCAATGTGGCCGTGGCTCACGGACTCGGCAACGCCCAGCGCGTCATCGCCTCGACTCGCTCGGGCGAGAAGCAGTACCACTTCGTCGAAGTGATGACCTGCCCCGGCGGCTGCATCGGCGGCGGCGGACAACCGCGCTTCACCAATAACCAAGTGCGCCAAGCCCGCATGGAGGCCATCTTCCGCGAGGACGAAGGCAAAAAGCTCCGCAAGTCGCACGAAAACCCCGACTTGGCCAAACTCTACGCCGAATTCCTCGGCAAGCCCCTTGGCGAAAAATCGCACCACTTGCTGCACACCAAGTACACCCCGCGCAAAGTGGTGTAACTTCACACTAAAACAACTCGACGCCTCATCTGCCACCCCACCAGTAGGGTGCGTCCGCGACACACCATCTCACCTGTAGGGTGCGTCCGCGACGCACCACACCGCCATCCGTAGGGTGCGTCCGCGACACACCATCTCCTACCTCCCATAGCTCGCAATGGGTGCGTCCGCGACGCACCATCTCCTGCCTCTCATAGCCCGTAATGGGTGCCTCCGCGACACACCATCTCACCTGTAGGGTGCGTCCGCGACGCACCATCTCCTACCTCCCACAGATCGCAATGGGTGCGTCCGCGACGCCCCCCATACCTCGCAATAACGGGGCAATTACTCAAAAAACTGCCCACTCCTCCTTTTCCCCTTCCAACTTTTGCCCCTTCGCCGGATTAACTACAGGCCGACGAGACTTTCGCATTCGTCCAGGGCCGTAATTATACTCGGCTATAGGGAGCATTGTTCCCAAACGCGGCATTTTTCCATCCATCGACCGTCATGATTGCACCCGAAAAAGCGGAACTGTTCGTCCAACTGGTCACCCAGTACCAGCAGCGGGTGCATCTGTTCATTTTGTCGCTGGTCCCTAATCGGGCCGACGCCGAGGAAGTGCTCCAGGAAACCAATCTCGTTCTCTGGCGAAAGTTCGACGAGTTCCAACCCGGCAGCGACTTCCGCGCCTGGGCGTTTCAGGTGGCCTACAACAAAGTAAAAGCATTGCAGGAACGGCACGGACGCCAGCGGTTGCGGTTCAGCCCCGAACTGATGGATCGCTTGACCCACGTGGCCATTGCCGCCCCCGATCAACCGCCGAAAGCAATCGAAGCGCTCGACCATTGCAAGGAACAGCTCAACACCCAAGATCGCGACCTGATCGAGCGCCGTTATCAACCCGGCGCAACGACCGCCTCGGTCGCAGCCGAGGTAGGCCGCAGTGTGGCCGCCGTCTACAAAGCCGTGGTTCGCATCCGCCGCTCCCTGCACGAATGCATCGAACGCGCCATGCGCCGGGAGGAGCACGAATGACGCTCAGCCCTTCGCAACAAAACAGCCTGCGCGACCTGATCGACGCCGCCTGCGAAAATGATCCGGAACCGACCGTTTTGGAACGCCTCGAATCTTTGCTTTTGGCCGACGACGACGCCTGCCGCTATTATCTCGACTACGTTTCACTCCACGGCGCTTTGATCCTCGCCTCTGAAAAGAAACCGACGGCGGATGTTTATAAGCTCGAAATGCAGAGATCAGAAATCTGCAAATCCCCAATCCCAAATCAACAACTCCATATTTCCAACATCCCGCCTCCCATCCTCCTCGACACATCCGATTCCTTATCGCCCCTCGCTCCGGTTCCCTCGCCCTTCTACGTCGCGCATCCCTTCCTATTTTCCAATTTATTCGCCATCTTGGTAATATTTTTGGGCGCGCTCGGCGCATGGTTCTACCAAGTGGATATTCCGCACCCGATGGCCTTCAAAGATCGGCCGGCAACATCCCTCGACAAAACAACCAATTCGGCAGCCAACGATCGCTTGGAATTCATCGGCCGCGTGACAGGCATGGTCGATGTGCAATGGGCCGACGTCCAAACATCCACCGTCCTCGACGCCAACGTTCCCCTCGGCCGCAAGTATGCCCTAGCTTCCGGCCTAATGGAAATAAGCTACGACACCGGCGCCAAAGTCATACTTCAAGGGCCCGTCACATACCACGTCGATTCCCGCGCCGGAGGTTACCTCTCCGTCGGCAAGCTCACCGCGAAATTAGAGAAGAGAGGAGAGGGGAGAGGGGAGAGTAGGGAAGAAGTGGCCAGTGGTCAGTGGTCAGTGGCCAGCAAAGAGAGGTCAGAGTTCAGGGGTCAGGGGTCAGAGACTGCAAATCATAAATTAGAAATCATAAATCATAAATCCCAATCCTCCGCCCCCCTGTTCGCCGTGCGAACACCAACTGCCGTGGTAACCGACCTCGGCACCGAGTTCGGCGTGGAAGTGTCGAAAGAGGGCCTGTCGCATGTAACGGTCTTTACCGGCGAAGTGATTGCCTCAACCAAGGATGTTACCAATGCTGCAAAACCAGTCCATCTGAAAGCAGGCCAGTCGGCAGGCATCGATAAAACCAAAATCACCGTAATTCAAAAGCCAGCGATCGAAGCACCTACATTCGTGCGGAAGTTAGCAAAACCCATCTCCAGCAACTTGGCTCATCTGTGGACCTTCGACGACGACCTGAAAGACGCCGTAGGCTCGGCCCACGGCACGGCCGTCAACAAACCAACCTTGCAGCCCGGCATCTTGGGCCCCAATGCACTACAGCTCCGCGATCGTGCCTATGTCGAATTGCCCTACTTCCGGCCCGATCTTCACTTCACCGTCGCCGGTTGGATCAAGACGACAACAACTGGCGGGGAAGCTCTCGAAATCCTCGGCTGGGGCGGCCTCGCAAGATCCGCACAGTTCAGAATATCTCAAGGGCTGCTCCAATATGGCGATTTCACCGATGACTGGCGGGGCGTTACCAGCAGAAGCATGGTTGCCACGGGTCAATGGCGGCATGTCGCCATGGTGCGCGAATACGAACATGTGCGACTCTACGTCGATGGCAGTCCCGATGGCGAAGGCGCAACCCACGCCATGCAGCTCCAAGACAAACTGAGTATCGGAGCCGACCTTGCCGACTTGGGAGCCGGCTTTGTCGAGCTGTACTATTTCCAAGGCTCGATCGACGACCTCGGCTATTGGCGCATAGCATTGCCCGAAATCCGCGTTGCGGCAATTTACCAACTGGGAATCCATCCCGCGTTGCGTTATGGCCAGCGTCAGGCGTCCTCGCTGTTCTCGTTGTTTCTGCAACGTCAAGGTGAAGTCAACATCGACGGAAAGGTGTGGCGCTATCGCGACGATCTCTCCGAAGGCAAACCGGGCTCCATCGTCACGAATGCCGATGGAACAATCCTCTTATACTTGGATAAAAATGTCGGCGTATCAACCACGGTCGATTTGCCGGTGAATAAACAATAAGAAACAGGAAGAGTGGCACTAATTGATTGCCGGACAGTGGAAAAGAAATGGTTCGGTCGCCCGTCCGGCATTTTCCATCCCGAACCGTAGGAGACAGATGTGATGAAATCGCAACGAATTTTTGCGTTGGCCCTTCTAGCCGCGGGCGTATTTGCCGCCGCATCCCCTCAAATGCAGGCAGATACGATTGGTTACGATCTAATTGCCAGGGGTGAGCCCAACACCACCATCGGCGATATCTGGGGCCTGCCGGTATCGTTTTTCGATGCCCTTACCACCGCACAACAAGTCAGCACGTGGGGATTCTACAACAAAACCGCCGGCACCGAAGGGCGAAGCATCACGCCCTTCATCGCCAAATACGATTCTGAAACGAACAACTATTCCATCACCGGCTTGGGGACGACTCGGACCAATGATGCCTCCGGCGTGCAAACCTTCGCGTTCGGACTCGTAAGCGGCAGCACAACCATCGAAAAGGGATATACTTTCGGATGGGTTGATGGAACGACAAGCGTGGGAAATGCCAGTGTCGCCGAATGGGATGGCAGCGGCCCGGTCATTCTGTTTTCCGTTAATAATTCCAACCCAGACATCTCTCTTAACAAATCGATGTCGCCGATGATGTCGCCCTTCACCCAAACATTGTCGGTTCAAGTAACGACATCTCCTATCCCCGAGCCTTCGTCGTTAGTGTTAGTTGGTATGGCGATCTGCGGCCTCGTGGCCTACGCCTGGCGCAGTCGTAAATAATAATTAAATATGGAAAAAATGCGATTGGGGAAAGCGACTGCCAAGCCTTCCCCAATCGCACCGCAATCACAACTGAAAACAAGCTGCATCAACCATGAGGAACTTCTGATGAGATCTGCCTGCAATTTCGCAATCGCCGCTGTTTTATGCGTCTCGGCAAGCTTAACTCGGGACACATCAACCGGTGCCCTCGCTGCCGAGCTTGATCCCGCCGTCAAAGCGGCAGCCGACGCCCTGTTGAACGAGACGCCCCAACAACGCGACCAGCGCATGGCGTGGTGGCGCGATGCCCGATTCGGTCTATTCATCCATTGGGGCCCCTCCAGCGTATCCGGCAAGGAAATCAGTTGGTCGCGCATCGGCCACCCCTTCGATATCGGCGGCGCGGAGCAGGTTCAAAAGCCCGAAGTGTACGACAATCTCTACAAGCAGTTCAATCCCACCGAATTCAACGCCGACCAATGGATGCAACTTGCTAAAGAGGCGGGAATGAAATACGTCGTCTTCGTCGCGAAGCACCACGACGGATTTTCCATGTGGCCCACCAAACTCCGAACCGACTACAGCATCGCCGCTACGCCCTTCAAGCGCGATCTCTGCAAGGAAATCGCCGCTGCCGCACACAAACACGGCCTGAAACTCGGCTGGTACTACTCGACCCGCGACTGGACCCATCCCGACTATCTTAAAGACGGCAATGCAAAATACAATGATTTCTATCATGGTCAAATACGCGAATTACTGACAAACTACGGCCAAGTAGACGTGCTTTGGTTCGATCACGTCGCCGGCAATTGGTCGGATTACCGATTCCAGGAACTCTTCGGCACGATCCGTCAATTGAACCCCAACATCGTCATCAACAACCGGGCGGCGGCCTTCTTCCAAAAAACCAACGATCAACCCACGCCCGAAATTGCTCGGCTCACACGCGGCGATCACGATACACCGGAGCAACAGATCGGCAAGTTCCAAACCGAGCGCAATTGGGAATCGTGCATGACGATGACCGAATGCAAGGACGGGGGCGGATGGTCCTATCGGCCCAACGGTCGAACGCGCAGCTTTGAAGAATGCGTGCAAATGCTCGTTCAAACCGCAACCGGCGACGGCAACCTCCTGCTCAACATCGGCCCCTTGCCCAACGGAACCATCGATCCAGCGCAAGTCACCGTCTTGAAAAAGATGGGACAATGGATGGCCAAGTATGGCGAAAGCATCTACGGCACGCGCGGCGGGCCCTGGCATAACGGCTCCTGGGGCGGCGCAACCCAAAAAGGCAACATCTTCTATCTCCATGTTCTGAATTGGAACGGAGATTCACTGAAATTGCCGCCGATTCCCGAAAAAATCGCCCAAAGCTCCGTTTTGACCGGCGGCACTGTCACGGTGAAACAGTCGGATCAATCCGTCGAGGTCGCCGTGGCCAAGGCGGATCGCAATCCTCTCGATACGATTATCGAACTGCGTATCACAAAATGAGCGAGGGATTCACCAAGTATTCAAGTAGGCCGTCCAACAAGTTTCTGCCGCCGAGAACAAACCGCTTGCCGCTTCGCAAGGAAGCACGACCGGCAAATAAATCCTGGAAAACGTACAAGGGGGTAATAAGAATGACCATCCTTAACCGAGCTCCCACGGCATCACCATCAAGGGCATTTACCTTGGTGGAGCTTTTGGTGGTGATTACCATCATCGGCATCTTAATTTCATTGTTGTTGCCGGCCGTGCAAAGCGCAAGGGAAGCCGCTCGCCGCCTGCAATGCGGCAACAACTTGAAACAGCTCGGATTGGCCATGCACAATTACCACAGCGCGCATAACGCGCTGCCCTTCGCCGCCTCGACCTGGGCGTGCGGAGGATGGCCTAAAATGACGCTGCCGTTCATCGAACAAACCGGCATCGCAGTCGCATGGGATGAAACAAAACGCTATTGCGACGAGCCCAATATCACGCTTTGCCGGCTTTCGATCCCAACGCATATCTGTCCCAGCGACACGCCCACGCGATCCTCCTGGGGAGGCTCCGACTATAAGATGGCCAACTTCAACTATGCCGTGAATTTAGGAAACACTTCAGTATTTCACGTTTCACCGTTGAACGGCGTCACCTTCCACGGCGCGCCGTTCTACTACGAGGAAAACAGCTCGACGAAAATCCCGGTCGTCAATTTCAGCGCTATCCGCGACGGAACCAGCAACACTCTGATGTTGGCCGAAGTCCGGCAAGGACAGTTTACAGGCTCCGATGCCGAAAGGAATTCAGACCTGCGCGGTTTGATCTGGTACGGCCACCATGCAGGCATTACGACCCACGAATCCCCCAACACTGCCGTTCCCGACTACATCATGGGCGTTTGGTGCCCTGATCCCGCGGGAGCCGAGTCCCTCGGTATGCCTTGTGCCTCCGAGTCTGGTTACGATACAGGCTCAACGCCGAAAAACCTTTCGGCACGCAGCACCCATCCCGGCGGCGTCAACGTCGCACTCTGCGACGGTTCCATTCACTTCGTCAACAATTCGATTGATCTAACCACTTGGCGCAATCTAGGAAGTTCCCAAGACGGCCTAGTGGTCGGCGAATACTGACACCTGCCCGATATCCCAAAGTCATCGACGGAGTTGACATGGATCATTCCAGGCAAAATATCGGCACTCTCATTTTCACAATCCTCTGTCTGGCGGGCTGCAACAATCAGCCAAGCATCTGTGTCGTTACCGGTAGCGTCACTTATCAAGGCAAACCGATCTCCAAGGGCGAGATTGTCTTCGCCGATGCCATAAATGTCGCCCCGGCCGCGTTTGGAAAGATCGAAGACGGCAATTATCAAGTGTCTACGCTTGCCGGCGAAAAGAAAATCCGCATCACGGCAATGAAGGAAACCGGTAAAACCATCGATGGCGCCATGGGGGTGAAATATCCCGAACGTGTGGATCTCATTCCCCCGAAATACAACTCCGCGACCACGCTAACCCGCGTCGTGGAACCGAAAGCACGCGGCATCCTCGATTTTCATCTCGAATAAGCTCGTCTCACGCAAACGACGGCCAACGCCAGCACGCCCAAGGCAGCCAACCAGTAAACAAAGCGGCCGTAGCGAACGATGTAAAACGCCAGCTTCGCATACTCGGTAATAATAGCGGTGAAGCCCTCTTCATATTGCCACCAGCGGTCGAGAGGAAAAACATCGGTGGGAGCGGATACGAACGTTATCTGATCGGCGCGGTTGCCGAATACTCCGGCAAAGATCCACCGGCTTCGCCGCGTATGATAATCGTTTGTCACAACCAGCGCCTTGGCATTCGGACGCCCCTCTAGAAAAACAGCCAACGCCGCGGCTTCATCAAAAGTAGTTTTGGCTTCGCCCGGCAATATAAAAATATCCTTCTCCGGCACGCCATACCACATCAAGATGCGGCGGAGGTTTTCGTGGCTGGGCGGCAGAACGCGGACGGAAACGTCGGGATTGTCAGCGATATGTGCTCCCGCCGCACATCGCGCATAACCGGCCCGGATCAAAGCGGCTGCCGTAAACGGACGCGCCGTATCATCACCGGCGAGCGCCATCACATAGTCAGCCGATCGCGGACGTTCGCCCACATCAAGCCAATCGCCCATTCCCCGCAGCAAACAACGATGAAAGGCCCAAAGGAAAACGACTGCGATGCACGCGAAACAAAGAATGCAAATCAACCCGCGGCGACTCATGGCGTATCCTCCGAAAAGGACTCCAGCACTTTACGCTCATAGTCGTCGGCCGAACAACAAGTCGGAGCATCCCAACCGCCGCCGCACCATTGAAACAATTGTCTTAGCCAATAGCCGCCAAAACTTTTATATCCGCCACGGCTCTTCCACCAGTTCGTTTCATCACATACTTTACTGGGTATACAATGCACCTTTACCCGATCAGCCTGATCCGGCTCAAGAATGCGATCCAACAAGAAACGCATTTGTGCACTTTCAAAACGACCGCAAAGGAACACCGCGGAATCACGAGGATGCCTATTGAGTTGAGGCTGAATCGCTTGAATGGCGGCCCCAAAACCGTATTTCTTGCCGTGGATCACGGAAATCGAAGACTCCGGCACGCCTCGCACTGCCAACTCGCGGCGGCTGATCTTTTCGAAGGTCGGCACAATCCCGATTTCATTCATGCGATTGGCGGGCGGCCCTACCAGCAACATCTTGCATGAAGGATTCGCACGATGAAGCTCCGCAGCCGTATCATAGATCTCATCATCCATCGGCCAGCCTAATCGAGAAACGATACAGACGGACTGATAATCACCATCCGGCTGATCAACGATAAGCAACGCTGCCACATATTGAAGAAAAGGGCCATGCAACAACCAGACTGCAACCGCAATGATCGCGATAATAAGAATGGCTCGTCTTACGGATTTTGCGGACAAAGAAGCGGCCCTCTAGCAGAAAGGGCAAACCGGTCGTTCCGGTTTGCCCCTTGATATTGCATCATTTGGCATGAATAAGCCCGACTTTAGGCTCGCCGCTTGCGCCAAACATATCCAAGCAATGTTATCAGGCCCATGCCGGCCAAGGCGAAAGTACCCGGTTCCGGCACGGGGCTCGCGTCCGTTGTGACATTGATATCAACCATCTTCTTTGCAACATAAGCGCCCGTTTTAGCCTCGCTAAAGGCATACAAGGCATTGTCGAAGGTCAAGGTGGCCATCGTAGCGCTGCCTGTATAGCCCTTGTCGGCAACGATCTTGTCCACGTCAAAGTTCAATAATCCGCTCCATACCTGCGCAAGTCCCTTGTTGCTGACGAGATCACGGTCCACATTGGTGTCTAGCTGCACCGTGAACGGGTTAACGGAGACGCCGTTGATCTCGCTGATACGCAGCATCGCGCCGATACCAACGGAAATGCTGGTATCCGAAGTTCCCTTGCCGAACAAAGAATAGTCGCCGTACTCGGAAACCGCGACTTTATGTATCGCGGCCCCATCCTTGGCGTCAAAGGTCACTGTTAATTGACCGTCAACAAAATCAAAACCACCGTCTTCCTCCTTGATATTAAAAGCGCCAACGCCTTCAAGATCAAATGAAATAGAATCCCCAGAAACCGTGGGCGATCCATAAACGGCATGAGAATTCGTCAAGGAAGCTTCCGTGACGTCTTTGAAGTTGAGGTTTCCAGCGGTAAAGTCGCCGTAGTCATCGAAGAACTTGTAATCGGCAGCCAAGCCTATACAAGAAGACCACATAAAAAGTGCAAAAACACTACCGGCGCACAATAGTGCGCGGCTCATCACTTTTTGGGACCTCACCGCTGCCTCCTGGGCAATTTCGCCCGATTATTAGAATGCCTATGAAATTAGAACTTTATGACCCTAGAGAGAAGGACCATACACTTGTCCCTGATTGTAGCGATAACATCATTTACGTCAAGCGTTTGGAGAACAAATACCACATTTTTTTATGGTTTTTTTCGTCATCTTTCCGTTGTTTCAACCCTGTTTTACAAACAAATATAAACATTATTTTTATAACACCCCTACGGGCGGGCACGGCATGCGATAACATAGGCATACCAGGCAACACAGGAGACAACTTAAGGCCTATGCAACCGCGATGAAGGCAGTTTCTATTGCTTCCCAAGAATTTTTAGCACAGCACCCACCGCTTGGGGTATCGCCACCTCAACAGCCGGCGTGCAACGCTCGCAAAACGTCAAAACATCTTCCGCCTCGATGCCCACAAGCTGGATCCGAGCGTTTTCAGGCAATTTCGCTCCCGCCTGACGCCCGAATTCCAAGGCCGTCGCCAGATTCACGTCATGCGCCGAAGCGCTCCGCTGCGTCGAGATTCCGTCGGCCGTTAGCAGATGGATCGTGCCCGGGGGCGCTCCCGTTTGAATTGCATCGACCACAATGGCCTGATCGAAGCCGATCAGACGCTCCATCAACCGCAAGCCGCCCCAGTAGTCTTCCGAAACCTCGATGTCGGGTTGGTCGGCCAACAAGGGTTTCAGGGCTTCCACGACGCGCAGCCCAACACTGTCATCGGTAATCAACGGATTGCCAAGGCCGAGAATAATCGTTTTCATGGGCGGTAATTGAACCCTTCGACGCCCAATTTCAAGCGAAAAACGGCTTCTTTGGCTGCGACGGTCGTATAAAGATATCCGCCGAAAAAGTGACAATTGGTGGCTCTCGACCCGCCGGCATCGTATTGCCGCAGCAACTTGCCCGAGGGAACCTCGACAACGTTAATCACCCCACCCGACCACATGCCGACATAAAGCCGACCGGCGGCATCGAAAACCATGCCATCCGGATCGTGCGGCCCGCCGATGATTTGTCCCTCGGTTTTCTGCGGAAAATCAATTAACGTGCGGCGGTTTGAAACCTGTCCGCCGGGAGCGAGATCATAAATCAACAGCCGGTAGCGTGCACTTTCGGCCAGGCAAAAATGCTTCTGATCCGGCGTAACAGCCAAACCGTTGGGAAACGCCAGCCCGGTATCAAGTCGTGCGAGCTTTCCTGTTTTGGTCTCATAGCGATAGATCGAGCCGGTAGGTTTCTGGGCATTCGAGCTGCCTGGATCCGAGAAATAGATATTCCCCGCCAAATCCAAAGCCACGTCATTGGGTGCATCAAACGGCTTGCCCTCGAAACCGGAAGCCAGCACTTCCACGGTCGGCGTTTTGCCCGTTTCGACACGCGGAATCCGCAAAACGCGGCCCCCGCCGGCGTCGGCAACAAGCAGATTCCCCGCGCGGTCGATTTTCAGTCCATTGGCCTGCGGCTGACGCCCCGCGACGGGCGATGCTTGACGTAGATCACAATAAACCGAAGCGGTTCCGTCGGCCATGATCCGACCGATCTTTCCGTTGCCGCGATAGTTGACCACATAAAGATTGCCCACATCGTCCAGCGTCGGACCTTCCGCAAATTCAAAGCCCGTCGCATACAATTCCGGCTTAACCGAGTGCGAAGGCGGCAAATCATCGGCCCTGCCTGTCGCATTTTGCCACAAAATCAAACCAAGAAGCCAAAGCCATGTTGTTCGGTGCATGATGATTCTCTCAATAGTTTTCTAATTCAATCTCGAATCTCGTAATTAATCTCGAATCTCGTTCCCAAGCTCCGGCTTCGGAACGCCAAGCAGGATCCCTAGTTCCCAAGTTGGAATACAAGAACCGGGGACTTCAAACGAAGGAAATGCTTCTACTTGCTGGTTAAAACTTGCTTCGTCGGGTTCGGCGGGTCGTAACCGTGCGTGGAGCCTTGAATGTATTCAATCGTCTTCGGGGCCTTGATATTGTTGTAGAGAATGGAAATGCCGGAAGGAGGACAAACATAGTCGCCAAGCCCCGCATTGACGAATGTCTCACATCGAACACGCTTCGCCATGTTGACGATATCATAGTATCCCAGCCCATCGGCATAGTCGGGCCTCCAACCGCGCAGCCGTCCAAGTTTGATCCCGCCAAGATCCGCACACCAAGGCTTATAGGCCAAACATTTCGTGACGTCAGGGTCCAAAGCCGCGGCAGTGACCGCCTGAAGCCCACCCTGGCTGCCGCCGACGACAACCAGCGTCTTGCCATCCCATTCCGGACGCGACTTGATGAACTGCAAAGCACGCATAACGCGCAACATCATGCCGTTAAAATAGGCCGTCTCCGGCTTCGCATTCTCCACATTGTTGAAGGCATACTCCTTCAAATCGCCTTCCTGGAGCGCTCGATAAAACTCCGGCGATTTTCCATTTTCAATCCCGTGGGCGTTGATCTGCAAAACCATCGTGCCGTCAACGCATTCAGGGTCCGCCCCGCCCACTCCGTAGCCCCGGAATGTAACTTGGGCGGGCAACGACTTCAGCTTGGCGTTTTTGGGCTTCGAGAAATACCCCGAGACCGGCTTGCTGCCGGCACAGTCGATCTTCACGTCTAAAACCCGAAATTTCGGGGTGGGAGAAGCAACTTTAATAAGATGAGCTTCAACTGGAACCTTGGCAAGCCTCGCTTTTTGGGCCTTCCAAAAAGCGTCGAAATCGGCCGGCTCCGGATAGCCTTCCAGCTTCATCGGTTCAACACCGGCGCCGCCCTCAAACCGAAGCGGCGTGCCGTTGGCGTCCTTCACGGAAGACCCGTCCTGGTTGAAAACCGTGACTTCAATGCGCACAAAGCCCGGCTTATCGAGCGATGTGACGATTTCCGTCGGTTGCGTTGCCGAACTAACGGACTGCCCCTCGGCGGTCTTCTGATCATCGCCCGTCCGACGCCACTTGAGAATTTTGTCGGCCATCGGCTTGCCATCTTCGACCAATTGAATTTTGAACGTCATCCGGTCGCCGGGCAGATACGAAACCGGCTGTTTATCCGTCGTCCAATGAAGCGAGAAAACGCCCGCCGACGCTGTTGCCGCAACGAACAATACCGCAAAAAACATCGCGACGCATCGAGTACGCATAGCTATTTCCTTTAGCTCAAATGAGCAAGTCTTTGGTCCAACCGATGGTTTCCACTTTGATTTCGTTCATTTTGCATGTGCCGAGACCATAGCGTTTGTCGGCGGCCGCCACGCAAAGCGGAGGCGGCGACAACGGCCAAGGCTCGCCGCGCAACGCCTCGCGCTTGGCATTTATAATTCTAAGGCTTATCGTATCCAATGCAACCGGATCAAAGCCCGCTAAAAGCCCGTTATAAGGCCACATATAACGCGGATCCGGCTGCGGCCCCTTGTCGCATAAAGGGCGCAACGCATCCACCAGCACAAGCTTGGTCTTCCCTTTTACAAAAGGCAGATTCCATATTTCACCCAATTTGGCGTTATTTTCATCGTGATAGTCGCTCGGACGCCCGGAATACATAATATACGTCTTCAAAACCGTGCCCAGGCCCGTCAACCAATGGGCTTTGAGCGCCGGCATGGTAATCAGTGCCGTGCATTCCTTGGCCAATTCAGGACCGCCCTGCGCGTTTCTGATATGATCCTCCGGAATCCCTGCTTCCACTAAGCTTGCCTTCACTGCATCAACCAGTTCTTGATGTGTGTGATTCGGATTGCGGTGTTTGCGCGCCCCAAACGTGGGCACCAGTCCAATGATGTCATCTTGTTTTACCAACGACAGCCAGGCCCCCTCGATCGTTTTACTGTTGGTCAGCCGCAACAAAGCATCGTCGAGCAGCTTCTTAACGACGATCGGGTTCACCTTATCGTCTTTCTTATGGGCATTCTTGTCCCGCGCGATGACGACGCGAGCAGACCGCGCCGGCCTACTCTCTGCCGCAAACCCCTCGCTCAAAACCGACGCGCCGACGACCGTACCCAACGCACCCCGAACGAAGTCGCGCCTTGTCAATGGCCGTTGTGCATTATTCATGGGAAGCCTCGATTTTATCCAGTTTATGAAACGCATCTTCCAAAAATCGAACTGCCGATTCCTGGCGGGGACATTCAAAAACAAATGCCGCAAAACGCCCTTCACAGGCATAGCCCAACCAACCATCCTCGATTTCGCATACATGTAGCGATTTCGAGGAAGTTTCCACGGCCGTGTGTTTTTTTTCGGGAAGATAAACCTTCTCGAAATGAACAATCGCAGCCCTCGCGCTCGACTTATCGCGATAGCGCACCAACAGCAATCGCGGAGAGACTTTCTTCTCCGCATCCGGCGATCGGTAGGTCGCCGTAACCGCCTCGGCCGAACGCCCCAGTTCGAGAATGTTGTTCGTACTCAAAAAATAAATGGAATTCAGCACCAAATGCGAACGAAAATAGCAAAGCCGATCGGCCCGCAACCTGAATCCCGCATCGCCGGCCAAAGGCATGGCCGAAATCAACTTCGGCGGTGCGGGATTGGCTCGCCCCTTGACGACGACCCGGCCAAGCTCCATCACCGCGGCCTTCGATCTCTCCGTTTCGCGAAAAGCCAAAATTCGAACGTATAGCTGATCCGACCAAATCCGCAAAAGCCCACGGCCGTAAAGCGCGCGCGTCCCGGGCCAAACGGCGCCGGTATCGCCGACACCGGTCGGTTGCCCCAAGTCAGTTGCATCTCCGCCCCAATCGCCCGAAAGCAGCCCGAACGCCTCGTCCGACGATTCCATCCAATACAATTCCACCAAGACGTTCTCTTCGTCGGGCATCGAGTATTCGTAAACGTCCAGATGCTGGAAATGATAGCCGAGATACAGTTCCCCGGCTCCGTCCATGTAGTCGAAGATGCCTTGGGCCGTAATCTTCCGAGGCCCCTCCGACATCGTCCAGCCGCCTATGTTTTTTGGCAGATTCATCGAAACCTCGGCCGAAAAAACGCTTCCCACGGTTGAAATGAAAAAGGCGAGATACGACAACAACAGCAGATTTCCCCATCGCTCGAAGATGGCTGCACGAATACGGCGGACGGGAAACGCGGTAGCCATGGGTTCTTCAGCAAAAACCGCCCGAATTGCCAGCTTGGAAAGGTGGGAAGGCCAAGCCGATTCTCAACGAATCAGCGGAGGTTATTCTATTATATCTGAAAGAATTTGAGAAGCGCGGAACACAAGGGGGGAAATGGCGAAGCCCCCAGACCTTGATCCCGCCTTTCCAACCCTTGACGGGTGCATCCCAGGTCCGAATCCGCGTTTTACACCGCTTATTCGTATCGCAACGCCTCGATCGGGTCCAATCGCGATGCTTTCCAGGCGGGATAAAACCCGAAAATGATCCCCACGCCCGCCGAAACGGCCACGGCCGCGAGAATCACCGAAATCGAAGCTTCCGTCGGCCAGTGGATCTTCCATCGCACGAGAATCGACGTAAAGCGGCCCAGCATAATCCCAATCGCGCCTCCCACCAGGCATAGCACCATCGCTTCCACCAAGAACTGCCGCAAGATATGATGGCTTCGCGCGCCGACGGCCATGCGAAGACCGATTTCCCGCGTCCGTTCCGTAACCGAAACCAGCATGATGTTCATAATGCCGACGCCGCCGACCACCAGCGAAATCATCGCCACGACCAACAGCAACATGCTCATTGATTGCGTGGTCGAGGAGAGCATCTTCGACATTTCGGTCATGTCGTGAATGCTGAAATCGTCCAGGTCGCCCTCGCGCAAGCGATGCCGCTCGCGCAACAACGCCGTGATCTGCGCGATGGCTTCTTTGATCTTGGTGTCCGAAAGCGCTTTCGCGATAATTTGATCGACATTGGCAAAACGAACCGGCTGCGGCGTGTCGGCCGTTTCCGTCGTCGTTCGCGAAAGGTACAACGAGGTCGTCGAGGGATATAAATCGCTCAACGTGTTGACCGTATCGCTGGTCGAACTGCTGTCGGAACTGGAACTGCCGCTCTGATTGGTATTGGTCAACGTCGTGCCGCTGACACGGTATTTAATCGTCGTCCACGGGGCCAACACGATGTTGTCCTGATCCATGCCCATCATGTTCGCTCCCTTGGGCCCCAAAACGCCGACGATCCGGAACGACACGTTGTTCATCCGGATTTCTTTGTTCAACGGCGACTCGTTCTCGAACAACTTGTCGCGGATCGTTTTACCGATGACGCAAACCTTGCTGCAATTGCGAACGTCGCGATCGCTGAACATATCGCCCATCAGCATGGCCCCGTAACCTCGCACCTTCAGGAACGAGGGCGTCGTCCCCGTGATTTGCTCGGGCACGCAGTTGCGATTCTTGTAGACAATCTGCGAGCGGGCACGAACCGTAGGGGCCACCGCCTCCAGCGCCGTGCATTGCTTGGCGATTTCGTCGGCATCCTGCGGCGTCAACGTCATCATCGTGCCCGCCCCCAAACTCACACCGCCGGTAGACTGGGATCCTGAAAATATCATCAATGTATTCGCGCCCATGCTGGCGATCCCTTTTTGCAGAGACGCCTTCGAGCCTTGCCCGATCTCGGTCATCGCGATCACCGCGGCAACCGCGATGATGACGCCCAGGGCCGATAGCCCCGACCGCATTTTGTTCCGTCGCAAAGCCCCCAACGCCGTGCGCCACGTGGCCGGCAGCAACGGCGAAGCCATTCTGGTCCGTGGCGACGATACGGCCGGTTTAGTCTTGCCGGAAACGGCACCCGTAGGCTGTGAAACCTCGGCCGCCTTCTCTGCAACGCCCGAAATGGCCGCCTGAAGCTTGGTCATGGTCGAGCTGGACTCGGCGGCGGATCCATGATCCAAAACAGCGGCAACCGGCCGATTGATCTCCTCGCCTTCGACCTTGCCGTCAACGATGTGGATCGTTCGGTGGGCGTAGGCCGCCACTTTGGAATCGTGCGTCACTAGCACCACCGTGATCCCCTCGGCGTTCAACTGCTGGAACATCTGCAGAATCTCAACGCTCGTGCGCGAATCCAGGTTGCCGGTCGGCTCGTCGGCCAGCAACAACGCCGGATGATTGATCAGCGAACGGCCGATCGCCACGCGCTGTTGCTGACCGCCCGACATCTGCGACGGCTCGTGGTGAATCCGGTCGGCCAATCCCACGCGGGTCAGCAGCGTCTGGGCCTCCTGCCGGCCCTCGACGGCGGATTGGTGATGCAGCGAATAATCAAGCGGCATCACCACGTTCAGCAACGCCGAGGTTCGCGCCAGCAAATTGAAATTCTGGAAGACAAAACCAAGCTTTTCGGTCCGCACCAATGCACGCTGGTTCGGCGTCAATTCGCTCATCTCCTCGCCGTCGAGCCAAAACTTGCCCGATGTGGGATGATCGAGACAACCCAAAATGTTCATCAAGGTGGTTTTGCCCGACCCCGACGCACCCATCAGCGCCACCATCTCCCCGCGGTGAATCGAAAGCGAAACGCCGCGCAACACCGGCACGTCCACTTCGCCCAAGTGGTAAGTCTTGTAAATATCTTCCAGCCGAATCAATTCCACGGCGGCCTCTCCTCGCTGCTGCATCACTTTCTCAAGATTGGATGACAATGTCCCACGCCCAGTGCCACTGGCTTTGCCTGACCACCGAGTGCCACTGGCTTTGCCTGACCACCGAGTGCCACTGGCTTTGCCAGTGCCGGCCGCCGTATGTAATCACGCGGAATCCCA